>JBJMWF010000428.1:0-5472 GCA_045810265.1 Vitreoscilla sp. | reverse complement strand
GTGGAGCGGGGCGCAACCCTACACCAACGCGCTCGATCCGCTCGATCCGGCGCTGGCGCTGACCGCGCTCGTCTACAGCGGCGCCAAGAACGACGGGCTGGTCGGTTCCTGCAGCAGCCATCTGGGCACCGTGATCCGCGACGACTATGGCATGAACCATCTGGACGAGGTCAACCAGACCGCCGGCATCGTCAACTGGTTCGAGGTCGATCCCAAGAGCCTGTTCCGCAACCAGGCCAACCGGCTGAAGAACGCGGGGCTGTGAGATGCGCGCGCGCCAGTTACCCATGACGTGGGTGGCGGGCGTGGTCGCGGCGACGGCGCTGTTCGTGATCGCCCTGCAAGGGGCGCCCGCCGCGGCGCCAACTGCGGCCGACCCGGCGCCGATGGCCGCGCCGGCGCTCGTGGCCGCGCCGGCGCCCGTGGCGTCGTCGCTGGCCGGCAGCACCCCGGACGGCGGCGCGACCGCGCGCGCCGACGACACGCTGGTGCTCGAGCCGGCGCTGATCCGCCTGTTCGACTACTACCTGACCACCGTCGGTGAACTCCCGATCGCCGCGATCCAGGCGCAGGTCGAACACGACCTCGACGGCCGGCTGGCAGCGACCGCCGCGCGCCAGGCCAAGGATCTGTTTGCGCGCTACCTGCAGTTCAAGACGGCGCTGAAATCGCAGCGGCCGGCCAAGGCGGCGGCCCGCAGCGTGGACACCCTGCGCGAGGGCCTGCGCCTGATGCTCGCGCTGCGAGCCACCTGGTTCAGCGAAGCCGAATCGCAGGCGCTGTTCGGCCCGCAGGACGCAGAGGCCTCGGCCGCGCTCGCGCGCATGGCCATCGAGCAGGATCCCGCACTCGACGCGCGGCAACGCCACGACCGCCTGGCCGCGCTCGACGCGCAGCTGCCCGCGAGCGTGCGCGCGCAGCGCGAGGCGCCGCTGGCCGTCGTGCGGCTGGAAGAGGCCGCGCAGCAGATCCGCGCGCAGGGTGGCAGCGAGGACGACGTTTACCGCATGCGCGCCGCGGCCACGTCACCCGACGCGGCCAACCGGCTGGCGGACGTCGATCGCGAGGAGACGGCGTGGAAGGCCCGCATCGCGGCCTACCTGGCGCAGCGTGCGGCGGCGTTGTCGACGCCCGCGAGCGAGGCGGACCATGCCGCGGCGGTGGGCGACCTGCGCAACCGGCTGTTCACGCCCGAGGAGCAGCGCCGACTGGCGGCGTACGAGGGCTGAAGCGCGGCGCGCTGCCGGGGAAAGCGAATTGCTGCGGCACGCGCTCACCCCTGGGAGCTGGCATGCGCATCCACCACCTGAACTGCATCTCTTCGTGCCCGCTGGGCGGCCGGCTGATGGATGGTGTCACCGGCTGCATCGCCTGTCGCGCGCGCCTGGCCTGCCACTGCCTCCTGGTGGAGGGGCCCGACGGGCTGGTGCTGGTCGACACGGGTTTCGGGCTGCGCGACGTGGCGAACCCGCGGCAGCGCCTGAGCGCCTTCTTCCTGAGCCTGCTGAGCCCGGATTTCCGCGAGGACATGACCGCGATCCGACAGGTCGAACGACTCGGATGGCGCGCACAGGACGTGCGCCACATCGTGCTCACGCACCTGGACTTCGACCATGCCGGCGGCCTCGACGACTTCCCGCACGCCACCGTGCACATGATGCGGCGCGAGCGCGACTACGCCATGCTGCAGAAGACCTGGCTGGACCGACAGCGTTTCCGGCCCCAGCAATGGTCGACCCGGCCCCGCTGGCGAACCTACGAGCCCGGCGGCGGCCAGGCCTGGTTCGGCTTCGACTGCGTGCGCGAGCTGGCGGGGCTGCCGCCCGACATCCTGCTCGTGCCCCTGCCCGGCCACACCTTCGGCCATGCCGGCGTGGCCGTGCGCGGCGACGACCGCTGGACACTGCTGGCCGGCGACGCCTACTTCGACCACCGCGAACTCGACGCCCACCGGCCACGCTGCACCCCCGGCCTGACCATGTACCAGTGGCTCATGGACAAGGACCGTTCGGCGCGCCGTGACAACCAGGCGCGACTGCGCGCCTTGAAGCAGGAGCAGGGCACCCGCATGGATATCTTCTGCTCGCACGAGATGCGCGAGTTCACCGCGGCAGCTGCCGGCGAACCGCGCGCGAGCATGCCTGGCACCGAGTCGGCGCTTCGCAGCGCATAGCGATCGGCGTCCGATCAGATAAAAGTTCGCATCCGGCGGCCGCCCCGTCGAAATCAACGCTGTCCGTTCGTCGTGAGAGGAACAGGAGGATTCCGACATGGCGAAACTGCACTATGGATGGGTCATCGTCGCGGCCGGCGCGCTGATGACCTGGATGGCGATGGGCGCCCTGCTCGCGCTGCCCGTGTTCCTCGCGCCGATATCGGCCGACACCGGCTGGTCGCGCGGCGGCATCGGCTTTGCGATGACGCTCAATTTCCTGACGATGGGCATCGGCTCGTTCTTCTGGGGCAGGCTCAGCGACCGCCATGGCCCGCGCACGATCCTGCTGATGGGTGTGCTGCTGCTGGGCGCGGGGATGGCGCTCGCCAGCCGGACGACCACCCTGCTGCAATTCCAGGCGGTCTACGGACTGTTCATCGGCATCGCCGCGGGCAGCCTGATGGTGCCGCTGATGTCCACCGTCACGCTGTGGTTCGACAAGCATCGGGCGCTGGCGGTCTCGCTGGTGTCGTCGGGCATCGGCGTCGCGCCCATGACCGTGTCGCCGTTCGCCACCGCGCTGGTGGCGCGCCACGGCTGGCGGACGGCCGAGCTGATTCTCGCGATCGCGGTCGTCGTGCTGCTGGTGCCGGCGGCATGGTGCATCCGGCGCCCGCCGCACATGCCGGCCGCGGTCGACGCCGGCGGCCTGGGGGCGCCGGCGCTCAAGCAGGCCGCCGGACAGGCCATGCGGTCGCGGCCGTTCATCGTGCTGGCGGCCACCTATTTCGCCTGCTGCGCGACGCACGCCGGCCCGATCTTCCACACCATCAGCTACGCGCTCGGCTGCGGGCTGTCGGCGATGACGGCGGTCACCATCTACAGCGTCGAGGGATTCGCGGGCCTGCTGGGTCGCCTGTTGTTCGGCTTCCTGGGCGACCGGCTGGGCGTCAAGCGCATGATCGTCGCCGGCCTGCTGGTGCAGGCGATCGCGGCCGGCTCCTACGTGCTCGCGCGCGGCGTCGACGATTTCTATGCCACGGCCTTCGTCTTCGGCATGGCCTACGGTGGCGTCATGCCGCTCTATGCCGCGCTCGCGCGCAGCTATTTCGCGCCGGAGATCATGGGCAGCGTGCTGGGCGGCCTGACGCTCACGTCCGGGCTGGGCATGGCACTGGGCCCGGCGCTTGGCGGCTGGGCGTTCGACCACTTCCACGCCTACACCTGGATGTACCTGGGCTCGCTGGCGGTGGGCCTCGGCGCCGCGGCCATCGCGCTGGCGCTGCCTCGCGCGCGCACCTCCGCGCCTGCGCACGCCGTGCCCGCATGATGCGCGCGTGACCCTTTCGCGCCATCGTTCTTTGTATATGAGCCCCGCTCTACGGGGCATCGCCGTTGCCGCGATTCCGGACGACGTCGGCCCAGCGCAGCGATGCGCCGCACCGACGCCGCCGGTCAACCCATGGAGCAAAGGACAATCAAATGGCTCAACACGACAATGGACGCAGCACCTTCGGCCAGCAGTCGGGCGCGTGGCAGCAGGGACAAGGCGACGCGCGAGACCCTTCGAACTCGCAGCAGGATCAATCGTCGTCCAGCGGTCGCTACGGCAGCCAGCAGGGTGGTGGACAGCAGGGCGGCTACAGCGACCAGGGCGGCTCGCGCGGCCACCAGGATCAATACGAGTACGGCCGCGGCCAGCAAGGCGACAACTGGCGCGAACAGCAGGGCTCGTCGGGCGGCTATCGCTCCGGTGGCGAGGATCGCAGCCGAGGTGGCCAAGGCAATTTCGGCGGCCAGGGCGGCCGCGGTGGATACGGGAGCAGCCAAGGCGGCTTCGGCGATCAAGGCAGCCAGAGCGGCTACGGTGGCTATGGCGGCGGACAAGGCAGTTTCGGCGGCCAGGCCGCCGACAACGACTACGGCAACCGCGGCATCACCGAGAGCGGCAATTTTGGCAACTATGGCAGTCAGCGCGACAACTACGGCACGCTGTCCAGCCAGGGCCGCTATGGCCAGGGCGGCGGCTTCGGCCAAGGCAGCTTCGGCCAGGGTGGCAGCTATGACCAGGGCGGCCAGAGCCGGCAGCGCTTCGGCGGCGGATACAGCCAGGGGTATGACGCGCGCAGCGACTCCACCGGCGGCTACGGATCGAGCAACTATGGCCCCGACCAGGGGTACGGTTCGGGCAACTACGGCGGTGGCGACTGGAACGCCGGCAGCTACGGCTCGCGCAGCGGCAATGATTTCGGTCGCGGCAACCAGGACTTCGGAGCCGGCCAAGGCCAATCCTCGGGCGGCGGCTACCAGGGCGGCCGCGGCGGCCAGTCATCGAACTTCCAGGGCAACCAGGGCAACTGGCAGCAAGGCCAGGGTGGCACGCAGTCCTGGCACCACGACCCGGACTACCACCAGTGGCGCACCGAACAGCTGAGCAAGCTGGACCGCGACTACCAGGAGTGGCGCCAGCACCGCTACCAGCGCTTCTCGCAGGACTTCGACAACTGGCGTTCCAACCGCGACAACAACCAGGGCTCGTCCGGCGGATCATCCTCCTCGGCGGCCGCCAGCAGCGCGACCGGCTCCAGCGGCCTGGGCGGGTCGAACGACCTGCACTCGCTGGGCGGCACGGGAGGATTGACCGGCAGCGCCGGCGCCGGCACGACGACGTCGCCCGGCCAGGGCACGCAGCAGTCGGCCTCCTCGGGCGACAACACCGGGGCGCTGGGGGCCACCTCGAAGGTGGACACGCACAACGCCGACCAGGGCAAGGCCAGCGACTCGTCCGCGACGAGGAAGTAGGCCACCGCCAATGAAGAAGGGGCGCCGATGTCGGCGCCCCTTTTTCATGCCGGCTGACGGTCGCAGTCGGCCCAGCTGGTGGGCGCCTCGTACAGCCGCAGCCGGCGCAGCTTCAGGTGGTTGCCGAAGCGCTCGGTGTAGAGCGGATCCAGGATCTCGAACGCGATCGCGACCAGGTTCTCCGCCGTCGGCACGCGGTTCAATACCACGGTCTTGTGGCCCGGAATCTGCGCCAGCAGGTCGCGGATCAGCGTGTCGCCGTCGTGCACCAGGAAGGCGTGGTCCCACAGGTCGACCAGGTGATCCTTGGCCAGCGCCTTGACGTCGGTGAAGTCCATCAGCATGCCGTGATCGCTCGACGCCGGGTCATCGATGGGCTCGCCCTCGAGCGTGATCTCCAGGGCGTAGCGATGGCCATGCAGGTTGCGGCACTGGCTCTTGTGCTGCGGGATGCGGTGGCCGGCGTCGAATTCGAGTCGCTTTGTGATGGTCAGCATAGATGGGATCGAGACCTG
>JBJMWF010000427.1:0-6762 GCA_045810265.1 Vitreoscilla sp. | reverse complement strand
TGACCGCATCCACAAGGTGCTCGGCGAAGGCAACTTCGTCCTCGTCATGAGCGAGGGACATTTCGCCGGAAAGCACACGGCGTTCTCGGACCTGTTCCGGATCCAGGACGGAAAGATCGCCGAGCATTGGAGCGTGGTCCAGGAGATCCCGCCTCGTGCAGAGTGGAAAAACGGGAACGGTCAATTCTGACCTTCGTCGCCGACCAATGGCTCGCCGTCCTTCACCAGTCCTTGACCACGAGCCGTGGTGAGCCCGGCATGGGTGCAGAAAGCCCCTGCCGGGCGCAACTGCCAGCCCGAAGAGCCGCAGATATCGGGACGCCGGTCAACGTGCGTTGAACTCCGCCTGTGCCGCGCGGAAGGCGGACGGCGTCGTTTCGACAACTCGGCGGAAGAACTTGATGAAATTCGTTGTCTCGGAGAAGCCGAGCCTGGTCGCGATCTGCGCGACGTTCGCTTCGCTATGCACCAGCAAGCGCTTGGCTTCGAGCGCCACTCGCTGGTCTACCGCGCTCTTCGCAGTGTGCCCGGTGGCGGCAAGGCAAGCCCTCGACAGGGTGCTCTCGGAGTAGCCGATTCGCTGCGCCAGTTCCCGGATGCTGGGCCGGCGATCCAGGTGCTTGTCGAGCTCGCGCATGAAGAGTCTGTAGATGCCCCGTTCCGTGCTCGCCGCAGCTGCCTGCGCTGCCGGGCGCTCGCGCGCAAGACGCAGGAGCATCGCGAGCAACTGATGCCATATCTGCGCCGTCTCCAATGCGCTGCCCTCGAAGCGTCCGATGTCCGCTCGAAGCCTGTCGACATCCGCGCAGGCGTCGACGAAAACTTGGCGGGCCGGCCGTATCGACGCGGGCCAGTCGTCGAGAGCCAACAACTTCATGTCCGCCTCGGCGCGTGCGATCCAGGGAGCCACGGCCAAGGGAGACACGAGCAACAGATCCGCCTCCACCCTGTCCTGCAAGCGCCACTGCTGCACCTGGCCGGGACGCACGAGAAGGACCTCGCCCCGCTCCAGGGGATGTTCGATGAAGTCGATGCGGTGCCTTCCCGTTCCGCCGCGGACCAGCAGCATCAGGAAGAAGTCCGGGCGCTCCGGCTGGAGCCGGCTCCCCTTGTTCAGGCGGCGCACGTCGCGCAGCGCAAGCACCTCGATGCCCAGCTTCGCCAGGCGCGGGTTGTGGAAGGGAATCTTCCGAACGGCGGCTACTTCCGGAGGCATCGGTAGTCGTTGGCTCCCATGAGCCGCGAATTGGGTACGGCAGAGATTCTCGTCGACGGCGCGGTTTGCCGCTGAGGCAGCGAATGAAACGCCACCGCTCAGGACGGACAGGCGTTTTGCATTGGAAGGCGCTACGACTGTCTGCTGACAGCCCCTGTGGCCAACTGGCTCCGACCTCTGGCAGGCAGCGCGACGCCGGTGCGGACGCCAATCAGCGGTCATTCAAGGTCCGCATTCGGACGTCGGCCGGTGCGTAGAACTCTCCTTCAGGGCTCACTGCCGGTCGAGCTTTGCACCTGGCCCCGCGGCAGCCTCACCGTGAACGTGCTGCCCTTGCCGCGCCCCACGCTGCGCCCTTCCACGAAGCCGCCATGCAGCTCGGCCAGGCGTTTGACGACCGACAGGCCGATGCCCAGGCCGGGGATGGCAGCCGTGCGCTCGCCGCGCGTGAAGAGCTCGAACAGGCGCGGCAGCACCTCGGGTGGAATGCCCTCGCCGTCGTCCTCCACGCGCATCACGACCATGTCCTCCTCCACGGTTCCGCTGATCTGGATGGTGCCCCCGGACGGCGTGAACTTCGAGGCATTGCTCAGGAGGTTGACCAGCATCTGGTTGACCCGGTGCGGATCGGCCTCGAACAGGATGGGCGTTTGTGGCACGGTCACCTTCAGCTGTTGGCCGCGCTGCTCGATGTGGGGCCGCATCACGCTTGCGGCATCCTCGAGTGCTGCCTGCAGGGCCACCGTCTCGAGCCGCAGTCGGGTGCCGTCAGCGACGACGGCGGCCGACTCCGCCAGGTCGTCCAGCAGTCGTGCGAGCACCTTCATCTGCCTGCGCATGCTGTTGATCACGCGTCCGGTGTCTGGAGTGCGCTCCAGCGCGTCCACCAGGTTCACGAAGGGCGCGGCCTGGTTGCGCAGCTCGTGCGCGATCACGGCAAGCGCGCGAACACGTGCGGCCCCTTGGTGCTCCGCCTCGGCCAGACGGTTCTCGAGAACCTTCACCTGGGTGCGCAGGTCCGTGCGGTCGCGCACCGTCTTGACCAGGGCGACCACCTTGCCGTCGGCGTCGTGGATCTGCTCCATCAGGCCGCTTGCCCACAGCCGCGAGCCGTCCTTGCGCAGATGCCAGCGGTCGTCCTCCGAATGACCCGCCGACAGCGCCAGCTCGCGCTCCTGCACATCGAGTCGTTGTGCCCGATCTTCCGCCGTGAACAGGATTCCCACCGACTGTCCGACCGCTTCCTCGGAGGAGTAGCCGAACAGCACGGCCGAGGCCCCCAACCAGGCCAGGATCTGCCCGTCCAGCGACACGACGATGACGGCCAGGTGCGTCGTCGAGTCGAGCACGGACTTCAGCCACTGGTCGAGGTCAGTGCTGTCCAGTGGGCTGCTCGAGGGCATCGGTTTGCGTGCGTTGACATCGGAAATCCGACAAGCGGCAGAACGGAGCAAGGAGCTCGCCTGGGGTGCGGGGCGCGTCGCCGCCCCGCTGCGCGAGCGGGTTCGAGAACGCCATCCAGCCGCCATCCTGGGGACGGAGCGCCGCTTGCCTCAACAGGTCCGAGCCCACAGTGAGCGAGATCATGTCTGACAAATGCAGCGTCCTGGTCGCCGATGACAATCGCGATGCCGCCGACACGCTCGCCGAGCTCCTGGTGACGCTCGGGCATCCCACGCGCGTGGCGTATGACGGTGTGCAGGCCTACGAGGAGTTCCTGGACTTCGAGCCCGACGTCGCCATACTCGACGTGCAGATGCCCCACATGGACGGCTGCGCCGCCGCCGCGCGCATGCGCGCCCATCCGCATCCGCCCAAGGTCATCGCCTCTCTCACGGCGATGGCGCTCGACGAGGAGCCGATGCGCTCCAGCGCCGGCGTCTTCGACGTCCAGCTCTGCAAGCCTTGCGAGATGGCGCAGCTGGACGAACTGCTCGACCGGGGTAGCGTCGTTGGCGGCGCTGACGAGCTGGACTGATATCCGCCCGTTCAACAGATTCTTTTGCGGAACTCAAAGTGCGAGATGTCCCGACGCGTGAGCAACTGCTGCACCTTCTGGCCGAGGCCGCCGAGCTCGAGCACAACCTGCTGTGCAGCTATCTTTTTGCGTTGTTCAGCCTGAAGGACGACGAGGCGCCCGACCTCCTCGTCGATGAGCGGGCGTCGGTTCAGCGCTGGAAAAAGGCGCTTCTGGGAGTGTGCGTGGAAGAGATGCTGCATTTCGCACAGGTCGCCAACCTGACTGCCGCGATCGGCGCGCATCCGCATTTGAACCGGCCCAACCTTCCCGTCGCTGCCGGCTACCACCCGGCAGCGGTCGTCGTGGAGCTGACGAAGTTCGACCTCGATACGCTCCAGCACTTCATCCACCTGGAGCGACCCGAGGGCCTGGACGTCCCCGACGGCGACTCCTTCGCGCCGGACCTTTCCTACCGGCGAGAGTCTCATCCCGGCGCACTGATGCCCGCTGCGCCGGACTACCAGACGATCGGCGAGTTCTACGGCGAGCTGCGCGACAAGATGGCGGCCTTCTGCGCGGCCCGCGGGGAGCGCGCCCTTTTCGTCGGCTCCAAGGAACTGCAGATGCGTCCCGAGGAGGTGAGGTCGCAGTCGCTGCATGTCGTGGTCGACCTGGCGACCGCCACGTCCGCCATCGACGAGATCGTGCGCCAGGGCGAAGGCGCGCCCGGGGAAGCCGCCGAGTCGCACTTCGCGCAGTTCATGGCGATCCAGCAGGAATACTCGGCACACCTTGCTGCACGGCCGGACTTCGCGCCGTCGCATGCCGTCGGGCGAAATCCCGTGATGCGTTTTCCGGTCGCCGACGGCCGCACGCATGTGACGCATCCGGCGGCGTTCCAACTGCTCGATGCAGGCAATGCGATCTACGGCTTCATGCTCCGGTGCCTGGGCGCGTGTTACCAGACGCCCTGGCAGGAGGCGGCTGCACGCGAGGGCGTGCTCCGCGCCGCCTTCCAGTCGATGCGGGCGCTGTCCATCGTCGGTTCCGAGCTGGCCCGATTGCCGGCGAGCCAGGCGGATGATGCAGGCCCTCGCGCCGGTCTCAGCTTCGCGATGATGCGCAGTGCCGAAGGGCTGGAAGCGGCCAGCGCGACCCAGGTGCTGCGCGAGCGCGCTTCAGAGTTGTCGGCTCACGTAGGTGAACTTCCGCTTGGAGCGAGCGCCCGAGACAAGCTCAGGCTTGCGCTCGATGCAGTTTCGAAGGCGATTGGCGCGCCGCCGGCAGAGGCGCCAGCATCTGGCTGATTGCTCTGCGCTGGATCGCTGCCAGCATGGTCTGGGCAATCCTGGCGATGCGAATCACCGCCAGGATTCAAAAGGTCGCGCGTTATTCGATATCCATCGTCGTGACGCTGAGCGGCGGCAGTGCGACGCTGAACGCCGAGCCCGAGACGGCCTGCGTGCCCGCACTCACCGGCTTGACCGGGTTCTGACCTGTAGCCGTCGACGCGCTGATGCGCCACAGGTGCGCCGTGCCCGAGACGGGCAGGCCGTTGAAGGCGACCTGCTTGGCGGTGGTGGAGCGGTTGATCGCGACGAAGACGGTGCGGCCGGCGTGTGTGCTGTCAGTGCTGGCGTAGGCGGCGACGTCCTGCACCTTGCTCGACGTGGCCTTGACCGCGGTGTCGCCGAAGCTGGCGGACGCGCCGTCGAAGCCGCGGAAGGCGCGGAACGCGGCCAGGCAGTACGTCTCGTTGCCGCCCAGCGGCCAGTAGGTGGCGGCGAAGACCCCTTGGGCGCCGAAGATGCCGAGGTTGTCGGCCTGGGCCAGGGTGCCGGCGATGTGCTGGCAGCCGCCGTTGTTGTACTCGGTGATGCCCAGCTTCATGCCCGGGTTGCCGGCGGCGATCTTGGCTTGCAGGCGGGGCAGCAGCTGGATCGGCGCGCCAAGGACGTCGTGGATCCAGGATGACTCCGAATAGCTCGCGTCCCACAGGCTGCGCGGGCTCTGCGCGATGGCCTGCACCTGCGCATCGGTCAGCGAGCTGCCGTTCAGGCCGGTGATGCGGTTGCCGGACGGATCCTTGGCTTCCGAGTACCAATGAAAGTCGTAGACGTCGACCAGTGGCTTGCCGTAGCTCGCGCTGGCGGTCTTGAGGGCGGCGAGGTACTTGTCGGTGAACCAGTTGGCGCCGGAGGGCGTCGCGCCCAGCTCGCCCTGCCAGGAATAGAGGCCGCCGAAACCGTAGTGGGCCGGGCCGACGATGGTCATGCCGGGGAACTGGTCCTTCAGCGCCTTGGTCAGCGCGATCGTCCTGGTGATGTAGGCGTCCGAGGAGATCGGCGTGCTGCCCTGGATCTCGAGGTGGGTCGAGTTCCAGAGCTCGGGTTCGTTGTCGATCTGGACGAAGGTCGGCGTCGCGGTGCCGGCGGCGAAGATGCCCTTGCCGGCGAACTTCTGGTCGAGCGCCCAGGCGAATTCGTCCATGTAGACCGCGTTGTCGGCGGTGGGCGGCGTGGTGGTGAAGGCGGCGGCCGACTGCGTGCTCTTCTTGAAGACGACCGGCTTGAAGCGGGTGGTGTCCGGTGGGTTGGCGGTGCTGACCGGCCCGCTCTCGTCGGCGGAGACCCAGCCCTGCAACTGCAGCGTGACCAGACTGGCGGCGCCCACGGCGCGATCGCCCGCGATGGCGGCGCGCACGGCCTCGCCCGGCGTGCTGCTGCTGCTCAGGTAGTTGTCGCTCTCGTACAGGTAGTCGCTGCCGGCGTTGGACGCGTTGTTCTCCCAGTTGTAGGCCGTCCACCGGTTGCCGCCGGCGCGATCGAGCGTCAGCAGCGGCGGCGCGTTGGTGACGCCGTTGTAGAAGTTCATGCCGTAGATGTACGGCGAGATCGCGTGCGTGCTTGCGGGACTCAGCGTGATGATGACGTCGGATGCAGGGGACGGCGTCGGCGCGGGACTCGGCGCAGGCGTGGGCGTGGGCGTGGGGGCCGGTGCGGGCGAAGGGCTTGGCGTCGGCGAAGGACTCGGCGAAGGCGTCGGGGTCGGCGACGACGTCGGTGCTGGCCCGGGCGCAGGGGCCGGCGCGGCGCTGCCGCCGTCGTTCGAGCCGCCGCCGCAAGCCGCAAGGATCGCGGCGAAAGCGGCACTGATGAACGGCGTCACGCAGGCGCGGGCAGGGAGGAGCATGCTGGGTTCGTTGGCCGATCGAAACCCAGCATAGCGGTGGCGCGGCCTCCAGGCCTGTGCCCGGAAGTAACGTCTTCGATGAACTGTCGAGGGTCTTCGGGAGAGACTTGCTTGCCGCAAGCTTGCGTCGCGGTGCAAGCGCCCAAGGCGCGGCCGCGCTTACTGTTCGACGAACCTCTGCATGAAGCGTGCGACGTCCAGCCCGTCATGGGGCAAGGCCATCTCGGCCCGCACTGCGCTGCGCCTGTCCTCGCTCACGGACTCCGGACGCCTGGACAGGATCCACGCGCTGTAGTCCTCGACGAACTCGGGGTGCGGCTGGATGCACAGCACGTGGTCGTCGACGCTGTAGGCCGCGATGGGGCAGAAGTCGCTGCGCGCCAGGAGCGTCGCG
>JBJMWF010000426.1:0-3124 GCA_045810265.1 Vitreoscilla sp. | reverse complement strand
CGTGACGCTGAACTTCGTCAACGCCGACATCGAGGCCGTCTCGCGCGCCATCGGCGCCATGCTCAACCGCGACATCCTGGTCGACCCGCGCGTCAAGGGCAACATCACCGTCTACAACGACAAGCCGCAGCCGCTGGGCGAGGCCTACCGCAACTACCTGTCGGCGCTGCGCGGACTCGGCTTCACGGTGGTGGAGTCGGGCGGGTTCCTGAAGGTGGTGCCCGAGGCCGACGCGAAGCTGCAGACCAGCACGGTGTCGGTCGGCGCGCCGTCGCAGCGCGGCGACGTCGTGCTCACGCAGATCTTCAAGCTCAACTACGAGAACCCCAACAACCTGGTGGCCGTGCTGCGCCCGCTGATCACCGCCAACAACACGATCAACGCCAGCCCGGGCAACAACTCGCTGGTCATCACCGACTACGCAGACAACCTGCAGCGCCTGGGCAAGATCATCGCCGCGCTCGACCAGCCCGCCGGCGGCGAGCTGCAGGTGGTGCCGCTGAAGAACGCGGTCGCCTCCGACGTCGTGCAGACGGTGCAGAAGCTGATCGACGGCTCGGCCACCACGGTGCCGGGCGTGCCGGGCCAGAGCGGCGCGACCTCGGTGATCGTCGAGGGCCGCACCAATTCGCTGATCGTGCGCGCGTCGAACCAGTCACGCATGGCCTATGCGCTGTCCATCATCGACAAGCTTGACCAGCCGACCGTCGGCGGCGGACCGGCCGGCAACATCTGGGTCGTCTACCTGAAGAACTCCGACGCCGTGAAGATGGCCGAACTGCTGCGGGCCGCGATCTCGGCGGGCAACGCCGGCAACGGCGGCGGCGGCCCGGCCGGGGGCACCGGCGGTTCGCCGACCAGCGAGGGCCGCACCAGCATCACGCAGAACCCGAACGCGCCCTCGGGCACCGCGGGCACGGCCGGCGGTGCGTCGGCCCAGTCGACCACGCCCGTGGCCGCGTCGGCACGTCCGTCCACCGGCGGCCAGGTGCAGGCCGATCCGGCCACCAACTCGCTGATCATCACCGCGTCCGAGCCGGTGTATCGCCAGATGCGCCAGGTGATCGACCAGCTCGACGTGCGCCGTGCGCAGGTCTATGTCGAGGCGCTGATGATCACCGTCGACGCCACCAAGGCGGCCGACATCGGCTTCCAGTGGCAGGGCCTGCTGGGCGCCGGCAGCTCCTACCTGGGCGGCGGCACCAACTTCAATGCCGCCAACGGCAATGGCGGCGGCAACATCATCGACCTGGCCGTCGCTGCGGGAACGGCGGCCGCCACCGGTGGCAGCACCACCACCACGACGACCACCTCCTCCGGCACCACCGTCTCGAGCCAGCTGGGCCCGGGCCTGAACCTGGGCTGGGTGCCCAAGATCAACGGCATCTACACGCTCGCGGCCCTGGCTCACTTCCTGGAGACCAACGCCGGCGGCAACGTGCTGTCCACGCCCAACCTGATCGCGATGGACAACGAGGAGGCCAAGATCGTCGTCGGCCAGAACATCCCGCTGGTCACCGGCAGCTTCACCAACACCGGCGGCGCCAGCAGCAGCGTCAACCCGTTCCAGACCGTCGAACGCCAGGACGTGGGCATCACGCTGCGCATCAAGAGCCAGATCGGCGAGAACGGCACCGTGCGCATGACCATCTACGAGGAGAACTCGTCGGTCAGCGGCACCAGCAGCCAGGTCACCAACAAGACCTCGGTCGAGACCTTCGTCACCGTCGACGACGGCGCGATGATCGCGCTGGGCGGCCTCATCAAGGACGAGTACAGCGACAGCGCCACCGGCGTGCCGCTGCTGCAGAGCATCCCGGTGCTGGGCAACCTGTTCAAGAGCTCCGATCGCACGCGCCACAAGAGCAACCTGATGCTGTTCCTGCGCCCGATCGTGATCCGCAACCAGGCCGACGCCGACAAGCTCACGGTGAACCGATACGACGCGATCCGGTCCCAGCAACAGAGCCTGCAGCCGGATCACAGCTTCGTCATGCGCGTCAACGACGCGCCGGTGGTGCCGGCCGTCCGGCCCGACACCCGCATCGACCCCGCCGTGCCGCCCGATCCGCAGACCAAGTCGATCGACGTGCCCAGCGTGTCGCCGATTCCCGATCTGCGCAATCCGCCGCCGCCGGCGCCGACCAAGTAAGCATCCACGAGCGAGGCCATCATGGGCGCACGCCATCCCCTGCCCTACGCCTGGGCCAAGACCTATTCGGTGCTGATCGAGGACGACGGCCGCGAGCGCGTGCTGCACGTCAGCGACGGCACCTCGCGCACGGCGCTCGCCGAAGTGCTGCGGCTGCACGCGGTCGACCGCATCGAGCGCGAGGCGCCCGCCGCGCTGCAGACGCGCATCGCGCAGGCCTACTCCGGCGGGCAGGGCAGCGCGGCCTCGGTCGTCGGCGAGGTCGAGAGCGCGGTCGACCTGTCGCGCATGATGCAGGAGCTGCCGGCGGTGGAAGACCTGCTGGAGGCGTCCAACGACGCACCCATCATCCGCATGCTCAACGCGCTGCTGACGCAGGCGGCCAAGGACGGCGCCAGCGACATCCACATCGAGCCCTACGAGCGCAGCTCCAGCGTGCGCTTCCGCGTCGACGGCACGCTGCGCGAGGTGGTGCAGCCGAACAAGGCGCTGCATGCCGCGCTGATCTCGCGCCTGAAGATCATGGCCGAGCTCGACATCTCCGAGAAGCGCCTGCCGCAGGACGGCCGCATCTCGCTGCGCATCGGCGGCCGCGCCATCGACGTGCGGGTGTCGACGCTGCCCTCGGCGCACGGCGAGCGCGCGGTGCTGCGCCTGCTGGACAAGGGCGAGCAGAAGTTCAGCCTCGAGTCGCTGGGCATGGACGGCGACGTGCTGGAGCAGTTCAACCGCCTGGTGCAACAGCCGCACGGCATCGTGCTGGTGACCGGCCCGACCGGCTCCGGCAAGACCACCACGCTGTACGCGTCGCTGACGCGGCTGGACACGCGCACCTCCAACGTGCTGACGGTGGAAGACCCGGTCGAGTACGAGCTGCCCGGCATCGGGCAGACGCAGGTCAACCCGAAGATCGACCTGACCTTCGCCAAGGCGCTGCGCGCGATCCTGCGGCAGGATCCCGACGTCGTCATG
>JBJMWF010000425.1:0-7735 GCA_045810265.1 Vitreoscilla sp. | reverse complement strand
CTGGCCGCCGTCGGCACCGAGGCCGGCGCCGGGCTCAGCGAGATCGTCAGCGCCGCCCTGACCCGACATCGGGCGATGCTGCAGCCGGCCTGAAAACGACAACGCCCGCAGGCGCGGGCGTTGGCGGAACAGGCGCGCATCATGCGCGCGCGAGGCTGCGGTCGCTCAGGCGACCTTCAGGGTGATCACGGCGCTGCCGGTCGCACCCTTGTTGTCGTGCACCGTGACTGTCACCGAGTAGGTGCCCTTGACCGGGCTCACCCAGTACAGGACGCCCGAGGACGTCAGCGTCAGGCCGCTCGGGCCGCCGCTCTTGGTGTAGCTGAGAACGCCACCGTCGACGTCCTTGCCGCTCATCTGCGCGCTGAAGGTCTTGGCGGCCTTTTCCGACAAGGTGACGGAGGCCAGCGTCGGGGCATGGTTGCTCGTGCTGACCGGGGCGGCGCTGGCGATCGTCAGCGTGTAGGCGCCGCTGTCGGACTTGCCGGCGGCGGTGCGAGCCGTGGCGGTGAACGAATAGGTGCCGGCCACCGGTGCGGCCCACTTGACCGTGCCGGCGCTGTCGACCGTCAGGCCGCTGGGCGCGCCAGAAACCGAGTAGGCGGTGGTCGTGCCCGACGGGGCGGTCGCGCCCAGCGACTGGCTCAGCGCGGTGCCGGCCTTGCCGGTCAGCGAACCGCCCGGCACCACCGGCGCTGCCGTGGTGGTGGTGGTCGAGGTCGTGGAGACGCCGCTGAGCGCCTCGAGCAGCTTGGCGGAATTGGGCGTGCCCCAGCCGGTGGCCTGGTCGAAGCCCGTGCCGGCGCGGCAGGTGGCGCAGCTGCCGTTGGTGCCGTCGACGACGTCGCCCAGCGACGCGGCGTAGGTGCCCGGCACGGCCGCGATCGACTTGTACAGAATCGCGTGGATGTCGCCCAGCGTGGCCTTGCCGTTGGCAGCGCGCATGGCGTTGGCCACCGCGATCACGCCGGCCCATTGGGGCGCGGCGATGCTGGTACCGCCGTAGGCGCTCCAGACGGTGGACTTGCCCGGCAGCGTCAACGCGACGTATTCGCCGGTGTAAGGGTTGGCGTTGAAGGCCACGTCAGGCACCGCGCGGCGCGTCACTGCGCCGCCACCGGCCGCGGCCACGCCGCTCTGCCACGACGGCAGGGCCTCGTAGGCGCTCATGCCGCCACCGGTATGCAGCCAGGCCGCTTCGTAGCGGCTGCCCGAGCCGGACCAGTTCAGGCTGGTGCCGCCGACGGCGACGACGTTGGGGGAGACGGCCGGCCACAGCACCTGCGAGCCGGAATCGCCCGCGGCCGCGACGTAGGTCATGCCGGCGGTGGTGAAGTAACGGTCGACGGTCGACGACCAGCCGGCTTCGGCCGAACCGAAGCTCATGGACACCACGCCACGGCCGAACTTGCCGGCCAGGGTGTTGGCGCCGAGGATGGCGGTCGACAGCGAACTGGGCATCTCGATCAGCACGATGCGCGCGAGCGGCGCGATGGCATGCGCCCATTGCACGTCCAGCTTGCTTTCCGGCGCCCACGTGGAGTTGTGCGGCGGGGCAGTCGAGGTCATCGTGCCGGAGGTGGTGGAGTAGACCGCCGAGAACGTGCAGCTGGACGGCGGTGCCGCCAGCGGCAGGGTGGCGTTCGGGGCGATCGTCACGTTGCTGCAGGTGGGCAGGCCGAACTTCGCCGAGAAGATGTTCAGGTCGGACAGCGCCGTTTCGTCGTGATAGGCGTCGACGATGTAGATCGTCTGGCCAGCGCCCAGCGTGGCGGCCGTCGCCGCGCTGATGGAGGCGCCGGCTGCAGGCAGCGCCGGCAGGCCGTAGGCGGCCCGGATCTGGGCCGGCGTGTGGACGGCACCGATGATGGCGGTGGCCTGCGGCGTGGTCGTGGTGTCGCTGCTGGCGGAGGCGATGCGGGTGCGGGACGCGTCGGAGATGCGCTGCGTCAGCACCTCGTGCGACAGGCGGGCCGTGTCGATGCCGGCGGCGTCGGCGCCGACCTGGAAACTCCTGGGGGCTTGGCGGGCCGACAGGTTGGCGCCGCCGGCGTCGGCCTGGTCGGGCTCGTCGAGCACCGTGGGGGCCATGTGGTAGGCGGGCTCGGCCGAGGTCGAGGCCAGCGCCGCCATGACGGTGCTGTCGAGCGCCGCGCCGTCGGCGGACGCTGCGGTCGATTCGGAGGAGTCGGTGGACGCGGTCGTCGACGACGCCGTGTCGGCAACGGCGGCGGCGGCTTGGGTCGGCTGGTCGGGGCTGGAGCCGCCGCCGCATGCCGTCAGGCAGGCGAGGAGGACCACGGAGAGAGCCAGGGCGGGGCGGGCTGTCTGGGTGAGTGCGAAACGATTCAAGGCCGATCCTTTGATGCTGGTCATCGGCGCTCGGTGAAATGGCGCGGCGATCCCAACGCCGCGAGGCATCGTGGAACAGCACGCCATCACACCGGCATGCCGGGTGTGGACAAGCAGCCCGGTCCACTAGGGGCCAGCTGCCAGGCGCTGGTGGGGCACCGCAAGCCTTGTCGGCTGGCGTGACGCTCCAGAGCAGCGAGTGCGTCGCGTTCGGTCGAAAGTGATCGAGCGAGACTGGATGGGTTGCCGTGTTGCAACGGCAGGCGAATATTACCGAAGTATCTACTCGACCATTCGGCAAAATGCAACAACTTGCAGCTCGACAATAAGCTGCTATTTTCGATGCGGTTGTTGCACTACGGTCGAGCAGAAATGCACTCGATTTGCACTGTTTCAGGGCCTGCGCGCGCCTCGTGACGGGTATCGTGTAATTTTTGATTGACTGTCGAGATCGTCCGATCTGAGCAGTTTCAATAGATCCAGCCGGCGCGGATCGCAGGCACGAAAATTAAAATCCACAACTGCAGAGCAACTCGATGCGGCTCTTCCGTGGCCGTCCCAGCGCCTGTGCGGCGTTCATAGGAGCGGCCCGGCCGCCCGGCAGTATTTAAACTGCTTCAAACAGAAACTCTGCCATTCATGATGCAATTGACGAGACGCCGTTAAAAATCTGGTCTTGAAGTGGCTTCTGGCGCGCTTGTTATTGATGCAGAGCAGCAAATTCATTTGAATTTCCAGCCGCCAATACAACCTCGATTCGAAGTGGCATGCCTAACCAGTGAGTGCAGCGAAAAAGTCACGAACTGATGAGCTGAACTGAAACAGAAGGCGGCCCGTTTGCCTATGAAGCCTCACCTAAAACAGGTAGGTGAAAACGATATGTCGCCGATCGGCGACGGCGGGTACGAGGGTTGCAATGGGTTACACGCAATTCGATCCCGATAGCTCGGCTTAACCCCTCAACCGCTAGGAGAAGATTTCCATGAAACTGAAACCCACCATCGTCCTGCTTGCGCTTGCCTTCGCAGGCGCAACGGCCTCGGCTGCCACGCTCGGCAGCCTGCGCGACCCGGTCACCGGTGCCGCCCTGGGCGACAACCCCACGCTCGGCCCTGATGGCGCCGCCGTGCACGCGTCGTTCCAGAACCCGGGCCCGATCGACGACATCTACAACTTCCAACTCGCCGACTCGTCCGACATCGTCGTCAGCGCCGCCGAGTTCGAAGGCCCGGATGTGCAGATGAACCCGGCTGACTTCTCGCTGTACAGCGGCACCAGCACCGGCACGTCCGGCTCTGGCACCCTGATCGGCTCGGTCTTCTCGTTCACGGGCGGCTCGATCATGACGACGGTGTTCTCCAACGTCGCCGCCGGCAGCTACTTCTTCGAAGTCACCGGTGACGCGACGAAGCCGCTGGGCGCGGGCTACGACGTCAACATCCAGGCTCCGACGGGCACCCCGCCGCTGCCGGCCGTCCCCGAGCCCGCCAACATGGCGCTGCTGCTCGCCGGCCTGGGCCTGATGGGTTTCCTGGTCAAGCGCCGCGCTCGCGACTGAGCGTCCGCTACCAGCCCGGCGCCACGGCGCCGGCCTTCCAGAAAAGCAGCCAGCCGGCTGCTTTTTCTTTTGCGGCTCAGCGGCCCAGCGGGGCGAGGGCCTCGCCGACCGCCTTGGCGCTGAGGTCCTCGGCCTGCATCGGCCGCATCGCCCGCAGGACGTCCTCGCGCCGCTTGGCGTCGCTCAGCACCGGCCAGTTCTCGGCCAGCGCGTGCAGCAGCTGGTCGGTGATCCGGTCGAGCTTGGGGCGCGTCACGGTGGCCAGATCCGGCGCGTCGGGAAACTGGCCACGCCTGAACACGTCCCAGCCGCGGAACAGCTCGTCCTGCGCGGTCTTCGACGCCTCGATCTGCGCCCGGAAGAAGGCCTCGGCCCAGGGCTGCGGCAGGCCCAGCTCGCTCGCCCGTTGGCCGAGCCCGGCGACGACCTGCGCTTCGCGCGCTGCATCCTCGATCGGCAGGTGGTGGTTCCACTTGAACTGCGCGACGTCGGTCGCCAGCAGCAGGCGCGCATCGATCAGCGCGCGCAACGACTCGATGCCCCACGGGTAGGCCAGCCACTGTTCGTTGGCGCGGTTGAACGCGCCGCTCTCGATGGCCAGGTGCAGCCACTGGTCGACATAGGCCTTCAGTGCGGCGTCGCGTGGCAGCAGCACCGCCTTCTCGGAGAAGTCGAACGGCGCCTCAGGATGGATCGCGCACAGCTTGGGATGCAGGCGCTGTTGCAGCCGGGCCTCGATCGCGTCGGTGATCATCACGTCGGCGTCGCCGGCGGCGATGCGGTCGAAGATCGCCACGTTGTCGGGGAACACCGTCAGCTTCGCATGGGGCGCCTGCGCGCGCGCGAAGCGCTCGTTGGTGCCGCCCGGATTGACGATCAGGCGCACCTCGGGGCGATCGATGTCGGCCAGCGTCTGGTACTTGCGCGCGTCCTCGCAGCGCGCGATCGGCGTCTTGCCGTCCCGCAGGTAGGGCGTCGAGAACCAGGCCTTCTTCTGACGCTCCAGCGAAACCGAGACACCGCCCATCGCGAGGTCGAAGCGATCCTCGCCCAGGTCGGCCATCATGGCGCCCCAGGTCGTCGGCACGAGCTGCAGCTTGACGCCCAGCGTCTTGGCCAGGTCGCCGGCGAGCGCGATGTCCAGGCCGATGAAGCCGCCGCTGCCCACCCGGTAGCTGAAGGGCTTGTAGTCACCGGTCGTGCCCACGCGCAGCACGCCGCGGGCGAGGATCTCGTCGAGCCGGCTGGCGGGCGAGGCGGGCGTGGCGGGCGCGGCCCGGGCCGGTTCGGCGGCTTGCCCTGCGACGGGTGCGCTCACGGAGGCGGCGATGGCGAACGCGGCGAGGCGCGCAGACAGACGACGGTGGACAGGCACGAGGAGCTCCGGAGGCGACGACCAGCGCGCAGTCTATGCAATCGGGCAGGGAGCCGCATGCCAGCTCGACCGTGGTCGCGCGAATGTCTCGCACGGTCAAGTCAATGGCCGCCGGAGCCATGAAAGTTTTTAACTATCGCTTGTCTAGCGAGGATTGATTGGCGCGCCAGACCGTCGGCAGCGACAGTCGGACGTCCGCGGTCGCCCGACCGCCGCCCACCTGAACGAATCGAGGAGATCCGCATGTCCGACTCAGCCCAGTGCCCCTATTCCGGCGGCGTCCGCCAGCACGCCGTCGCCAGCGCCCCGCGCAACGCCGACTGGTGGCCCAACCAGTTGAACCTGGACATCCTGCACCAGCAGTCCGACAAG
The DNA here is from genome assembly GCA_045810265.1 of Vitreoscilla sp. Lineage (GTDB taxonomy): Bacteria > Pseudomonadota > Gammaproteobacteria > Burkholderiales > Burkholderiaceae_C > Scleromatobacter. The sequence goes on along the minus strand of JBJMWF010000425.1, from coordinate 2,078 downwards.
TCCGACCCGATGGGCGGATCGTTCGACTACGCCCAGGCGTTCAGCAGCCTGGACCTGGACGCCGTCATCCAGGACCTCCATGCACTGATGACGGATTCGCAGGACTGGTGGCCGGCCGACTACGGCCACTACGGCCCGCTGTTCGTCCGCATGGCCTGGCATGCGGCGGGCACCTATCGCATCTCCGACGGCCGCGGCGGCGCCGGCACCGGCGCGCAGCGCTTCGCGCCGCTCAACAGCTGGCCGGACAACGGCAACCTGGACAAGGCGCGGCGCCTGTTGTGGCCAATCAAGCGCAAGTACGGGCGCAAGCTGTCCTGGGCCGACCTGATCGTGCTGACCGGCAACGTCGCCCTCGAGTCCATGGGCCTGAAGACGGTCGGCTTCGCCGGCGGGCGGCCGGACATCTGGGAGCCGCACGGGGAGATCTGGTGGGGTCCCGAGAAGAAGTGGCTCGGTGACGAGCGCTACGGCGCGGAGCGCGAACTGGCGCACCCGCTGGCGGCGGTCCAGATGGGCCTGATCTACGTCAATCCGGAAGGGCCGAATGGCCATCCCGACGCGGCCGCATCGGCCCGCGACATCCGGGAGACCTTTGCCCGCATGGCGATGAACGACGAGGAGACGGTGGCGCTGGTCGCCGGCGGCCACACCTTCGGCAAGGCGCACGGCGCCGGCCCCGCGGCCCATGTGGGGGCGGAGCCGGAAGGTGCCGCCATCGAGGAGCAGGGCCTGGGCTGGGCCAACAGCTTTGGCAGCGGCCGCGGTTTCCACACCATCACGAGCGGCATCGAAGGCGCCTGGACGACCACGCCCACGAGCTGGGACATGAGCTTCTTCGAGACCCTGTTCGGCCACGAATGGGAACTGACGAAGAGCCCGGCCGGTGCCCACCAGTGGAAGCCGGTCGGCGATACCGGGGCAGGTACAGTGCCGGACGCGCACGACCCCGCCAGGCGCCATGCGCCGATGATGACGACTGCCGACATGGCGCTGCGCATCGACCCCGCCTACGAGAAGATCTCGCGGCGCTTCATGTCCGACCCGCGGCAGTTCGCCGACGCGTTCGCGCGGGCCTGGTTCAAGCTGACGCACCGCGACATGGGGCCGCGCGCCCGCTATCTGGGCGCGCTGGTGCCCGGCGACGAGCCGATCTGGCAGGATCCGATTCCCGCGGTCGACCATGCGCTGGTCGACGCGCAGGACGTCGCCACCTTGAAGGCCCGGGTGCTGGCCAGCGGCCTGACGACCGCGCAGCTGGTGGCCACGGCCTGGGCCTCGGCCTCGACCTTCCGCGGCGGCGACAAGCGCGGCGGCGCCAACGGCGCACGCATCCGCCTCGCACCGCAAAAGGACTGGGCGGCCAACCAGCCTGCGCAGCTGTCGACGGTGCTGGAAGCGCTGGAAGCCGTGCAACGCGAGTTCAACGCCGCGCAGTCCGGTGGCAAGCGGATCTCGCTGGCCGACCTGATCGTGCTGGCCGGCAACGCGGCGATCGAGGACGCGGCAAGCAAGGCCGGGCAACACGTGACGGTGCCCTTTGCGGCCGGCCGCATGGACGCCTCCCAGGCCCAGACGGACATCGCGTCCTTCGAGCCGCTGGAGCCGCGCGCCGACGGCTTTCGCAACTGGCTGCAACCGGGCCTCGAGGGCCACGCGGCCGAACTGCTGATCGACAAGGCGCAACTGCTGACGCTGGCCGCACCCGAGATGACCGTGCTGATCGGCGGCCTGCGCGCGCTGGGCGCCAACGTCGGCGGCACCGCGCTGGGCGCGTTCACGCAGCGCCCGGGCACCTTGAGCAACGACTTCTTCGTCAACCTGCTCGACATGCGCACGCGCTGGCAGAAGTCGGCGGTCGAGGGCGTGCTCGAAGGCCGCGACCGGCGCACCGGCGAGCCGCGGTGGACGGGCAGCGTCGTCGACCTGGTGTTCGGCTCCAACGCCCAGTTGCGCGCCATCGCCGAGGTCTATGCGGCCGACGACGCCGGCCCGAAGTTCGTGGCCGATTTCATCGCCGCCTGGACCAAGGTGATGAACCTGGATCGCTACGACCTGAATTAGCCGGACCGGCGCGG
>JBJMWF010000424.1:0-11300 GCA_045810265.1 Vitreoscilla sp. | reverse complement strand
GACCAGCGGACGGATGTCCGGCCAGATCTCGGCCCAGATCTCCTGGAACCGGCCACCGAGCGCGGCCGGATGCTTGCTGCCCAGGATCTCGGCGTACGCATCGTTGTACAGGAAGCCCAGCTCGTCGCCCCAGGCCACGAACATCGGGAACGAGGACTGCAGCAGCAGCGAGACGACCGTCTGCAGCGAGCGGGGCCAGGACTGCGGCGAACCCAGTGGCGAGCGCGACCAGTCGTGGCTCCGCATCAGGGCGCCCACCTGGCCGCCGCCCTGCAGGAAATCGTCGGACGTCGCCGGCCGCTTCATGCAATGCGCCTTTCTGAAAATGGCGCAGCAAGCATGCATGCGCGCGGCCGCGGCCAGGCACGCCGCCGGCCGGGGGCGACTTGATCGCGCAATGCAGGGGACGGGGGCCACACGATGTTCAAGCGGGTTCTCCGGGGCTGATCCGCGGCCAGGCAATGACGGGGTCGGGACAAGCGGGATTTTCTGCCAATCGCCGCGCCGCCTCGCCCCGGAGAGCGGAGCAACGTCGTGTCGGACAACCGGCAGCGCGGCCGTGGGCGGCGATGCCGCCACGCAGGGCCGGCGGTGCGTCGCAGGCCCTCGCCGGCCCGGCGCCGCACGTCCACGCACCTGGTGCCTGTCGCCCCCAGGACACCCCAATTCGCACGATCGTGCTAAAACGCTGGCTACACGCCACCAAGGCGACCGGAGACAGCGTCCATGGATCTAGACTTCACCCCGGAGCAACAGGCCTTCCGAGCCGACATCCGGGCCTGGGTGGCGGCCAACCTGCCCGAGGACATCGCCTACAAGGTGCACAACGGCCTGCGCCAGTCGCGCGACGACATGCAGCGCTGGGCAAAGATCCTCGGCGCCAAGGGCTGGCTGGGTTACGCCTGGCCCAAGGAGTTCGGCGGCCCGGGCTGGGACGCCATCGAGCGGCACCTGTTCGAGGAGGAATGCGCCCTGGCCGGCGCGCCGCGCATCGTGCCGTTCGGGCCGGTGATGGTGGCGCCGGTGATCATGGCGTTCGGCTCGCCCGAGCAGCAGAAGCGCTTCTTGCCAGGCATCGCCTCGGGCGACGTGTGGTGGAGCCAGGGCTACAGCGAGCCGGGCTCCGGCTCCGACCTCGCCTCGGTCAAGACGCGCGCCATCCGCCAGGGCGACAAGTACATCGTCAATGGCCAGAAGACCTGGACCACGCTCGGCCAGTACGGCGAATGGATCTTCTGCCTGGTGCGCACGTCCACCGAAGGCAAGCCGCAGACGGGCATCTCGTTCCTGCTGATCGACATGAAGTCGCCGGGCGTCACCGTGCGCCCGATCGTGCTGATGGACGGCGAGGCCGAGGTCAACGAGGTGTTCTTCGACAACGTCGAAGTGCCGGTCGAGAACCTGGTCGGCCAGGAGAACCAGGGCTGGACCTACGCCAAGTACCTGCTGGCGCACGAGCGCACCAACATCGCCGACGTCAATCGCGCCAAGCGCGAGCTCGAGCGGCTCAAGCGCCTGGCCAAGGCGGAAGGCGTCTGGAACGACGCCCGTTTCCGCGACCAGATCGCGTTGCTCGAGGTCGACATCGTGGCGCTCGAGATGATGGTGCTGCGCGTGCTCAGCGCGCAGGCCGGCGGCAAGAAGGCGCTGGACATCGCGGGCCTGCTCAAGATCCGCGGCAGCGAGATCCAGCAGCGCTACACCGAGCTGCTGATGCTGGCCGGGGGCCCGTTCAGCCTGCCTTTCATCCCGGAGGCGATGGAAGCCGGCTGGCAAGGCGACTACGTCGGCGCCGCGCATTGCGCGCCGCTCGCGGCCAACTACCTGAACACCCGCAAGACCACGATCTACGGCGGCTCGAACGAAGTGCAGAGAAACATCGTCGCGCAGACGGTCCTCGGGGTATGACGACCTCGCTCGCGGCGCTCGCCCGAGTCGGAACATGCGGCCTTGACGCCGCCCCAAAGGAATCAACGTGAATTTCGAATTCAGCGACGACGAACAGCAACTCCGCGAGGCCGTGCAGCGCTGGGTCGAGCGCGGCTACGGCTTCGAGCGCCGCACCGCAATCGCCAAGGCCGGCGGCTTCAGCGCGCAAGCGTGGGGCGAACTGGCGGAGCTGGGCCTGCTGGGCCTGGGCACGTCGGAGGAAGATGGTGGCATGGCGATGGGCCCGGTGGCCGCGATGCTGGCGCTCGAGGCACTCGGCCGCGGGCTGGTGCTCGAGCCGGTCGCGGCGGTGGCGCTGGTGGCAGCCTCGGTGATCGCGCAAGCGCCCGCGGACGTGCGCGCGCGCTGGGCGCCGCGCATCGCCTCGGGCGAGGCGCGCGTCGTGCTCGCCTGGCAGGAGCGGGCGGCGCGCTACCAGCTGGCGCGTGTCGACACCCGGGCGACCGGCGCCGGCGACGGCTGGACGCTCCGCGGCACCAAGAGCATCGTGACGATCGGCGACCAGGCCGACGCCTTCATCGTCAGCGCGCGCGTCAACGGTGGCGCGGACGACCCGGCCGGCATCGCGCTGTTCCTGGTCGAACGCGACGCCTCCGGCGTCAAGACACGGGGCTACGCGCTGCAGGACGGCTCGCGCGCGGCGGAGGTCACGCTGGCCGACGCCCCCGCCACGCTGCTCGTCGCCGCCGGCCCGGCTTTCGCGGCGCTGGAGCTGGCCATCGACACCGGCATCGCCGCTCTCGCCGCCGAGGCGGTGGGTGCGATGGACAAGCTGTTCGAGCTGACGGTCGACTACATGAACACGCGCAAGCAGTTCGGCGTGGCCATCGGCACCTTCCAGGCGCTGCGCCACCGCCTGGCCGACATGAAGATGCAGCTGGAACTGGCGCGCTCGATGAGCTATTACGCCACGCTCAAGCTCGGCGAGGCGCCCGACGTGCGGCGCCGGGCGGTCGCCCAGGCCAAGGTGCAGCTCGGCAACAGCGCGCGCTTCGTCGGCCAGCAGGCGATCCAGCTGCATGGCGGCATCGGCATGACGGAGGAATACATCGGCAGCCATTACTTCAAGCGGCTGACGGTGATGGAAATGCAGTTCGGCGACACGATGCACCACATCGGCGAAGTCAGCGCCCGCATGCTCGACACCGCCGGCGTGTTTGCCTGAAGCGCCGTCCGCCCGCGCACCGGACCGCAGGAAGGCCGGGCCGCGGCGGCCGAAACTCGGTAGACTGCGTCGGATGACGCTCGCCGCCGTTGCTTGACGGATACCTCAGTGGGTATTCAATCCAGCCCGATCCCCGTGCCGCCGTCCGACGCGCGCGACGCGCCGGACGCGATCGAACGGCAGATCGAGTTCGAGCGCATCAACACGCTCTACGCCATCGCGCAGCCGATGCTGATCGGCGGTATCGCGTTCAGCCTGCTGATCGGGTTGCTGCTGGCGCCGTCCGTCTCCGAGCCACTGCTGCTCGGGTGGGTTGCACTGAAAGTCCTGCTGCTCGCGGCACGCTTCATCGACGGCCGAATGTTCCTGCGCGACCACGACCGGTCGCTGCGGCTGGCCAGCTGGAAGACCCGGTTCTTCGTCGGCACCGTCCTCGATTCGGTCACCTGGGGGCTGCTCACCGTGCTCTTCCTGCCCACCAGCGAGGCGGCCACCAACGGCGTGATGGTCGCCGGCATGGTCGGCGTGGCCTCGGCCGGGGTGCTCGCGTTGTCCGCCCACCGCGTGGCCTCGGGCGCGGCGCTGATCCTCGTGCTCGGGCCCTTGATCGAGCAGCAGGCCTTGTCCGCGACGGCGCTCGAGCACTACACCGCCGCCACGCTGCTGGTCTACGGCGCCATGTTGTTCATCGAAGCGCAGTACAGCCACCGGCGCTTCAGCGAATCGGTGCGGCTGCGTTTCGAGAACGCCGCCATCGCGGACGAGCGCCATCGCGCGCTGGTCTACGCCGAGCACTCCAACGCCGCCAAGACGCGCTTCCTGGCGTCGGTGAGCCACGAGCTGCGCACCCCGCTGAACGGCATCATCGGCATGACGCAGCTGGTGGCCGTCGAGACGCTCTCGACGCTGCAGCGCCAGCGCCTGGACGTGCTGCGCCACTCCGCCGAACACCTGGTCGCCGTGATCGGCGACCTGCTCGATCTGTCGCGCATCGAGTTCGACCGCATCGAGCTGAACGCGCAGCCCACGCTGATCGCGCAGACGGTGCGCGACGTCACCGACCTGCTGCAGCCGGTGGCCGAGGAGCGCGGCCTCGCCTTCGAGGTGATCTTCGACCTCAGCCTGCCGGCCGCCGCGCTGATGGACGCGTCGCGCGTCAAGCAGGTGCTGCACAACCTGATCGGCAATGCGCTCAAGTTCACGGCGCACGGCAGCGTGGGGCTGGCGGTGGCGATGACCGACGGCATGCTGCGTTTCCGCGTCAGCGACAGCGGCGAAGGCATCCCGCCCGACGCGATCGAACGCATCTTCGACGCCTTCGAGCAAGCCCCCTCCAGCACCGCGCCGGCGCGCTCGGGCGCCGGCCTGGGCCTGACGATCTCGCGCCGGCTGGCGCGCGCGATGGGTGGCGACGTCACCTGCCGCTCCGTGCCAGGCGTGGGAACCACGTTCGAGTTCACGATCGCGTTCCGTCCGACGCCCAAGACGCCAACGCCGCGACCCTCGCTCAGCGAGGAACTGGCTGCCGCGGGCGAAAGCTCGGCCGAGCCGGCCACGCGCGCCGGCCGCGTGCTGGTGGTCGAGGACAACGAGGTCAACGCGCTCGTTGTGCGCGGCATGCTGGAGCAAATGGGCGTCGACGCCGAGCTCGCCGTCGACGGCGAGAAGGCGCTCGAGCGCATGTGCCAGACCACGTACGACCTGGTGCTGATGGACTGCCAGATGCCGGTCGTCGACGGCTGGGAGGCGACGCGCATCTGGCGCGCGCGCGAGACGCGCCTGCGCCAGAAGCAGCGCCTGCCCATCGTGGCGCTGACCGCGAGCGCCGCGGCCGGCGAGCGCGAGCGCTGCCTCGAGGCGGGCATGGACGACTACCTCAGCAAGCCGTTCACCCGCGAGGCGCTGGGCGAGCTGGTGGACCGCTACCTGGCCGCTTGAGCGCGAGCAAGGATGCCAAGCCGCCGACTCCGGCCCGGCTGAGGATCGGCGTCAGGCACCGCCTCGAATCGCGGCGAGCACCCCGCGCAAGCCGAGATTGCTGCGCGACCCGAGGCAGTGCCAGACACCTCTGGAACCGGCTCCACGTGCGAAGCCAGGACACGCGCGTCGCCGGAGTCGAGGTGTCTGGCGACGCCGCCCTCCGCGCCGCGGCTTCCACGGGAGCGACCACGACGATCGCGGAGGGTGGCGGTGCCTGACGCCGCTCCCGCCCGCGCGGCCGAGGACGAGCACGAAAAACGGGCCGGACGAACTCGCGTTCGCCGGCCCGGGCCCAACGACGTTCTTCAGACGTCAGTTCTTGAAGCTGCCATCGCTGCGTGCGGCGGACGATCCCGCCGCGCACGACGTGAACTCGCGGTTGCCGCTCGAGGTCGACTGGTTGCTTTCCCAGACCGCCGTCGAGCCGTTCCACTTCACGTACTTGTATTGCATGGCGGTGGCCGCCGGCAAGGAAATAGTTCCGGTCCACGGCACGTTCGCGCCGGAGCCCTGGATCGTCAACGCGAAGCCCGACGCCGGGGTCCAGTTGCCCAACCCGGCCTGGTTGCCGACGACATAGAGGTTCTGGCCGCTGACCGTGTTGGCGTTCGAGATGGTGAAGGTGACCGCGCAGGTGGTCGAACCGCCGCTGCCCGAGCCGCTGATCGTCTGCCCGGTGTAGATGGCCACGGCTGGCACGGTGGCGCCACCGTCCGCGGGCACCGTGATCGCCGCGTTGCCGCTGGCATCCACCGTCACCGAGTCGCTGGTGCAGGCCGTGCCGCCGGGGTTCTTCAGGCCGTGCACGACGTTGCAGTACGTGCCGGCGGGTAGCCCGGTGTAGAAGCTCCGACTCCATGCGGCGGTGCCGTTGTTCAACGCGACGAAGCCCACGTTGCCGCGGCCGAACGCGATCTGGTTGGCGTTGCCCGTGACCCAGTTGGCCTGCGCCTGGCCGTGCGCCGCCGAACGGAACTTGACCATGGGCGCGATGTCGCTCCAGCGATGGATGAAGTCCCAGTTGACGTTGATCTGCGCCACGCCGTTGGCATACGGGCTCGCACTCGGCCGATCCTGGTCGACATTGCTGAAGCGGAAGCCCGAATGCAGCTGCGCCTGGCCATAGCCCTGCGCCAGCATGAAGATGTTGGCCAGGTCGTAGCGGTGCGAGCCTTGGGTGTCATTGGTGGCGCCGGTGTAGTTGCTGGCTGCCAGCGAGCCGCCGTTGCGCTCGGTGTCCCAGTTGTTGACGAAGATGGTGGCGTTGGTCGGCTGCACGAAGCCCCAGGTGCCGCCCCAGTTGTTCCAGGTGCCCATCATGGTCGGGATGGTGGACGGACTGGAACCGTTGGCATCGCGGAACGCGTCGCGCATCGCGTAGGCGAACTGGAATTCGTTGACGGTGCCCACAGGGAAGTAGTCCGAGCGCACCACTTCGCCGTCAGGAACGATCTCCTGCGTCACCCAGATGGCCTCGCCCAGCTGGGTGGTCGGGTGGCTGGACTTGACCGAGGCCATGATGGCCTGCAGCGAGGCCGCGGCCTGGTGCTTGGCCGCGTCGATGCGAAAGCCGTCGATGCCCAGCGTCAGCAGCGCATTCAGGTAGTTGACGATCTGCCCGCGCACGTAGCTGCTCTCGGTATTCAGGTCGGGCATGCCGCTGAGGCGGCAGGTCTGCACGTTGCCGCGGCCGGCCGCGGAGTTGTACTCGGCGGGCTGGATGTCGCAGGCCGGATGGAAGTCGCTGGCGCTGAAGTACGGATAGGCGAGCGTCGCCGAGTTCCAGGTCGAACCGTCGGTCGCCGCGCCGGCCGTGGCGCTCGAATCGGCGGCCATCTGGTTGACCACCACGTCGGCATACACGCGCACGCCGGCGGCGTGGCAGGTGTTGATCATCGATTGGAGCTGCGCCTGCGTGCCGAAGCGGCTGGTCAGGTTGACGTAGTTGACCGGCTGGTAGACGCCCCACCAGGTGGTGGTCGTCTTGGAGGCGCCGGGCGGCGAGATCTGGATGCCGCCGTAGCCCTGAGGCCCGAGGAACTGGGTGCACTCGGTGGCCAGGTCGTTCCAGCTCCATTCGAACATCTGGACGGAGGTATCGGCGGGATTGAGTGCGCAGGCCGCGCCTGAAAAGGCCGCGGCCAGGAAAGCGACGAGCGCGCTGGCGCGCCGCTCGCGAAAGAGTCTGGTTTGCATGGTGGCTTGTCTCGTTGGCGGTCCGGTCGTTGCCGGCGCCGAATAGTTGGATCGTTGGCTGGCGCTTTGCGCACTTGCAGGCGCCCTGCGTGGGCCGGGCCTTCTCCTTTCGGCAGTATGAGGTAGTTCTAATACCGGGTCTGGTAACCGGCAAGACGGGCAAATACCCCGAATCAGGTAATCGAGTGAATATTTACCAGATGATTTCGGAACCGATTGGTGAATTCAATAAAATGTAATTACAGAATCACGCTGCAGGTAATATTTCAGGAATGTAGTTTCAATACTGTCAGGAGCGCCGACCCGTCGCACCGATTGGACGCCAGCGGAACGGGGCAGCGCGACGGTCGATAATCCGGCCATGCAGATCCATCGCGGCCTCCACTCCCTTGCCACCCTCGCGCTCGCAAAAGGAGGCACCGCGCTGACCATCGGCAACTTCGATGGCGTGCACCGGGGCCACCAGGCGATGCTGGCGCTGCTGCACAGCGAGGCGCGCCATCGCAAGGTGCCGGCCTGCGTGCTCACGTTCGAACCGCACCCGCGCGACTTCTTCGCCCGCCGTGCCGGCAAGCCGCAGCTGGCGCCGGCGCGCATCGCCACCTTGCGCGACCAGGTGGTGGAGCTCGAACGCTGCGGCATCGACCACGTGATCCTGCTGCGCTTTGACGAACAGCTCGCGTCGCTGTCGCCGGAGGCCTTCATCGCCAACGTGCTGGTCAAGGGATTGGGCGTGCGCTACGTGCTGGTGGGCGACGACTTCCGCTTCGGCGCGAAGCGTGCGGGCGACTACGCGATGCTGGACGCGGCCGGCAGCGCGCTCGGCTTCGACGTCGCCCGCATGATGAGCTACGAGGTGCACGGCCTGCGCGTTTCGAGTTCCGCGGTGCGCGAGGCGCTGGCCACCGGCGACCTCGCGCAGGCCGCCTCGCTGCTGGGACGGCCCTATTCCGTCAGCGGGCGCGTGGCCCATGGCAGCAAGCTGGGACGCGAACTGGGGGCCACGCGGCACGGGGCGGGGGACGGCTTTCGCACGCTGAACCTGCGCATGCCGGAGGCCCGTCCCGCGGCCTCGGGCATCTTCGTCTCGCGCGTGCACGGCCTCACGCCCGAGCCGCTGCCGGCGGTGTCCAGCCTCGGGGTGCGGCCGACCATCGAGAAGGCGGGCCGCGTGCTGCTGGAAACGCATTGCCTGGCCTGGCCCGAGCCGCTGGGACGCGAGGCGGCCTACGGCAAGCTGATCAGCGTCGAGCTCGTCAAATGGCTGCACGAGGAGCGCAACTACGGCTCGCTCGCGGCGCTGCAGGCCGGCATCGCGGCCGACGTCGTCGAGGCGAAGGGCTACTTCGGTCTTTGAACTCTCAACGTCCCGCCCATTGGCGATAGCGCGTCGTCAGCTTCCTGGTGCGCATCTGGTCAGCGATCAGCGTGAACAGCGGCGAATAGGTGCGCGCCGCATCCTTGCCCGCCGCCAGCGCGCGCAGCCTGCGCTTGACCAGCGCCATGCCGGCCAATCCGGCCATGCCCTTGTCCTTCCACGTCACCGTCTGCACCGGCACATCGGCCTCGCGGCCGGCGAACCACGCCAGGGGCAGGTCGGGGCGCACGGCCAGCGCGGTGGCCACGCCCACCATCGCGACACCGCTGGCGAGCACCTGCTCGGCGACCGCGCGGCGGCGAATGCCGCCCGTGGTCATCACGGGCATGGTCGCGACCGCCGCGAGATCCTTCGCGAACTCCAGGAAATAGGCCTCGCGCGCCAGCGTGCGGCCGTCGGCGCTGCGCCCCTGCATCGCGGGCGCCTCGTAGCTGCCGCCGGAGAGCTCGACCAGGTCGACCGGCAGCTCGTTGAGCCAGTGCAGCACCTGGCGCGCATCGTCCTCGGTGAAGCCGCCGCGCTGGAAGTCGGCCGAGTTCAGCTTGATGGAGACGCAAAAGCCCGGCGCGACGGCCGCGCGCACCGCCTTGACCACCTCGAGCAGCAGGCGCGCGCGATTGGCGAGCGAACCGCCCCAGCCATCGGTGCGGCGGTTGGTCAGCGGCGACAGGAACTGCGAGATCAGGTAGCCGTGCGCAGCATGGATCTGCACGCCGGTGAAGCCCGATTCCTCCGCCGCCCTGGCGGTGTCGGCGAAGCGCGCGATGACTTGCGCGATCTCGGCCTCGCTCATCGCGCGCGGCTGCGCGAACAGCGCGCTGTGCTTGCCGATGTCCAGCGCCACGGCCGACGGCGCCCAGGCCTGGCCCTTCATCGCCGCGAACACTTGGCGACCCGGGTGGTTGATCTGCATCCAGACCTGCGCGCCGTGCGCGCGCGCCTCGGCCGCCCAGGCCGCGAAGGGCTCGCGCGGCGTGTCGCGTTCCAGCACCAGGCCGCCGGGCCCGGTCATCGCCCGGCCGTCGACCATCACGTTGCCGGTCAGGATCAGGCCGGCGCCGCCCCTGGCCCAGGCCGCATACAGCGCGCGCAGCGCCGGCCCGGGCACCTGCCCGGCGTCGGCCATGTTCTCCTCCATCGCCGCCTTGGCCACGCGATTGGGGACGACGACGCCGTTGGGCAGCGCCAGGGGAGTTGAAAGAGGGAGCGCGGCGGGGGATTTCATGGTGCTGGAAGCCTTGGAAAACTGCGGAGTGGCGCAATGCTAAGATTCAAGTCAACTTGAAGGTCAAGCCCTTTGTTGGAGCCCGCGATGAAGATCGGCGAACTTGCCGCTGCCACCGGCCTGGCGCCGTCGGCGATCCGCTTCTACGAGCAGAGCGGACTGTTGCCCCCGGCCGAGCGCGCGGCCAACGGCTACCGCAGCTATCCGGCCGACGCCGTCGACCGGCTGCGCTACATCCAGCTGGCGCAGGCGCTCGGCTTCACGCTCGATGCGCTGCGCGCCAACCTGGTCACGCGGGCCGCGCAGACCAAGGCCGAGATCCACGAGGACATGCTGCAGCGCCTGGACACCCGGCTGGTCGAGATCGATCACATGCTGGCGACGCTGCGCGCCCAGCGCAAGGACCTGCTGGCGGTGCGCGAGCAGATGGAGGCGAGCTGGGCCGAGGGCGAGTGCATGGATCCGGCCAGCGTGGCGCTCACCCAGGTCGAGCCGCCGGCCGCCGTGGCCCCGCGCCCGCGCCGCCCCGCGCGCGCCCCCGCACAGGCCCCTGCGCCCGCCCCGGCGCGCCGTGCGCAGCGCCGGTAGAATGGACGCCATGTCGCTGCCCTTCAGCCTTCGTCCCGCCCCTTGCCGCTGGCACGCCGCCACGCGGCGCCAGGCCACGCGCGATCGAATTATTGGCGGGCTCGCCTCGGCCTGAGCCCACCACTGACCGCACGCGTTCGCAGCGACGACGCGGTCATCCGGCATCTTCCGCCGTCGCGCTCGACGGCGACCCGGCCCTCCAAAGCCAACGCATTCCGCGCGCCGCACGACGACGCGCCACCGCCATGACCGCCGACACCGACAAGACCGCCACCGACTACCGCTCCACGCTCAACCTGCCCGACACCCCGTTCCCGATGCGCGGCGACCTGCCCAAGCGCGAGCCGGGCTGGGTGCAGCAGTGGGACAAGGAGGGCCTGTACAAGCGCCTGCGCGACGCCCGCGTCGGCAAGCCGCTGTTCGTGCTGCACGACGGTCCGCCCTACGCCAACGGCCAGATCCACATGGGCCACGCCGTCAACAAGGTGCTCAAGGACATGATCGTCAAGACCCGTCAGCTGATGGGCTTCGACGCGCAGTACGCGCCGGGCTGGGATTGCCACGGCCTGCCGATCGAGAACGCGATCGAGAAGGAATTCGGCCGCAAGCTCAGCCGCGACGACATGCAGGCCAAGAGCCGCGCCTACGCCACGGCGCAGATCGGCCAGCAGATGGTCGACTTCAAGCGCCTGGGCGTGCTGGCCGACTGGGAGCGCCGCTACGCCACCATGGACTTCTCCTCCGAGGCCAAGATCGTCGAGGAGTTCCACAAGTTCGTCGCTTCGAACCAGCTCTACCGCGGCTCGAAGCCGGTGATG
>JBJMWF010000423.1:0-4260 GCA_045810265.1 Vitreoscilla sp. | reverse complement strand
GCAGGCTGCCGCCCAGGCGGCCCCATCGGTGCTGCAATGCGACACGCTGGCCGGCGACACCTGGTGGCACGGCACGCGGCTGGGCGAGCGCGCATCGAGCTGGACCCGGCTGCTGACCGACGGCAAGGGCACCTACTGCACGACGCAGCAGGAAGACAACGCCACCTACGAGGCGCTGCGCCGCGGCGCGGCGGCCGGGCGCCTGGACCTGCATCGCGTGGCGGTGCTGCGCACGGGCGCGAACTTCGATCGCCCGCATCCGGGGCAGACGGCGCAGGAGTCGCTGAACGCGCAATCAGGCGGCTTTCCGATCGCCACGGCCAACCTCCAGCGGGCGGCCTGGCCGCTGGTGACCGACATCGTCACGCGCTGGCCGCGGTGGCGCGAGGGCGTGCCGGCGCAGTGAGGGTGGTTGCCGGGAGGCAAGCCATCGCGGGCATCGCGAGGTTGGCACGATTGCGGGCGCACGGCGCACCCTGACGGTGCAGGGCTCGCGCGGCGCAATGCAGACATCGCCGCAAGACTTCAGGCGCAAGCCGAATCGGGAGCGCCTGGGGCATCGCGTTGCCGCGGACAGGCGCCGGGACTCAAGGGATCGGAGCCGGCGGCACGCCATGTTGCCGAACAAGACGCGCATCGCCCATCTCTGGATTCGTATAACGGATATGCGATTCACTGGATGAGCGCGCAGGCGCTGCGCAAACCGCCAGAACGGGCTGTGGCGTCCGTTCCACAAGCGGGCATGAACGGCTCACGTGGCCTTCGTCTTGCTTAACGGTCCGCACACTCAAATCAGGATCCGCTTCCGATGACCACTTCCATCTCCACTCGCCAGACCGGGCGGTCCGCCACGCTGCGCTGCCAGCTCAAGCCCTTGTCGATGCTGATCGCGCTGGCGTTCGCAGGAAGCGCTGCGCACGGCCAGGCGGCCGCCCCGGCCGATGCCGCGTCCGCCGCAGAGGCCGGCAAGCTGCAGACCGTGACCGTGACAGCGCAGCGCATCACTGAAGACGCCCGGAGCGTGCCGATCTCGGTCAGCACCATCGGCGGCGAGGCGCTGGACGTGCTCAATTCCAGCGGCGAGGACGTGCGCGCGCTGTCGGGGCGCGTGCCCAGCCTGAACATCGAATCGTCGTTCGGCCGTGCATTCCCGCGCTTCTACATCCGCGGCTACGGCAACACCGACTTCCACCTCAACGCGTCGCAGCCCGTCTCGCTGATCTACGACGACGTCGTGCAGGAGAACCCGATCCTCAAGGGCTTCCCGATGTTCGACGTCGACCAGGTCGAAGTGCTGGCCGGCCCGCAAGGCACGCTGTTCGGCCGCAACACGCCGGCCGGCGTCGTCAAGTTCGACTCGGTCGCGCCGTCGCGCGTGGCCAATGGCTACTTCAACGCCAGCTACGGCACCTTCAACACGGTCAACCTGGAAGGCGCCTACGGCACACCGCTGGGGCCGGACTGGGCGATCCGCGGCTCCATGCTGGCCCAGCACCGCAACGGCTGGGTCACCAACACGGCCCCCGGCGCCGGCCCGGCCAAGCTCGAAGGCTACGACGACGAAGCCGGCCGCCTGCAACTGCTCTACAAGCCCTCGGGCACCTTCAGCGCGCTGTTCAACGTGCACGCGCGCGCGCTCGAAGGCACGGCGCGCCTGTTCCGCGCCAACATCATCAAGCCGGGCACCAACGATCTGGTCGACGGCTTCAACCCGTACCAGATCTCCATCGACGGCCAGAACTCGCAGACGGTCGACACCGACGGCGCCAGCGTGAAGCTGCGCTGGGATCTGGGCGGCAACAACGTGCTCAACTCGATCACCGGCTGGGAGCACGTGCATGCCTTCAGCCGCGGCGACGTCGACGGCGGCTATGGCGCCGTCTACGACCCGCCGATGGGCCCGGGCTTCATTCCGTTCGCCAGCGAGACCTCCGACGCGATGGGCGGGCATCAGCAACTGAGCCAGGAGCTCCGCCTGGAGCATGGCGGCGCCGGCCCGCTGACCTGGCAGGGCGGCCTCTACCTGTTCCATGAGAAGTACCGCATCGTCAGCCTGTCCTACGACACGCTGTTCGGCGGCCCCACCACCGAGGTCGACGCGACGCAGACCAACACCGCGTGGGCGGCCTTCGGCTCGGTCGGCTATGCGCTGACCGACAAGCTCAAGCTGCGCGGCGGCCTGCGCTACACGCGCGACCGCAAGTCGCTGGACACCATCCCGGTGACCGACACCGCCGTCAACGACACCGCCGGCCTGTCCAAGGGCACCAGCGATTCGCGCACCAACTGGGACCTGAGCGGCACCTACGCCGTCACGCCCGACGCCAATGTCTACGCCCGCGTGGCCACCGGCTTTCGCGCGTCCAGCATCTTCCCGGCGTCCGACTTCGGCTACCTGACCTACGCCAAGCCCGAGACGACGACGTCGTACGAGACCGGCGTCAAGGCCGACCTGTTCGAGCGCCGCGCCCGGATCTCGGCCGACGTCTTCCACTACGAGGTCAAGAACCAGCAGTTGAGCGCGGTCGGCGGCCAGGACAACGCCACGCAACTGGTCAGCGCCAGGAAGGTGACCGGCCAGGGCGTCGAGGTCAACTTCGATGCCTACCTGCTGCCCACGCTGCTGGTGACCTTGAACGGCAGCTACAACTTCACCAAGATCAAGGACCCGAACCTGGCCGTTGCGCCGTGCGCCAGCTGCACGGTGACGGATCCGGCGGGCACCGTTCCGGGCACCGTGTCGATCAATGGCAACCCGCTGCCGCAGGCGCCCAAGATCGTCGCCAACGTCACCGCGCGCTATGCCATCCCGGTTTCGGACGGTGGCGAGTACTTCGTCTACACCGACTGGTCCTACCGCAGCCGCGTCAACTTCTTCCTGTACGAGTCCAAGGAGTTCACCGGCAAGGCGATGACCATCGGCGGCCTGCGCGCCGGCTACGACTGGGATGGCGGCAAGTACGAGGTGGCGGCCTTCGGCCGCAACATCACCAACCAGATCCGCGTCACGGGTGGCATCGACTTCAACAACCTGACCGGCTTCATCAACGACCCGCGCACCTTCGGCGTGCAGTTCAAGGCCTCGTTCTAAGATCGTCGACCTGCGCAGCCGCGCGTGCCAGCAGGCATCGCGCGGCTGCCTCCATTTTGGGGAGAGCCTTCTTGAAGAACCTGTTCATCGCGGCCGCGCTGGCACTCGGCCTCGCGTCGGCGTTTGCCGCCAGACCGGCGGCCAAGCCGGCCTGTCTGACCGAATGCACGCCGCGCATCGGCATCGTCTCGGCGTTCGGCCAGGAGGCCGACATCCTGGTGGCGCAGACGCAGGCGCCGCACCGCTGGGTCATCAACGGCAACCGCTTCACGACGGGCACGCTGCGCGGCGTGCCGGTGGTGATCGTGCTGAGCGGCGTCAGCATGATCAATTCGACGATGGTCACGCAGCTGATGGTGGACCATTTCAAGGTGGAGCGGCTGGTGATGTCGGGCATCGCGGGCGGCGTCAACCCGGCGCACCACGTCGGCGACGTCATCATTCCCGACCGCTGGGCCATGCCGCTGGAGGTGTTCTGGAACCGCGACAGCGTGTTGCCAGCCAGCTGCGGCAAGGCGGCCGACGTCTCCTGCCTGGGCCTGAAGCTGGCCAGCGCCGACGGCAGGCCGGTGCCGCCTTTCAGCCTGGTCTCGCCCGCGGGCACGGTGCCCACGGGGCTGTTCATGCGCGAGAACTTCGTCATGACCGCGGCCAACGCGCCCGCCGGCGAGTTCCGCTTCGACTATCCGGTCGATGCGCAGATGCTGGCCGTCGCGCGCGGCATCCAGCCGGTGCTGGCCCGCTGCGGGCCGAAGGCGACGAAGTCGCCGGGCGCGGAACCGGACCCCGCGCTGTGCGTCAAGACCGTGCCGCAGGTGATCGTCGGCGGGCGCGGCGTGTCGGGCACCGCCTTCCTCGCCAACCCGCAGTACCGCAGCTACCTGTTCGAGCAGCTGCAGGCGCAGACCTTCGAGATGGAGACGGCCGCGCTGGCCCACGTGGCCTACGCCAACGCGATTCCCTACATCGCCTTCCGCAGCCTGAGCGACCTGGCCGGCGCCGAGGAGTTCAACGCCGACGTCGTCGCGCTCTTTGCGAGCGGCCTGGCCGAGACCAACGAGGCGGCGGTGACGCTGGCCTTCCTGGAAGGCTGGCACAAGCGCCGGTGAAATGACCCTCGCGCGCCCGCACGACGCGCTGAATCCTCGCTGAAGCGCGCGTAAGGTTTG
>JBJMWF010000422.1:0-28505 GCA_045810265.1 Vitreoscilla sp. | reverse complement strand
CGGTTCGCGAGGCCCGTCAGGCCGTCGCGGCTGGACAGGTCGCACAAGGCGTCGATCAGCGACTGCAGCCACTCCGCGCTGCCCTCGACGCCCGCGGGCACCCGCTGTCCGGACTGCGTCAGCAGCGACAGCGCCAGGTCCAGGCGCAATGCGTCGGCGGCAGCGGGTTGCGGGAAATGAGGCTTCGAGTTCACGTCGATCGGCTTCTCGGCAATGAAATGCAGGCGCCCAGGTGGACGCGATTTCGCTTACGGCCGAGTCTACCGCCGGGCCTGCCTGGGGCAGAACCGCGAAAAGAGCCGCAATTCCTCCCCAACTCCACCCGCCAACAGGACCGCCGAGTCTTGAGACTGGCCGTCAGTGACCGATAACCCCATACCGAACCCTCGGTTCACGGGCAGACCACAAGACGATGAGCACCGACCTCGCATTCGACAACGCCGACGCCGCCAGCCACGAATTCACGTTCAGCAACGGGGACTTCCAGCGCGTGCAGAAGCTGATCTACCAGCGTGCCGGCATCAGCCTGCACGACGGCAAGCGGGCCATGGTCTACAGCCGCTTGTCGCGCCGTTTGCGCGAGACGGGCGACCGCAGCTTCGCCGACTACCTGAACGGCCTGGAACGCGCCAGCGGCGCCGCGGGCGAGCAGGAGTGGCAGGAGTTCATCAACTGCCTGACGACCAACCTGACCTCGTTCTTCCGCGAGGAACACCATTTCCACGCGCTGGCCGACGCGCTCAAGACGATGGCCGGCCGCCCGATCCGCATGTGGTGCAACGCGGCGTCGACCGGCGAGGAGCCCTACTCCATCGCGATGACGCTGCTCGAGGCCGGCTGCGCCAACGCCAGGCTGCTGGCCACCGACATCGACACCAAGGTGCTGGCCACCGCGCAGCGCGGCGTCTATGCGGCCGATTCGCGCGGGCTGTCGCCGCAGCGCCTGCAAAAGCACATGATGCGTGGCACCGGTGCCAATGCCGGCTTCATGCGCGTCAAGCCGGAACTGCAGAAGATGATCGAGTTCCGCACCTTCAACCTGATGGCCACGCAGTGGTCGTTGGGCGAGGCGTTCGACATGGTGTTCTGCCGCAACGTGATGATCTATTTCGACCACGACACGCAGCGCAAGGTGCTCGAGCACATCCATGCCGTGATGAAGCCAGGCAGCCTGCTGTTCGTCGGCCACTCCGAGAACTTCACCGACTCGCGGGACCTGTTCGTCCTGCAAGGCAAGACCATCTACAAGCGCGTCTGACGCCGGCGCCCTCCCCGCAGCGTCATCCGCCCCGGAATTCATCACCTCTTCAGGCTCCGAACATGGCTTCCCCCCAACCCACGCCTTCCGCTTCCGCCGCGCGGCCCCCGTCGATCCGCGTGACGTCGGGTCCGGGCTCGCGCCTCGAGAAGCTCAAGTCCGCCCCGCGCAAGCCGGGCGAGGCGTCGTTCTTCTTCTACGACGCGCACTTCCAGAACGAGGCGGTCAAGGTGCTGCCCGGCGAGTACTACGTCGACAACGAGGAGCTGCTGGTCATGACCACGCTCGGCTCGTGCATCGCCGCGTGCCTGTACGACCGCCAGGCCCGCATCGGCGGCATGAACCACTTCATGCTGCCCGAAGGCGCCGGCGACTCGGGCCGCTACGGCTCGTACGCGATGGAACTGCTGATCAACGAGATGATGAAGCGCGGCGCCACGCGCATGACGATGGAGGCCAAGGTCTTCGGCGGCGGCGCGGTCATCGCCGGCATGAACTCGATCAACGTGGGCGAGCGCAACACCAAGTTCGTGATGGACTTCCTCGCGATGGAACGCATCCCGGTGGTCTCCAAGGACGTGCTGGAGATCTATCCGCGCAAGGTCTGCTTCCTGCCGGCCAGCGGAAAGGCGATGGTCAAGCGGCTGGCGTCCACCAACGCCGAGGCCCTGGTGCAGCAGGATCGCCTGGCCGCGCAGAAGGCCGCTCCGTCCACGACGGGCGGCGGCTCGGTCGACCTGTTCTGACCGGACGAAAGCAGGGAGAACGAAAGACATGGCAAAGACTCGAGTGGTCGTCGTCGACGATTCCGCGCTGGTGCGCAGCCTGCTCACCGAGATCATCAACCGGCAGTCCGACATGGAATGCGTCGGCTCGGCCAGCGACCCGTTCGCGGCGCGCGAGATGATCCGCAACCTGAACCCGGACGTCATCACGCTGGACGTCGAGATGCCGCGCATGGACGGCATCGACTTCCTGTCCAAGCTGATGCGCCTGCGGCCGATGCCGGTCGTGATGGTGTCGACGCTGACCGAGCGCGGCGCCGAGGTCACGCTCAAGGCGCTCGAGCTGGGCGCGATCGACTTCGTGGCCAAGCCCAAGATCGGCGTCGCCGACGGCTTGAAGCAGCTCGCCGACGAGATCACCGAGAAGGTGCGCACGGCCTCGAAGGCGCGCGTGGCCAAGCCGGCACCGGCCGCCAGCACGGCCGCCGGCGCGGCGGCGCCAGCCAGGCCGGCACCGCAGTCGATCGGGCGGCTGTCCACCGAGAAGCTGATCTTCATCGGCGCCTCCACCGGCGGCACGGAGGCCACCAAGGAACTGCTGATGAACCTGCCGCCGGATTCGCCCGGCGTCGTCATCACGCAGCACATGCCGCCGGGCTTCACGAAGTCGTACGCGAACCGGCTGGACGGGCTGTGCAAGATCCGCGTCAAGGAAGCCGTCGATGGCGAGCGCGTGCTGCCAGGGCACGCCTACATCGCCCCGGGCGGCTTCCATCTCAGCGTCGAGCGTTCGGGCGCCAACTACATCGCCCGCGTCTCCGACGGCGAGCCGGTGAACCGCCACAAGCCTTCCGTCGAAGTGCTGTTCGAATCGGCCGCGCGAGTCGTCGGCCAGAACGCGATGGGCATCATGCTCACCGGCATGGGCGCCGACGGCGCCAAGGCCATGCGCACGATGAAGGACGCCGGCAGCTACAACGTCTGCCAGGACGAAGCCACCTGCGTCGTGTTCGGCATGCCGCGCGAAGCGATCGCCGCGGGCGCCGCCAACGAGGTGCTGCCCCTCGGCAAGATCGCGCAGCACGTGATCGACCGCCTGCGCAGCACGTCGGGCCTGTCGATGAATCGCGTCTGAGGCGTCCACAAGCCGGAGGTGTCCACACGTCGGCGGTGTCCACCCGCCGGCGGTGTCCACACGTCGGCGGTGTCTACACGCCGGCGGTGTCTACACGCTGGAGGTGTCTGGCAACGCCAACCTCCGCGCCATGCCGCCGATCGATGCGGCGTCGATGATCGCGGAGGGTGGCGGTGCCTGACGCCGATCCCTTGCTGGCCGGCATCTGCGGGATCGGTGTCAGGCACCCCCTCGAATCGCGGCAGCCCCTTTGCCGATGATCTGCGCCTCAGCGCGATTCGAGGCGGTGCCAGACACCTTTGGAAGCGGCTCGGCCGGGAGGCGTTCTTTGGCAATGTCATGATTCGGGCATGACCGAACAAGAACCCTGGATCACCTGGGAAGAATCCGGCGCGCCGCAACGTGCACGCTGGCGCTCCGAGTCGCAGGCGATGCCGGCGACGCTGCAACCTGCCGACGACACCCTGCCCGCCAACGCGGCCTTCCGGCTCATCAACGAAGGCACCGGCCTGCTGTGGCGCGGCGACTTCCACAACGGCCGCCAACTGCTGCAGGCGCTGGGCCGCCGGGTCGACAAGCCGCCGCGCGCGGGCACGCCGCGCGCTGCCGTGCAGGCGCCCGCGCGCGTGGATGCGGACGCGGCTGCGCTCGCGCGGCACGCATTCGCGCGCCATCGGGAAGCGCAGGCGCGGCGGGCCACGCTGCTCGGCCGCGTGCTGATCAAGTTCGAGCCCGACCACACGATCGCGCTGCGGCGCGCGCCCGACGTGCGGGCCGCATTGACCGAGGCCTGGGGCCCGCCGGACGGCACGCCGTCCATCGCGTCGCTGCGCGAGCTGCAGGGCCTGATCGGCGCGCACGAATGGCGCAAGAAGGGCGTGGAAGTTCTGGCGCTCGGTGGCCGCATCCATCCGTGGTTCGGGGTGTTCTCGCCCTTGCGCGGCGAATACCTCGGCCTGATCGCGCAGGCGCCGCTGCCGCCGGGTGCGCAGGAGCTGGCGTTCGACATCGGCACTGGCACCGGCGTGATCGCCGCGCTGCTGGCCAGGCGCGGCGTGCGACAGGTCGTCGCCACCGACCTCGACCCGCGGGCCATCGCCTGCGCCGGCGAGAACCTGGCCCGGCTCGGGGTCGCGAAACAAGTGCGCGTGGTGGCAGCCGACATGTTCCCGCCCGGCCGCGCCGCGCTCATCGTCTGCAATCCGCCGTGGGTACCGACCCCGGCCAACGCCGCCATCGAACGCGCCGTCTACGACCCGGACAGCGCGATGCTGCGCGCCTTCCTGGCCGGCCTGGCGGCACACCTGGCGCCCGGTGGCGAAGGCTGGCTCGTGATGTCGGACCTGGCCGAGCACCTGGGCCTGCGCACCCGCGAGGAGATGCTGGGCGGGATCGCGCAGGCCGGCCTGCGCGTGGTCGCGCGCCACGACACCCGGCCGACGCATCCGAAGGCCGGCGACCCGTCCGACCCGCTGTTCGCCGCGCGCAGCAAGGAAGTGACGTCGCTGTGGCGACTGGGGGCCGCATGACGGGTGAAGATGCATTCCCCTCGTTGTCGACCAAGCGCCTGCAATTGCGCGAGATCGTCGCCAGCGATGCCCCCGCGCTGCTTGCGATCCACGGCGACCGCGAAGCGATGAAGTGGTTCGGCAGCGACCCGCCGACGGACCTCGAGGCCGCCGAAAAAGTGATTGCCGGGTTCGCCAACCTGCGCCAACAGCCCAGCTCCGGCGTGCGCTGGGGCATCGTGCACGCCGACCCGGCGCGCGGTGGCGCGCTGCTGGGCACCTGCGGCGTGTTCCGCTGGAACCGCGGCTGGCGCACCTGCCTGACCGGCTACGAGCTCGCGCGCCAGGCGCAGGGCCACGGCTACATGGCCGAGGCGCTGCGCGCCATCTTCGCCTGGGCCTTCGAGGCCATGGCCGTCGAACGCATCGAGGCGCAGGTGCATCCGCTCAACACGCCGTCGCGGCTGCTGCTCAAGCGGCTGGGCTTCGTCGAGGAAGGCCTGCTGCGCGAGGCCGGGCTGTGGATGGGCGAGCGGCGCGACCTGGTGCAGCTCGGGCTGCTCAAGCGCGAGTTCGTGCGCAGCTAGGCTTCGTAGAGCTCCAGCGGCAGCTCGTCCGGATCGGCGAGGAAGGTGAAGCGGCGGCCGGTGTACTCGTCGACGCGGATCGGCTCGACCTTCACGCCCTGCGACTCCAGCTCGGCCTTGGCGCGCACCACGTCGGACACCGCGAACGCGAGATGGCGCAGCCCGCGCGCCTCCGGATAGGACGGCCGCGCCGGCCTGTCCTCGAACGAGAACAGCTCGACCTGCGAGCCATCGGGCAACGCCAGGTCCAGCTTCCACGAGCGGCGCTCCTCGCGCCAGTGCTCGGCGATGGCGCGCAGGCCCAGCACCTGCGTGTAGAAGCGCTTCGAGGCTTGGTAGTCGGAGCAGATGATCGCGGCGTGGTGGATGCGCAGCAGCATGGCGGCGATTGTCGCCGATGGCCCCGCGCCGGGTCCCCCTGGGTTTTCCATTAATCACTCCGCTTGATTTATTAATCCAGGATCCGCACAATCGCCCCGACACCAGGCCGTCGCAGAAGCGGCCTTCCTCAACGCATTGGAGACACCCATGTTCAAGCTCGTCCCGTCCCTGTTCGCCATTGCCGCGCTGGCTGGCGCCACCACCGTCGCCATGAGCGCCGACCAGCCGGTGATCGGCCTGATCACGAAGACCGACACCAACCCGTTCTTCGTCAAGATGAAGGAAGGCGCCACCGAGATGGCCAAGTCGCGCGGCGCCAAGCTGCTGACCGCCGCCGGCAAGCAGGACGGCGACAACGCCGCGCAGGTGACCGCCATCGAGAACATGATGACGGCCGGCGCCAAGACCATCCTGATCACGGCCAACGATTCCAAGGCCATCGTGCCGGCGATCCAGAAGGCACGCGGCAAGGGCGTGATGGTGATCGCGCTCGACAGCCCGACCGACCCGCAGGACGCCACCGACGCCCTGTTCGCGACCGACAACTACAAGGCCGGCGTCCTGATCGGCGAGTACGCCAAGGCCGCGCTGGCCGGCAAGCCGGCCAAGATCGTCACGCTGGACCTGTTCCCCGGTCACCCGGTCGGCGCGCAGCGCCACAACGGCTTCATGAAGGGCTTCGGCCTGACCGCGCCGGACAAGACGGTCAACACGCTGGGCACCGCCACCGAGATCGTCTGCCAGGCCGACAGCTACGGCGACCAGGCCAAGGGCCAGACGGCGATGGAGAACTGCCTGCAGAAGAACCCCGACGTCAACCTGATCTACACCATCAACGAGCCGGCCGCCGCGGGCGCGTACACGGCGCTCAAGCGCGCGGGCAAGGAAAAAGGCGTGGTGATCGTGTCGGTGGACGGCGGCTGCGCGGGCATCCGCAACGTCAAGGCCGGCGTCATCGCCGCCACCTCGCAGCAGTACCCGCTGAAGATGGCCGCGCTGGGCGTGGCGGCCGGCGTCGACTACGCCAGCAAGGGCACCAAGGTCAGCGGCTACACCGACACCGGCGTGACGCTGATCGCCGACAAGGCCATGCCGGGCGTCGAGAGCAAGGATTCCAAGGTCGGCGAATCGCTGTGCTGGGGCAAGTGACATGACGACCATCGTGCCCACCACGGAAACCACCAAGCCCAACGTCGGTGGGCTGCAATGGCCCGCCGGCCTGAGCGTCGCCGTGCTGGGCCCGGTGATCGCGCTGGTGCTCGCCTGCGCCTTCTTCGCCACCCAGAGCGACCACTTCCTGTCGGGCGGCAACTTCTCGCTGATCCTGCAGCAGGTGGCCGTGGTCGGCGTGATCGCGATCGGCCAGACGCTGGTGATCCTGACCGGCGGCATCGACCTGTCCTGCGGCATGCTGATGGCGCTCGGCGGCATCGTGATGACGCGCTTCGCGACCACGCTGGGCATGCCGCCGGTGCTCGCGGTCCTGTGCGGCATCGGCGTGACCTCGCTGTTCGGCCTGGTCAACGGCCTGCTGGTGACTCGCATCCGCCTGCCCTCCTTCATCGTCACGCTGGGCACGATGAACATCGCGTTCGCGGCCACGCAGCTGTACTCGGGCGCGCAGACCGTCACCGACCTGCCGCCGCTGATGACGGCACTGGGCGATACCTTCTCGGTGGGCAGCACGCAGTTCGCGTGGGGCACCGTGGCCATGCTGGCGCTGTACGCGCTGGCGTGGTTCGTGCTGCGCGAGACGGCCGCCGGACGCCACGTCTACGCAGTCGGCAACAACCCCGAGGCGACGCGCCTGGTGGGCATCGCGACGCAGCGCGTGCTGCTGGTCGTGTATGTGGTGGCCGGCGCGCTGTACGGCGTCGCGTCGTTGCTGAGCGTGTCGCGCACCGGCGTCGGCGACCCGAATGCCGGACAGACGGACAACCTGGACGCGATCACCGCCGTCGTGCTGGGCGGCACCAGCCTGTTCGGTGGCCGGGGCGTGATCATCGGCTCGCTGGTGGGTGCGCTGGTCGTGGGCGTGTTCCGCAACGGCCTGACACTGATGGGCGTGTCGTCGATCTACCAGGTGCTGGTCACCGGCGTTCTGGTGATTCTGGCGGTGACCGCCGACCAACTCTCCCGCCGTGGAGCGCGCTGAAATGAATGCCATCGCACAACCCCGAGTGGTCATGAAGGCGACGGCCCTGGTCAAGCGCTACGGCCAGGTCGTCGCGCTGGACGGCTCCGACTTCGAACTGCGGTCCGGGGAGATCCTGGCCGTCATCGGCGACAACGGCGCCGGCAAGTCCTCGCTGATCAAGGCGCTGTCCGGCGCCACGGTGCCGGACTCCGGCGAGATCCAGCTGGACGGCGTCGTCACGCGTTTCCGCAGCCCGATCGAGGCGCGGCGAGCGGGCATCGAGACGGTCTACCAGGACCTGGCCGTCGCGCCCGCGATGACCATCGCCGAGAACCTGTTCCTGGGCCGCGAGATCCGCCGCCCCGGCTGGCGCGGCAGCGCGCTGCGCATGCTGGACAAGCGCCGCATGATCGAGGAGAGCGTCGCCCGGCTGGCGGAGCTGAAGGTGGGCATCCGTTCGATGTCGCAGGCGCTCGAGACGCTGTCCGGCGGCCAGCGCCAGTGCGTGGCGGTCGCGCGCGCCGCGGCGTTCGCCAAGCACGTCGTCATCATGGACGAGCCGACCGCGGCGCTGGGCGTCAAGGAAGGCGGCATGGTGCTGGAGTTGATCCGGCGCGTGCGCGACCGCGGGCTGGCCGTGGTGCTCATCTCGCACAACATGCCGCACGTGTTCGAGGTCGCCGACCGCATCCACGTCGCGCGGCTAGGCAAGCGCGCGACGGTGCTCAATCCGAAGAAGATCGGCATGAGCGACACCGTGGCCGTGATGACCGGCGCACTGCGCCCCGAGGACCTGCCGCCCGACGCCCTCGCCCATTGAGCATCCGACCGTGACCGAGTCCCACGCGCGCGCGGAACGCGCCCACCTGCGCCCGCGCGGGTCCAGCCAGGGCGGGCTGCGCCAGTACAACGAGCGCGTGGTGCTGCAGGCCATCCGGCTGCACGGCGCGCTGCCCGGCGCCGAGATCGCGCGGCTCACCGGCCTGACGGCACAGACCGTCTCGATGATCACCAAGAGCCTGATCGACGACGGCTACCTGCGCAAGGGCGCGCCGGTGCGCGGCAAGGTCGGGCAGCCGTCGGTGCCGCTGTCGCTGGATCCGGACGGCGCCTTCGCGATCGGCATCAAGGTCGGCCGGCGCCGGCTCGACACCTTGCTGATCGACTTCAGCGGCCGTCCTTGCGCACGCTGGTCGCTCGACTACCGCTTCCCCGATCCCGAGGACGTGCTGGCCGAACTGCGCCAGCGCTTCACCGCCATCCGCCGCAAGCTGGGCCCCGAGCGGCGCGACAGGCTGCAAGGCGTGGGATTGGCCGCGCCGCTCGCGTTGAGCAGCTGGCAATCGCTGCTGGGCGTCAGCCCAGCCGCGGCCGAGCGCTGGAACAGCCTGGACCTGCGCGAGGCCATCGCCGAGATGTGCGACTGGCGCGTGCACTCGATGAAGGACACCGCCGCCGCCTGCGTGGCCGAGCTCGTCGAGGGACGCGGCCGCGGCATGCACAGCTTTCTCTACATCTTCGTCGACACCTTCATCGGCGGCGGTTTGGTGATCGACAGCCACCTGCGCAACGGCCTGACCGGCAACGCCGGCGCCATCGGTTCGATGCCACTGGGCCTGACGGACGCCCGCGGCCCGGCACCGCAGCTGCTCAGCGTCGCGTCGCTTCACACGCTGGAGCAGGCCTGGCGCAACGCGGCCCTGCCCGACCCAGGCTTCGACGGGCCGGAGGCGCTGCAGGCGCCTTGGCGCGACGTGACGCGGGCCTGGCTTGCCCAGGCCGCGGTGGCGATCGCGCATGCGATCAACGGCGCCGTCTGCCTGCTCGACCTCGACGGCGTGATCGTCGACGGCGCCATCCACCGCAGCCTGCTCGACGAGCTCATCGCCGCGATTGAGGCCGCGATGAGCCGCTCGAACTGGGAAGGCGCCAGCGCGCCGCAACTGTTCGCCGGCACCATCGGTGCCGACGCCGGCGCGCTCGGCGGCGCCCTGCTGCCGCTGCACGCCAACTTCGCGCCCGACCGGGACCTGTTCATCAAGGAGCACGGCTGAGAGCGCTTGGAGCGTGTCGAGATGCCGCAGCCGAAGGTGCCTGGCATCGGCTCGAATCGCGCTGCAGCCTCTGCAGTGAAGAGGTGCTTACCGCGATTCGAAGCGGTGCCTGGCGCCGGCCCCGCTTGGGATCGGTGCCAGGCACGTTCCCGTCCGCGGGGTCGGGTCGCGGTCGCCGTCTGCGCAGCGCGGACGAGAACATGCCAGGCACCTCCGCCTGCAGCATGCGGTCGAATGGTTGAAATCGCCCGGAGCGGCCCGACATGGCTTATTCGGGCACCGAGCCCGACAAGGAGCTCCGATGCGACGACTGTTCATCTTCTGGCGCCAGGGCGGACGCGACCTGAAGCTGCTGTGGCGTGCGCTGCGGCATCCGGATCGCCCCGCCTGGTTGATGCCCGCCAGCGTGTTGCTCGCGTTCTTCGCGTTGGATCCGCTCAACCTGGCGATGCCGGTGCTGGGCGCCGTCGACGACCTGCTGCTGCTGCCGCTGGCGCTGCGCGCGCTGTTGAGCGCGCTGCCGCAGCACCTGCGCAACGATGCGCCGTGAGCCTGCCGATCTGGCGCGGGCGAACGCACGCAGAAGCCGGGCCAGACGCTGGCGTCAATCGAGTCACTTCAATGGCCAGGCATGCAGGATCAGCGGCGTGCCCACCAGCAGCACCATGATGGTCAACGGCAGGCCCAGTCGCCAGTAGTCACCGAAGCGATAGCC
Organism: Vitreoscilla sp.; assembly: GCA_045810265.1. Lineage (GTDB taxonomy): Bacteria > Pseudomonadota > Gammaproteobacteria > Burkholderiales > Burkholderiaceae_C > Scleromatobacter. The sequence goes on along the minus strand of JBJMWF010000422.1, from coordinate 18,005 downwards.
GCCCGGCCCCATCACCAGCGTGTTGTTCTGGTGGCCGATCGGCGTCAGGAAATCGCAGGCGCAACCGAGTGCCACGGCCATCAGGAACGGATCGGCGCGATAGCCCAGGTTGGTCGCGACGGCCGCGGCCACCGGCCCCAGCACGAGGACGGCGGCGGCATGGTGCAGCAACGGCGTCAGCAGCATCGCCGCCAGCACCACCAGGCCGACCGCGGCGTAGCCGGGCACCTGCGTGGCGGCGTGCGTCAGCGCCTTGGCGATCAGCGCCGTCGCGCCGGTCTCCTTCAGGCCTTCGCCCACCGGGATCAGGCAGCCCAGCATCACGATCACCGGCCACTCGACGGCTGCATAGGCTTCCTTGGCGTTGATCTGCCGCGTCAGCACCGTCAGCGCCGCCGCACCGAAGAAGGCCACCTCCACATCGACCAGCCGCAGCCCCACCAGCACCAGCGCGATGGCCAGCAGCGCGATCGGGATGAGCCCGCTGGCCTTGCGGCCCAGCGTGAGCTTGCGATCGGCCAAGGGCAGCACGCCCAGTTCGTCCACCGACGACGCGAGGTTCTTGCCCCAGCCTTGCAGCAGCACCACATCACCGGCGGCGAAGCGGTGCGAGCGCAGCCGCTTGACCGAGGCCTTGCTCGCCTGGCGCACCGCGAACAGGTTGACGCCGAAGCGGTGCCGCAGGTTGAGCGACGCGGGCGTCTGGCCCACCAGCATGGAGTCGGCGGTGACGATGACCTCGAGCACCTCCATCTCGTCGGTCCTCTGCTCGGGTTGCGCGAGTTCCTTGGATCCGGCGAGTTCGTAGCCGGTCTTGGCGACGACCTTGTCGATCACCGTCGGGTCGCCCAGCACCACCAGCACGTCGCCGGCATAGATCCGCCAGTCCTCGGCCGGGATGTAGCGGCGCGAGCCCTCGCGCAGGATCGCCGCGACCGAAGCCTCGCCCTCGGACAGTTCCTCGAAGGCCTTGACCGTGAGATCGGGCGCCGCCGGCGTCACGGGCACGCGCAGCTCGGTGGAGTACGACTGGATCGAGAACGTCTCGTCGGCCGACTTCTGCCCCTCGCGCCGCGGCAGCAGGCGCCAGCCGAAGGCCAGGAACACGATGGCCAGCGTCGTCAGCGGCAGGCCCACCGGCACGAAGTCGAACAAGCGGTAAGCCGGCTGTCCGAGCTCCTGCCGCACGCTCGAGATCAGCAGGTTGGGCGAGGTGCCGATGCGCGTGATCGTGCCGCCCACAAGCGAGCCGAATGCCAGCGGCATGAGGTAGGAAGACCGCGGTTGGTTCGAGCGCCGCGCCGCCTGGATCGCCACCGGCATCACGATGCCCAGCGTGCCGACGTTCTTGACGAACGCCGACAGGTAGCCGACCGAGGCCGTGAGGATGCCGATCTGCAGCGAGGGCGACTTCACGCGCGCAAGCAGCGCGCCGATCCACACGTCGAGCACGTTGGACGCCGCGATCGCGCGGCTCACCACCAGCACCGAGGCGATGATGATGATCACGGGATTGGAAAAGCCCGAGAACGCCCTCGCGCCCGGCACCACGCCCAGCGCGACCGCCACGACCAGTGCCAGCGCGGCCACCAGGTCAAAGCGCAACCGCCCGCTCATGAACAGCACCAGCATGGCTGCGATGACGAGGAACGCTTCGATCTGATGGACGGTCATGCGCGTTCCCGCGGGCAGGGCGCGCCCCCGCGGCCGCCCTCTTGGACGGCGCGCGGCAATCGCGGTGCCTTGCGCGGCGGGGTCATACTCCGGTCTCCTGCAACCAGACCGGCAACAGCGATGGCAGACGAGATCCGTTTCGACGATGGCGCCGCCTACGAGGACTTCATGGGCCAGTGGAGCCTGCTGGCCGGCCACGCGTTCCTGGACTGGCTGTCGCCGGCGGCCGGCCTGCGCTGGATCGACGTGGGCTGCGGCAATGGTGCATTCACGCAGCTGCTGGTCGAGCGCTGCGCGGCGCGCGAGGTGCTGGCCGTCGATCCCTCCAATGAGCAGCTTACCTTCGCGCGCACGCGCCTCGCGCAGGCGCCCGCCACGTTCCGCCAGGGCGACGCGATGGCGCTGCCTTGCGCCGACGGCAGCTTCGACGCCGCGGCCATGGCGCTGGTGATCTTCTTCGTGCCCGAGCCGGCCCGGGGCATCGCGGAGATGGTGCGCGCCGTGCGCCCGGGCGGCGGCGTCTGCGCGTACGCCTGGGACATCCTGGGCGGCGGCTTTCCGTACTTCGCGCTGCAGGACGAGATGGCCAGGCTGGGCCACCGGCCGATGTGGCCACCCAGCGTGGAAGCGGCGCGCATCGAGACGCTGCGCCAGTCGTGGTCGGATGCCGGCCTGATCGAGGTCGAGACCAAGGAGATCGTGGTGCAACGCCGCTATGCCGACTTCGACGCCTTCTGGACCGCCGCACGCAAGGGGCCGGCCATTGCGCCCCGCATGTCGGCCATCGCGGGCGGCGACACCGAGCTGCTGAAAAAACGCCTGCGTGAACGCCTGCCCGCGGCCGCCGACGGCAGCATCACGTATCCGGCGCGCGCGAACGCGGTACGTGGCCGCAAGCCCGACTAGGACGCGAATTCGAACAGGAAGCAGGCGCCGCCCAGCTCGCCATCGACGACGCTGACGCTGGCGCCATGCAATGTCGCGACGTCGTGCACGATGGCCAGGCCCAGGCCGGTGCCTTCCCAGCGCGGGCGTGACCCGCGCGCATAACGCTCGAAGATCGTCCGGCGCTCGGACGGCTGGATGCCCGGGCCGCTGTCGCACACGCGCAGGCCGGCCGGCGACTCGATCACCGCCACCAGCACCTGGCCCTTGCGTCCCGCGGCCTTCAGCGCGTTGTCGATCAGGTTGGCCACGGCCTCGGCCAGCAGCTCGGATTGGGCGACGACGGTCACCGGCGTCGGCGGAAGCTGCAGTTCGAGGTCGACATGCTGCTCCAGCGCCAGCTCGGCGAACAGGCCGCAGACGTCGCGCGCGATGTCGCGCAGGTCGACCTTCGCGCGGTCGACATCGCCGCGGCCTTCCGGATCCAGCCGTCCGAGCAGCATCAGTTGCTGCACCAGGCGGCCGGTGTGGTCGGTGACCTGCTTGAGCTCGTCGAGCACGGCGCGCGCGCTCGCCAGGTCGGGGCTGTTGCGCGCCCGGTCCATGCCCAGCCGCAGCGCGGTCAGCGGCGTGCGCAGCTGGTGCGCGGCCGCCGCAGCGAACATCCGCTCGCGCACGAGGATCTCGCGGATGCGAGACAACAGGTCGTTCAGCGCGGTGGCGAACGGCGTCAACTCGTGCGGCAGGTCGTCCTCGGGAATCGCCTGCAGCGAGGCATGCGCCTGCCGATTCCAGCGCTCGGCGATCGCCTCCAGCGGACGCACCGTGCTGCGCACGGCCACGTAGATCGCCGAACTCGTGATGGCCAGCATCAGGGCCAGCGGAACCAGCAGCCACTCGACGACGCGATTCGAGCGCTGGCGCTTGAGCATGGTCTCGGCCACCAGCACCACCACGTGCTCGCAGCCCGCGCAGGGCGCGCGGACTGCGGCCACGCGCACCGGCGCGCCTTCGTAGACGGCATCGAAGGCTCGCCCGTCAGGGTAGACGACCGGGTTGCGGCCGTCGGCCGGAATGCCGGAGCTGCCGATCAGCACCCGGCCGCGATCCGAGACGCTGAACCAGGTGCGGTCGATCTCGTCGTAGGCGAGCATGGTGCGCGCCGCCTCGGGCAGGTCGACCGCATCGGCCTGGCTGGCGTTGCCGCTGCGCACCTGGTCGGCCAGCGAGACCGCCGCATCCAGCAGCCAGCGGTCGAACACGGTGGCCGTCTCGGCACCGGCGCTGAGCAGCCCCACCGCGCCGACGACGGCCACGATCAGCACCAGCGGGATCATCAGGCGCAGCGTGAGCTGGCGGTACAGGATCGGGCGCGACGGCGCCCGCCCAGCGTCCACTAGGCCTGCGCGCCGGTGCCGCGCACCGGCGCTGGCGCAGAGATGGCCAGCTGGTAGCCGACCCCCCGCAGCGTGCGGATACCGGTACCCGTACCTTCCAGCTTCTTGCGCAGCCGCGAGACGTAGAGCTCGGCGGCGGCGTCGTTGAGCTCCAGGTTGCGCTCGGACAACGCATCGACCAGCGCGCGCTTGGGCACCAGGCGGGGTGCGGCGCGCATCAGGATGAACAGCAGCTCGAACTCGCGCGGCGACAGGTCCAGGCGCTTGCCGTCGAGCAGCACCTCGGACGTCTCCTGGATCAGGTCGAGCCGGCCGAAGCGGATCGCGTGGGTGCGCGTGATGTTGGCGCGGCGCACCAGCACGTCGATGCGGGCATCGAGTTCCTCGGGCGCGAACGGCTTGACGACGTAGTCGTCGGCCCCCAGGCGCAGCCCCTTGACGCGGTCGGCGACGCGATCGCGCGCCGTCATCACCAGCACGGCGCCCAGGGGGTCGCGCTGGCGATAGGCGGCCAGCCACTCCATGCCGTCGCCATCGGGCAGGCCCAGGTCCAGCAGCACGATGTCGAAGGTGCCCTCGGCCAGCGCGGCATCGGCATCGGCCAGCGTGGCCACGTGCAGCGTCAGGCGCTCGGTGTCGCGCCAGCGCAGCAGCAGCTCGCGCGCGATGTGGGTGTCGTCTTCGATCAGGAGGAGTCGCATGGCGCGTCGATTGTCGCTGCCCGCGGGCCGCCAGGACGTCGCCGGGCTGACGCCGCGTCATCGATGCGTGGAATCGACTTTCGGGCGATACGTGCCGGCAACGATGTCCGACCAGCAGTCGGGGTGATAGGGAACCGATAGCACGGCTTTCCACACTCGCGCGCTCAAGGAGCGGGCCCCCGCTTCACTGCAATCGGTTTCCATGCTCCTCACTTCCCTCGACGCCCCGGGCGTCCCCGGCGGCCCCCTGGCCTGGCCTGACGCACGCACGATGTTCGAGAACGCGTTCGACCTGAACCTCGAGCGCCGCACCAAGTACCTTTGGCGACTGGCGTTGACGCGCCGCGTCCGCGGTCGCCTGTTGGGCGAGATCGGCGGCGACACGATGGCCGAAGCGCTGTTCCGTGCCCAGCCGCGCGCCTTCTACCCGCTGATGAACCACCTGATCGACCGCCGCATGGGTGCGCAGCAGCGCCTGTGCACGACGCTGGCCAGCCTGCGCGTGGTCTCCGGCTCGGTCGGCGACCAGGCCAACGTGCGCAGTCTGCTGACGCTGGGCGTCACCCTGCTGGAGTTGACCGATCGTACGCGCATCGTGCTGTCGCTGAACGACGTCAGCTTCCACGAAGGCCTGTGGCAGGTCGGCCTGATCGGCGAGGACGGCCTGCGCCTGTACAGCATCGGCTTCGGCTTGACCGACGCACGGACGCTGTTGATGGGCAACGTGCAGGGCCCGTCGTCGAAGGACGAAGGCCTGGACCGCATCCGTGACGCCACGCACGCCGCGCACGGCATGCGCCCGCCGCACCTGCTGGTGCACACGCTGCGCGTGCTGGCCGCGCGCTGGGGCACGACGCGCCTCGTCGGCGTCGATCCCGAGAACCACGTCAAGGGCAGGTGGAACCTGCGGGACTCGCGCCTGCGCTTTGACTACCGCGGATTCTGGGGCGAGCACGAAGGTGTGCGGGACGCGTCCGGCAACTGGTCGCTGCCGCTGGACACCGCCCTGCGTCCGCTGGAAGACGTGCCCACCAAGCGGCGCGCCATGTACCGGCGCCGCTACGCGATGCTGGAAGCGCTGCAGCTGGCGGTGGATACGCTGGCCGATGCCCGCCACGCAGCGCCGCCCGCATCGGGCATTTCGCCTGAGCAGGTGGACGATGCGGCCAACGCCTCGACCCTGGAGCCGGTGCTGGTCGCCTGAGCTCAGGTGGCTCCGGCCGCCACCGGTGCCGAAGCCGCCGGCACCGCGTCGGTGGTCGCCATCGGCAGCGCCACGGTGAAGGTCGAGCCCTCGCCCAGCGTGCTCTCGACGCTGATGGTGCCGCCGTGGGCTTCCACCAGCTGCCGGGTGATGTACAGGCCCAGGCCCAGGCCCGGCGTGCGCATGCGGTCGCCCACGCGCACGAACTGCTCGAACACGCGCCCGCGATCTTCCGGTGCGATGCCCACGCCCTGGTCGCTGACCCGGATCGTGGCCGCACCCGGCAGGTGGCTCAGCTGCACGCGGACCGGCTTGCCGTTGCCGTAGCGCAGCGCGTTGGTCAGCAGGTTGACGACCACCTGCTCGAGGCGGAACTCGTCCCACTCGCCCACCAGTTCGGCGCCGTCGGCCTCCAGCATGATGGGCACGTCGCCGCGCTGGCCCTGCACCTCGCCGACCACGCGCCTGAGCATCGCCGCCAGGTCGCAACGGGCGCGCCGGATCGACAGCTTGCCGTGCTGGATCTGCGAGACGTCGAGCATGTCGTCGATCAGCCGGGTCAGGCTGCGCACCTGGCGCTGGTCGCGCTCGAACATCTTCGACAGGTTCTCGGGCGCGAAGAAGGCGGTGTTCTGCGCGGCGACCTGGTGCTGTCGCACGCGCACCTCCATCGCCAGCACGCTCAGCGGCGTGCGCAGCTCGTGCACCACCATCGACATGAACTCGTCGCGCATCTGCAGCGCACGCTTGAGGTCGGTCTGGGCGGTCTGCAGCTCGGAGACCAGCGCTTGCTGGCGCCGGCGCGCCTCCTCCAGCGCGACGAGCTGGCGGCGCAGCTCCGTGCGCTGGCGATAGAGGTCGACGAAGACCTGCACCTTGCTCTTGACGGCGTAGGCGTCTAGCGGCTTGTACAGGAAGTCGACGGCGCCGTTCTCGTAGCCCTTGAAGGCGTAATCGAGCTCCTTGCCCGCGGCGCTGACGAACACGATGGGCAGGTGCCTGGTGCGCGCCATGCCGCGGATCAGCTCGGCCAGCTCGAAGCCGTTCATGCCGGGCATCTGCACGTCCAGAATGGCCAGCGCGAACTCGTGTTCGAGCAGCAACGCGAGCGCTTCCTCGCCGGAGGACGCCTGGTGGATGCTGTAGCCGTCGTCGCGGATGGACGCTTCAAGGGCCAGCAGGTTCTCGGGGAGATCGTCGACGATCAGGAGCTTGATGCCGGTGTCTATCGTCATTGGGGTTCTCCAAGCCGGAGCAGCAAGGAGTGGATCTCCGCAAGTGGAAGGATCAGGTCTGGGGTCATTCGGCGAATCGCAGCCTCGGGCATCGTCGGCACTTCGGCGGAGCCGGGGTGCTGGACGATGGTCAGTCCTCCAGCAACCTGCATGCCTGCCAGGCCGGCCGCACCGTCGTAGTTTGCACCCGTCAGGAGAATCCCTGCCAGCGACGGTCCGTACGCATCGGCGGCGGAGGCGAAAAGCACGTCGATCGACGGCCGCGCGTAGCTCACCCGGTCCTCGCCACTGAGCGAGAAGCTGCGGTCGTTCTCGATCGACAGGTGGTAGCCGGAGGGCGCGAAGTACAGCGTGCCAGGCGCCAGCGGCTCCTTGTCGCGCGCCTCGCTCACCTGCACCTGCAGGCGGTAGCCGAACAACTCCGCGAGCCGGCTGTCGTGGTGGTCGGGCAGGTGCAGCACGGCGACCAGCGGCATCGGATACGTCGGCGGCAAACCTTTCAGGATCGCCAGCAAGGCCTCGAAGCCGCCCGCGGACGCGCCGATCACCACGGCCTCGATGGCGCGGGCTGCGGCGGCCTCGACGGCCTCGGGCGAGGAGATCGGCGCGGGCATGTCAGGTCTTGCGGAAGATGCGGTCGCGCTTGGCCACGGCCTCGAACCGGTCGGCGAAATGCGAGAAGTCCAGGCTCTCCTTGCTGCCCAGACCCAAGAAGCCGCGGTGGCACAGCGACTCGTGGAACAGGCCCAGGGCGCGGTCCTGCAAGGCCTTGTTGAAATAGATCAGCACGTTGCGGCAGGAGATCAAGTGCGTCTCGGAAAACACCGTGTCCGTCGCCAGGCTGTGGTCGGCGAAGGTGACGTTGCGGATCAGGCCGGGGTCGAAGCGCGCCGCGCCGTAGGCTGCGTTGTAGTAGTCGGAGAAGGCGCGCTTGCCGCCCGCGGCCTGGTAGTTGGCCGTGTGCTGGCGCACCGAGGCGATCGGGAAGATGCCCTGGCGCGCCTTTTCCAGCACCGCCGGATTGATGTCGGTGGCATAGACCAGGGTGCGATCCAGCAGGCCCTCTTCTTCCAGCAGGATGGCCAGCGAGAACACCTCCTCGCCGGTGGCACAGCCGGCTACCCAGACCTTCAGCGAGGGGTAGGTATGCAGCAGCGGCACCACCTGCTGGCGCAGCGCGAGCCAGTAGGTCGGATCGCGGAACATCTCGCTGAAAGGGATGGTCAGGATCTCCAGCAACTGCTGGAACACCGCCGCATCGTGCAGCACCCGGGACTGCAGCTGCGAGATCGTCTCGCAGCCCAATTGCAGCAACGCGTGCTGCACACGCCGCTTCAGCGAGGCGCCGGAGTAGTCGCGGAAGTCGTGGCTGTACTTGGCGTACACCGCTTCCAGCAGCAGGCGCATCTCGATGTCGGCGGCGGTGGCGGCGTGTGGCATGGGGTTCTGGCGGACGGATGCGCTGGACAGGCAAGGACGGGGCCAGGGGTTCGCGCGGCGTCAGAGCCGCTCGATGCTGGGCATCCAGACGCGCATCAGCGAGAACAGGCGATCCAGGTCGATGGGCTTGGCAAGGTAGTCGTTGGCGCCGGCCCGGCGGCACTGCTCCTGGTCGTCCTTCATCGCCTTGGCGGTCACCGCGATCACCGGCAACTGCGCCAGCTTCGGATTGGCGCGGATGCGGCGCGTGGCCTCCAGGCCGTCCATGCCGGGCATCATCACGTCCATCAGCACGAGGTCGATGTCCGGTACTTCCGCCAGCTTGGACAGCGCCTCGAAGCCGTTGCGGCCGATCTCCACCTGCAGGCCCTTCTGCTCCAGCGCGCTGGCCAGGGCGAAGATGTTGCGCACGTCGTCGTCGACCAGCAGCACCTTGCGGCCCTCGAACACCTTCTCGCGATTGCGCGCGCTGCGCAGCATGGTCTGGCGTTCGGCCGACAGCTTCGATTCGACGGTGTGCAGGAACAGCGTCACTTCGTCGAGCAGGCGTTCGGGCGAACGCGCACCCTTGATGATGATGGAGCGCGAGTAGCGATTGAGCCGCGTCTCCTCCTCGCGCGTGAGGCTGCGGCCGGTGTAGACGATCACGGGCGGGAACGAGCAGATGTCTTCCGTGGTCATGCGCTCGAGCAGGTCGCTGCCGTCCATGTCGGGCAGCTTCAGGTCGATGATCATGCAGTCGTAGACCTCGGCCTTGAGCAGCTCCAGCGCCTCGGCGCCCGTGGCCACGGCGGCGATGTCGATCTCGTCGTCCTTGATCAGGTGCACCACGCTGTCACGCTGGCGCGCGTCGTCCTCGACCAGCAGCACGCGCTTGACCTTGCGGGCGCCCTTGTCCTCCAGGCGCTGGAAGATCTCCTTGAGTTCGTCACGCGAAGTGGGCTTGACCGCGAAGCCGACGGCGCCCATGTGCAGCGCGATCTCGGAGAAGTCCTCGCCGGCGACGATGTGCACCGGGATGTGCCGGGTGCGCGGATCGTCCTTGAGGAACTGCAGCACGCTCAGGCCCGAGCCATCGGGCAGGCGCACGTCCAGCAGGATGGCGTCGGGCAGGTGGCTGCTGGCCAGCTGCAGCGCCTCGTTGGCGGTGCTGGCCACCAGGCAGCGATAGCGCATCTCGTGCGCCAGGTTGTACAGCACGCCGGCGAAGGTCTCGTCGTCTTCGACCACCAGCAGCACGCGCCCCTTCTCGGGCCGGGCCTCGTGGCGGTCGTCGGCGAAGCGGGTGACCGGCGCGGGCACCGGCGGTGCGGGCTCGGGCGCGGGCGCGGGCGTCACGCTTGCAGGCGCGCGCGCGGGGGCCGCGGCATGGAGCGATGCGGCGGCGCTCGCGGGCGCGGATTCGGGCACGTCCGTCCACTTGGCCGGCAGTACCAGCGTGAAGGTGCTGCCCTGCCCCGCGGCGCTCTCCACCGAGATCGTGCCGCCCAGCAGGCGCGCCAGCTCGCGCGAGATCGACAGCCCCAGCCCGGTGCCGCCGTAGCGGCGGTTGATGGTGCCGTCGGCCTGGCGGAAGGCCTCGAAGATGATGTCCTGCTGGCCCTCGGGAATGCCGATGCCCGAGTCCTTCACCACGAAGGCCAGGCGATCCTCGGGCCGCGGCTGCACGCTGATCGACACGCTGCCGGCCTCGGTGAACTTGATGGCGTTGGACAGCAGGTTCTTCAGGATCTGCTCGACCCGCACGTTATCGGTCACCATCGAGGCGGGCGCCCCCGGTTCGACGCGCACCTCGAACGCCAGCTTCTTCTGGCTGGCGAGCGGCTCGAAGGTGCGCTGCAACGAATCGACCAGGCGCTGCACCGACACGAACTGCGGCGCCAGCTCGAGGCGGCCGGCCTCCACCTTGGACAGGTCGAGGATGTCGTTGATCAGGGTCAGCAGGTCGTTGCCGGCGCCGTAGATCGTCTGCACGAACTTCAGCTGCTCGGGCGTGAGGTTGCCCTCCTTGTTCTCGCTGAGCAGCTTGGCCAGGATCAGCGAGCTGTTGAGCGGGGTGCGCAGCTCGTGCGACATGTTGGCCAGGAACTCGGACTTGTAGCGGCTCGCGCGCTGCAACTCGTCGGCGCGCTCCTGCAAGGCGACCTGCGCCTCGTTGAGCGCCTCGTTCTTGCGATCGAGCACGCCGGCCTGTTCGGCCAGCTGCACGTTCGTGGCCTCGAGTTCGGCCTGCTGGTGCTCCAGGTGCTGCTGCGATTCGGCGAGCACCCGCGACTGCTCGCCCAGCTCCTCGTTGGCCGTGCGCAGTTCCTCCTGCTGCACCTGCAGTTCCTCGTTGAGCTGCTGCGTTTCCTCGACCGACTCCTGCAGGCGCTTGCGGAACAGCGCCGCATCGACCGATGCGCCGATGGCGCCGGCGATCAGCTTGAGCAACGCGATGTCCCGCTCGGTGACCGGCCGCATGAAGCCCAGCTCGATGACGCCGTTGACGATGCCGTCGTTGGACAGCGGCGCCACCAGCAGTTCGGCGGGGGCCGATTCGCCCAGGCCAGAGCCGACCTTGAAGTAGCCGCCGGTCAGGTTGGTCACGTGCTTGACCCGGCCGTCGCGCGCCACCTGGCCGACCAGGCCTTCGCGCGCCGCCTTGACCTGTTCCTCGCCGTCGTTGGCGTCGAAGCCGTGCGTGGACACGCGCTGCAGCACGCCCTGGTCATCTCGCACGTACATGGCGGCGACGACCGGATCGAGGAAGCGGCCGGTGAAGGCCAGCACGCTGCGGCCGACCGTCGTGAGCGTCTGCTGGCCGATCAGGGTCTCGGCCAGCTGCGCCTGCCCGTCGCGCACCCAGGCCTGCTCGGACAGCACATTGGCGGCGTCGGTCTGCGCCTTCAGCGCGCCGCCGAAGTCCTCGGACAGTTGCCGGATGTCGCGCCGCCCGGCCCAGGCGATGTAGCAGTTCACGATGACGATGAACAGCACGTAGGCGCTGATGCCGCCCCAGGTGAGCGTCTCCAGCGAGTCCAGTCGTTCCTTGAGCAGCGACTGCTCGCTGCCGCGCGCGGCCAGCAGCTCGGAGCGCACGCCCTCGGACAACTGCTTGCCCATGCCCGACTTGACGGCCGCCGGCGCATCGCCGCCCTGCTGGCGCAGCGCGATGAGCTTGCCCGCATAGGCTTCCCAGGCCGCCTGCAGTGAGCGTACCCGCTTCAGGCGATCCGTCTGCATCGGGTTGTCCGCCGTGATGCGGATCAGCTCCTCGAGCTGCGCGCCGAGCTGCGGCTTGGCCACCTGGTAGGGGGCGAGGAAGGACTCGTCGCCGGTCACGACGTAGCCCCGCACGCCCGACTCCATGTCGGCCTGCAGCGTGGTCAGTTCGTTGAGCTTGCCGATCACCTGGTGCGTGTGGTCGACCCAGCTCGTGACCGAGATGAAATAGAAGAAGAACGCCACGAAGGCGCCGGCGCTGACCAGGCCGGCGATCAGGGGCAAGGTGACGTTGCGGCGCGCGATGCGGTTGAACTGGTCGCGGTCGAGGGCGGAATTTGGCATGGGTTCCTGGTGCGGCAAGGTCGGGCGAGCGCGATCATAGGCGCTGGGCGCCGGCGCACGAAGCGCTTCCCCAGGAGCCGCCGGCTGCTCGACCATCGGATGGAAGAGCAAGAGACGGACCTGTCGAGTTGGAGCGGATTTGCGGGGGACCGGCCGGTTTTCGGGAACGCCTTGCAGACTCGCGTCGTCTGTTGCTGCAAGAGACGGCGAACCGCGCTTCGAGGTGAAGCTGCTGACCGGCTCTGCGAGGAGAACAGCATGAAATCGATCAAGCTCGCCGCACTTGCCGTGGCGCTGGCCTGCGGCAGCGGCGCCACCCTAGCCGCCGGCCCGAACGACGCACAGATCGCCGCCATCGTCGTCACCGCCAACCAGGTGGACATCGACGCCGGCCAGTGGGCGCAGGCCCACACGTCGACGCCGGAGGTCAAGGCCTTCGCGGCGCTGATGGTGACCGACCATTCGGCCGTCAACAAGTCGGCCACCGATCTGGCCGGCCGCCTGCACCTGGCGCCCGAGGACAATCCCACCGCGCAGTCGCTCAAGAAGGGCGGCGAGGACAACATCGCCCACCTGAAGACGCTGTCCGGCGCGGCGCTGGACAAGGCCTACGTCGACCACGAAGTGGCCTATCACGAGGCCGTGCTGGCGGCGCTGGACGGCACGCTGATCCCGAACGCCAGCAACGCCGACCTGAAGGCCTTGATGGTCAAGGTGCGACCGGCCTTCGTGGCCCACCTGGAACACGCCAGGCACCTGCAGGCCGCGCTGGGCAAGTCCGGTGGCTGAGGGTCATCGGGCCCTGGCGGCATGCCTCGCGTTCGCCGCGGCGCTGCCGGCGGCCGCCGCCGCGGGCGCCAGCGCGCCGTCGCCAGCCGCGCCGGTGCAAGCCGTCGTCATCGACAACATGCAGTTCACGCCGGCCAGCCTGCAGGTGCGGCGCGGCGAGCGCATCGTGTGGACGAACAAGGACCTGGTGCCGCACACGGTCACCGCGCGCGACGGCTCCTTCGACTCGCACGCCATCGCGCCGGGCGCCAGCTGGAGACTGGTGGCCAGCCATGCCGGTGCGGTGGACTATGCGTGCCTCTATCATCCGGCGATGGTCGCGCACCTGGTCGTTCGATGAACCGGAGCCCGCCCGGATGACAAGCCCCACCCCTGCCGATCGCTCGCCCAGCGCCACGTACGCCGACGAGGCCGCACTGGTGCGCCGCATCGTCGCGGGCGACACCTCGGCGTTCGAGCTCGTCATGCGCCAGCACAACCGGCGCCTGTTCCGGCTCGCCCGCGCCACGCTGCGCGATGACGCGGAGGCCGAGGACGCCCTGCAGGAGGCCTACCTCGCGGCGCATCGCGCGCTGCCGGGCTTTCGCGGCGATGCGTCGCTGGCCACCTGGTTGTCGCGGCTGGTGACCAACGAGTGCCTGGACCGGCTGCGCAAGCGCTCGCGTCGCGACAACATCTTTGCTATCGGCTCGCTGGATGCCGGCAATGAACCGGAGCTCGCCATGACCGAATCGCCGTCGTCCGCAGCGCCCGACAAGCTCCTGCTGCGGGCACAGGTGCGCGGCCTGCTCGAACGCAAGCTCGACGCACTGCCCGCCAGCTTTCGCTGCGTGTTCGTGTTGCGTGCTGTGGAGGAACTGAGTGTCGAGGAGACGGCGCGCTCGCTGGGCATCGCCGAGGCCACGGTGCGCAGCCGCCACTTCAGGGCGCGCAGCCTGCTGCGCGAGGCGCTGGCACAGGAGATCGACCTGGCCGAGCGCGACCTCTACGAGTTCGGTGGCGTCCACTGCGACCGTGTCGTGGCCGCCGTGCTGGCGCGGCTGGACGACGGCACCGCTACAGGAACAGTTCCTGCAGATCGTTGAGGAAGTCGAAGCCGCGCACGGTGGGCTGCACCCATTCGGCACCGGGCAGGCCGTTGCGCACGATCAGTCCTCGCGCCTCGGCCTCGGCCAGGCCCTTCTCGATCGCCGACAACGGCAGCCCGCAGCGCTCGCCGAACAGCGACAGCGCGAAGCCCTCGCGCAGGCGCAGCGCGTTGAGCATGAACTCGAACGGCAGCTGAGCGCGGACGACGTCGTCCTCGTTGGACACGGCCTGCCCGCCCAGCGACCGCTCCATGTACATGCCCGGCTCGCGCCAGCGCACCTGGCGCATCACGCGGTGCGCGAACGACAGCTTGCCGTGCGCGCCGGCCCCCAGGCCCAGGTAGTCGCCGAACTGCCAGTAGTTGAGGTTGTGGCGGCAACGATGGCCGCTCTTCGCATACGCCGACACCTCGTAGCGGTCGAACCCGGCGCCGCCGGTGCGCTCGGTCACGCGATCGAGCATGTCGTAGGCGGCGTCCTCGTCCGGCAGGCCGGCCGGCGGACGCTTGGCGAAGACGGTGCTGGGCTCCATCGTCAGGTGGTACAGCGACAGGTGCGGCGCGCCGAGCGCGAAGGCCTGGTCGAGGTCGGCGTCGAGGCCGGCCAGCGTCTGGCCGGGCAGCGCGTACATCAGGTCGAGGTTGAAGGTCTCGAAGCTGCGCGCCGCTTCTTCCGCGGCCGCGAGCGCCTGCGCGCCGTCATGCACGCGCCCGAGCGCGCGCAGCTGGGCGTCGTTGAAGGTCTGCACGCCGATCGACAGCCGGTTCACGCCGGCCTGCGCGAAGGCGCGGAAGCGCTCCTTCTCGAAGGTGCCGGGGTTGGCCTCCATCGTGATCTCGCAGTCGGCCGCCAGCGGCAGCAGCATGCGCAGGTCGGACAGCAGGCGCGCGATGCCGTCGGGCGAGAACAGCGACGGCGTGCCGCCGCCGATGAAGATGGTGTGCACGGTACGGCCCCAGACCAGCGGCAGCGAGCGCTCGAGATCGGCGCGCAAGGCGTCCAGATAGCGCGCCTCGGGCAGGTCCTTGGGCGTCGCGCCCGCCGTGTGGAACTCGTGCGAGTTGAAGTCGCAGTAGGGGCACTTCTTAAGACACCACGGCAGGTGCACGTAGACCGACAGCGGCGGCGGCGCCGGCAGGCTCAGCGTGCCGGGGCGGTGGTACCACTGCGGGTCGCGCAGCGGCGCGCCGGCGAGCGACTCGCCGTTCGCGGACGAGCCCTCGCCGGACTCGCCACCGGCGGCGTTGACGGGGTGGATGCGGACGATGCTCATGCGTACTCGCGTCGAGGGGGATCGGAGCCAGGCACTGCGTTCGTCCGCGACGACCACTCGTGCCGTCGCAAGCACCATGGCGCGGCCGAACGCAATGCCAGGCACCTCTGCTGGCCGCGGCGCAAGGTGCCTGGCATTGCAGTCGTCCGCCAGCAAGTGGCGAGTGCAGCCCAGGCGCTTGCGGCGGACGGATGCAGTGCCTGGCGCCGATCCCCAACAGCGCCCGCGACCGGAAGCGTCTTCACAGATGCCACGCCTGCTGCATCAACTGCCTCATCTGCGCCGCGGCGATCGCCCGGTGGCTGTGCGCGTTCTTGACTTCCCTGGACAGCGACGCCACCGTCGTGCCGAACGACGGGATGAACATCAAGGGGTCGTAGCCGAAGCCGCCCTCGCCTTCGCGCTGGCGCAGGATCTCGCCGTTCCAGCGCCCCATCGCCACCAGTGGCTGCGGATCGTCGGCCGAACGGATCGCCACCAGCGTGCACATGAAGCAGGCCCGGCGGTCCTCGGCGTCGCGCAGCCTCTCGAGCAGCAGCGCGTTGTTGGCGTCGTCCTGGGATTGGCGGATGGCCTCGCGCGGGAGCGTCTGCCCGGCGCTCGCGGCGACCGTCGCATAGTTGGCCGAGATCACCCCCGGCATGCCGCCGAGCGCATCCACGCACAGCCCCGAATCGTCGGCGATCGCCGGCAGTCCGGTGGCCGACGACGCGTGCCGCGCCTTGGCCAGCGCGTTCTCGATGAACGTGATGTGCGGCTCCTCGGCCTCGGTCACGCCCAGCTCGCCCTGGCGCACGAGCTCGACGCCCAGGCCGTCGAACAGCGCCTGCAGTTCGGCCAGCTTCTTCGCGTTGTTGGAGGCGAGGACGAGCTTCATGTCAGGCCAGGCCCAGCGCCGCCTTCTGCTCGCGGATCAGCGTGCGGATGCCGCTGTCGGCCAGATCGAGCAGCTGGTTCATCTCCAGGCGCGAGAAGGCCGCGCCCTCGGCGGTGCCCTGCACCTCGATGAAGTGGCCGGCGCCGGTCATCACCACGTTCATGTCGGTGTCGCAGGCCGAATCCTCGACGTACTCCAGATCGAGCAGCGGCGTGCCGTCGACGATGCCCACCGAGACCGCGGCCACGAACCCCAGCAGCGGCGTGCGCTCGATCTTGCCGCTGGCCAGCAGCTTGGCGACCGCGTCATGCGCCGCCACGCAGGCGCCCGTGATGGCCGCGGTGCGCGTGCCGCCGTCGGCCTGCAGCACGTCGCAGTCGAGCGTGATGGTGCGCTCGCCCAGCAGCTTGAGGTCGAACACCGCGCGCAGCGAGCGGCCGATCAGGCGCTGGATCTCCTGCGTGCGCCCGCTCTGCTTGCCGCGCGCGGCCTCGCGGTCGGAACGCGTGTGCGTGGCGCGCGGCAGCATGCCGTATTCGGCCGTGACCCAGCCTTCGCCCTTGCCCTTGAGGAACGGCGGCACGCGATCCTCGACCGAGGCCGTGCACAGCACGCGCGTGTCGCCGAACTCCACCAGCACCGAGCCCTCGGCGTGGACCGTGAAGTTGCGCGTCAGGCGGACGGGGCGCAGCTCGTTGACGGCGCGGTTGCTGGTACGGGTGAAGGTCATCGGATTCCTGTCTTGTGATTGCGGGGGCGGGCAGCTGGCCCGAGGGGTCTGGCATCTCCTTCATCCGCGCGGAGACTTCGGCGACCGAGACGAGCTTCAGCGCGGATGAAGGCAATGCCAGACCTCGATCGTCAGCGGGGGATCGGGGTCTGGCATTGCCTCGAATCGCGATTGTCCTCGCCGCTCACGGCAACATCGCGGCGCGATCCGAGGAGATGCCAGACCCCTGCGGCTTGGCGCGTCAGGTCTTGCGGGGGCCGCTGCGCTGGATGGCCTCGTTGATCTCGCGGATCGAGCGCTCGATCTCGTCGTCGTCGATGTCGGGCAGGAACGAGTCGCCGCTCATGCTGGCCTGGATGGTCGAGGCGAAGACGTCCTCGCCCAGCGTGCGCGTGGAGACGTTGCCGTTCTGGTCGTCATCTTCAGAGGCTTCCCACTCGACGGCCAGCGCGGTGACGTTGTCGCTCTTCTCGCCGGCATTGCGCAGCGCCTGCTCGACGATCTCGGGCACCGAGTCGTGGATCGGGTAGCCGGACATCATCTTGACGATCTCGGGATCCTCGACGCTGCTCCACAGGCCGTCCGAGCACAGCAGGATGCGGTCGCCGGTGCGCAGCACCATCGGTCCCGCGCTGTCGATCACCGGCTTGCCGGGGCTGCCCAGGCAGGTGAACAGCACGTTGCGGTTGACCTTCTCGTCCAGCGGCACCACGTGCGACAGCGCCTCGCGCAGCTCGGAGTACGAGTGGTCGCGCGTGCGGGCGATCAGGCGGTCGCCACGCACCAGGTACAGCCGCGAGTCGCCGCAATGCGCCCAGTAGATGTTGCCGCCCTGCAGCACGCAGGCCACGATGGTGGTGCGCGGGGTGTCGGTCAGGCCGCGGTCGGTGGCGTAGCGCAGCAGCTGGTGGTGGCCGGCCAGGATCGCGTCCTGCAGGAAGCGCTGCGGATCCTTCAGGTCGGTCTTGGCCTCCTTCTGGAAGAACGCCGCCAGCGTCTGCAGCGCGAGCTGCGAGGCGACCTCGCCTTCCGGATGGCCACCCATGCCGTCGGCCAGGGCGAACAGGCCCGAATCGCGCGTGTAGCAATAGCCCATGCGGTCTTCGTTCTTCTCGCGGCCGCCCTTGCGACTGACTTGATAGGTACCGAACTTCATATGGTTT
>JBJMWF010000421.1:0-16819 GCA_045810265.1 Vitreoscilla sp. | reverse complement strand
CCGTATCGGCCTCCGTCCAGCCCGGCCAGGTACTGCGCAGGATGTCCGCGCCGCCCACGAACTGGTAAGCGTAATCGCCCAGATCCAGCATCGACTCGCGACCCGAGAACTCCGTTTGGGTGTTCGCCCAGCCGAGCAGCAACCAGCTTGCAGTCTTCGCGTATCGCTCGTCCCGAGTGAAATACCACATCCGCGAGAGATCCCAGATCGCGACCATGTCGCTGCGCCAGGCGTTGAGGTTCTCGTCGGGAGCGCGGCTCACCTTCGCGAACGGGCCACCACGCCCTGCGTAGCTGAGCCGGGACGTGGGACTGTTGGCCAATTGATTGAAGCCGGACTTCCACGGCTCCTTGCCCTGATCGACGTAGGCCTTGAGCGTCTGGAGATCCGAGAGGGTGAGCGGCGCTCCCGGGTGCTTCATCGCGCGACCCTGCTGCACGCCTGTGCTTGCCGCAGAGTTGCCGCTGCCCGCCAAGGCGCCGCCTCCTGCCGGGCTGCCGGTTGCCACCGATGTTCCGCTTCCCGTCGGGGGAGACGTTTCCTCTGCAGTACCGCCTTGCGCCGAACCACCAGCCTCTGCCGAAGCTCCGCCATCCGTCGATCCACCCGTTTCCGCCGTGCTTCCGCTTCCCGCCGGGCCTTCGCTGCCTGCGGGACTTTCGCTTCCTGCAGAGATATCACTTCCAGCCGGAGCGCCGCTTTGCGCCGTACCTCTGCTTCCCGGCAGAAGGTCGGTTGCGCTTTGCTGCTCACTGCACGCGATCAGTACGGCGCAGGTCAACAGAAGGACCGCGCGGGCGAAGTGGGTGGTGTTCGACAGGTGAGCGTTCATCTCGTCAGGTCAGGTCAGGTCAGTTCGGGGCATCGTAAGCGGCAAGCGCTTTCAGTTATGACGGAGTCATTACCGCGTCTCAAACCGTTACCACTTCAACGAAAGCGCCGCCGGGCCATCACCGCGGTCACTCGCCGGGGGGCACCGTATGCCTCCGACCGGATGTGGCCATGGATCGAGTCGATGGCCAGTCGTGGCGACAGAGACGCTGGGCGCGGAGCCGAGTCGGGGCCATCCTTGCGTCCGATGCGCAGCACGCGCTCGGAACCGGGACACGGAAAGAGGGAGTCGATCTCTGGGTGCCCCCGAGGCTCCAGCACTTTGGCTTGCCAATGTGAGTTGACATAACGCACATTATGCGCAGTACGCTGTCACCGATCGGGGCGATCCCATCGCTGCTCGCTACCGCGGCGCTCGCGTCGCGGAAGCTGCTTGCCTGCTCCAACTCAGCAAGCGCGCGGTTTCTGCTGGGCGTTCGAAAGTCCCCGCCTGATACTCACAACCTCGTCCCGGAAGCATTTCGAGGTGCCATGACGCCAGCACAAGTAGTCGACCTCCAGCTCAAAGCCTACAACGCCCGCGACATCGACGCGTTCGTGGCCACCTACGCTGAATCGGCCCGTATCTTTGACATGGGCAATCCTTGTCCGCTCTTCGCCGGAAGGCGTCAGATCCACGATCACTACAGCAGGAACCGGTTCACCAACCCGGAGCTTCGGGCCGAGATCCTGTCGCGGATCACCTGCGGCAACAAGGTCATCGATCTCGAGAGGACCACGGGCATCCAGGATGCGCCCATCACCGGACCGGTGATCTATGAGATCGATGGCGACCTCATTCAAAACGTCTGGTTCGTCGATCCACACGCATTGGCCTTGCCCGGCGCGAGCGGCTAGCCACGGTCAGGTCTTCGACGGTGTCCTTGGTCCTACGACCCGGCGCAAAACGAAGACGCCCGGAAATGACTCCAGGCGCGGGCTACTCTGGTTGCGGCGACAGCCGCGCCTGAAGGCCTACTTCGGCAGCAGGACCTTGTCCACCACGTGGATCACGCCATTCGATTGGTACACGTCGGCGATGGTGACCGTGGCGGTGCCGCCGGATTCGTCGGTCACCATGACCTTGCCGCCCGAGACCATCACCGTCAGTGGATCGCCTTCGACCGTCTTGAGCGTGGCCTTGCCGCCGCCGGCCTTGACCGCCGTCATCAATGCGGCCGCATCCATCTTGCCTGCGACCACGTGATAGGTCAGCACCGACGTGAGTTTGGCCTTGTTCTCGGGCTTGAGCAACGTGTCGACCGTGCCGGCAGGCAACGCCGCGAACGCCTCGTTGGTGGGCGCGAAGACCGTGAACGGGCCGGGGCTCTTGAGCGTGTCGACCAGGCCGGCGGCCTTGACCGCGGCGACAAGCGTGGTGTGATCCTTGGAGTTGACCGCGTTGTCGACGATGTCCTTCGTCGAGTACATCGCGGCACCGCCGACCATGACCTGGGCGGAAGCCGCCAGCGTGACCGCGCAGAGGATGGCGGCCACAGCGATCGATGCGGGCTTGATGAATTTCATGATGTCGTCCTTCGATTGAGTTGATCGTGCAAGCCCGCTCGGTGCGGGCTTGACAGGTCTACGTGGCAATCGAACGAGCGGATTCATCGGGCCGAGCCGCGAGAGGTCGGCGCCGGCAGCGATCGAGCGGGTTCAGTGCAGGGGCTGCGCGCCCAACCACCCCTGGAACTCCGCCGCCGGCATCGGCCTGCCGATGCAGAAGCCCTGCGCGGCGTCGCAGCCGAGTTGGGTCAGCGCGTCGAATGTCGGCTCGTCTTCGACGCCTTCGGCGATCACGTTCAGGTGCAGGTTGTGCGCCAGGTCGATGGTCGATCGCACGATCGCTGCGCAGCCGGCGTCCGACACCAGCCCGCGGACGAAGGATTGGTCGATCTTGATCGCGTCCACGGGGAGCTCGCGCAGATACGACAGGGACGAATAGCCGGTCCCGAAGTCGTCGATCGACAGCATGACATCCAGTTGCTTGAGTCCGTGCAGGACCTCCAGCGCCTTGATGGGATCCTCCATCAGGGCACTCTCGGTCAACTCGAACTCCACGCTGCCGGCGCGTGCACCCCAGGTCGCCAGCTTGTCGGAGACCCGCTCCAGGAAGTGCGCATCCCTCAGGTCATGAGCCGACATGTTGACCGAGACCGGATGGTCGATGCCCATCTCGCGCCAGGCGTAGAGCTGCCGCAGCGCGTCTTCGAGCACCCAATAGGTCAACGACGTGATGAGCCCGGTGCTTTCCGCCAGCTGGATGAACTCGCCCGGATTGAGCAAGCCCCGGCTCGGGTGCTGCCAGCGCACCAGCGCCTCGAGTCCGCAGGTCCGGCGCCGGCCCATTTCCAGTTTCGGTTGGCAATACAGCCGCAGTTCACCGCCCGGGATGCCCTTGCGCAATTCGGCCATCAGCGAGACGTTGCGGTCGCAACTGCTGTCCAGATCGCTCGTGAAGACCGACACCGGCTTCGATCTGCGTCGGGAATGGAAAAGCGCCTGTCCGGCTCGCCTGTTGAGCACGTCCGCGTCCGTCCCGTGCCCGGGAAAGACCGCGATCCCCGCCACCAGCCGGGTCTCCAGCCGCAGTGCATCGACCTCGTGAGGCTCGGCCGCCACTTCCATCAGTTGCCTGGCGATCTGTCGCCCTTTCTCCGCGCCCGCGCAGGGCACGACCACGGCGAACTCGGCCTCCGACGTGTGCGCGACGACGATCTCCGGATCCAGCGTGCTGCGCAATCGTTGGCCGACCTGCGAGACGAGGCGCTCGGCAACGGCGCCGCCGAGAAGCTGGTCCATTTCCTGGAAGCGCTCGATGGCCAGACGCATCAGCACCAGCGGCTGGCGCGCAGCCCTGGCCGCGATGATGGCCTGCGCCAGCAGCTGGCGCAGGTGCGCCCGGTTGGGCAGGCCGCTGATGGGCTCGTACAGCATCAGCCTGCGAACGGCCTCCTCGGCGGCCGCGTGGCGCTCGCGCGCGGCGAGCGTCTGCAAGCCGAACGCGAGGTCAGCGGCGGCCTCCAGCAGCGGCTGTCGCTCGAATTCGTCGAAGGCGTCCGGCTCGGGCGCCAGGATGGTCAGTGCCCCGAACAATTGCTGGCCCAGCATCAACGGAAGCGCGTACACGGATCCGAAGCCATGGCGGCCGTGGAACTCGCGCCACGCCGGCGCGATCAACGGGCTGTTCTGGACGTCGTTGACCAGGCAAGGCTCACGGGTGCGAAGGGCAATGCTTGTTGCGCTGCGCGTGCGCTCGTCCCATGTCATCGTCTGCAGGCCGCCGAACACGTCGTCGTCTCCGACGTGCGCGAGCGGCGTCACCGAATGCCGTTCGTCCTGCTCGGCGCGAACCACGGCCGCGGCGCAGTAGCCGGCCTCCTCGACCACCACCCGGCAGATCGCCTGCAGCAGTTCCTGGCGGTCGTTCGCGCGCAGCAACGCCCGGTTGCTGCCGCTGAGGGTGCGCAGCGCCCGACTGACGCGTTGGAGCTCCTCGTCGCGTGACATGAGCCTGGCCATGGCGGGAGCCTCCGTTCCGGGAGTGGATCGTCAAGTATGCGCAGCTTACGCTCCTGTCAGCAGCGACAGGCGGCCAGCTCGCTTCAACAGTGGGCCACCGGCCCCGCGTCCTGCCCGATCCACACCTCCAGCGTTCCCGGCTTGGCCTGCAGGGCGGGTCGCGCCACGGCGGTCGGCAAGCCGACACTCTGGCCCACGAAGGCCGCCAGGTCGTCCGCCTTGCTGCGGTCCACCTCGTTGAAGTAGCGCACCTGGGTGTGCTGGGGGATGGTCTTGCAGGCCATGTTCTGCACCGCGGGTGCGAGCACCTGGTGATCGACCAGCGCCTTCAGGAGCGCGGCCGCCTTGTCCCGGGAGACGACGCTGTCGCGCGCCGCCTGGATGTAGACCAGCGCGCCCTGCCGCAGGGAGCCGAGCGACGGTGCCGCGGTCGGCGTGGCCTGCGGCGGCACGTCGGCGGGCGTCGGCCGCGCGGCCACCTGCCCCGCGGCGCCATCCGGATTGCCACGTTCCGCACCTGCTGGCGAAGGCGTGGGGGCGGCTTCCTGTGCCTTGGCGATCTGCGCGAGTGCGGTGTCGCTCGTGCCCGCGCTCGGCGACTCCCGCGCGCTGGCCGCGGCCTGCGCCAGCGACTGGTAGGCGGCGTCGAAGATCGGACTCTGGTGGTCGTCGGAGGCCTGCGCGCCGGAGTCTCGCAGTCGCAGCAGGATGGCCTGCGTCGTGTCGACCTTGAGCGAATCCCCGTCCTTCAGGGCCGAGATGAGCGGGATCACGAGCGCGATGTCCGCCCGGTTGCGTTCGTCGACCAGCTTGGCCGGGTGCAGCCAGCCGTCCACCGCAGGCCAGAAGCCGACCAGGCTGCTGCCGACGAGGAACACGAACAGCGGCGACTTGATGACCTCGTTCAGGTTCTGGAGAAGGCGCCAGCCCCCGGTCGCCTCCTTCCTGGCCGGCTCCTGCACCAGCAGCGTCAACGCCCGTCGCGGGCGGCCCTCCTCCGGCCCGGGCGTCTCTGGACTCGATTGCGACATGCATCCTCCTCGTTCGACTCGCCGACCGGACGCCCGACGGGGTCCGGCGTGCATCTTGAGCGTTGACGCAGGCGCGCACAAGACCGCGCCTGCAGGGCCAGCCGCATGGCCTCCATGGGCACCTGGCGGCACCGAACGCATCGCCGCGGCGTGATTCGTGTGCGGTTTCGCACCGATTCGGGGCTGCGGTCCATCGCATGGCACCGCTGCCCCGTGGGCGCGCGACGCATACGGCACCCCCTACTGTCGAGCCTGGAGACGGCGCCGCCTCGCGCGCGGGGCCCGCGTCGAACATCCGGTTTCCAGCCGACTGCCGCGGCCACGTCCGCGCGGCACACATCTTGCGTTTGACCGGTTCGAAGGAGCCTGGCATGCGACTGACGGTTGGACAATTCCTGGTGATCCTGGCGGCGCGATGGCGAACCGCCCTCTTGGTGTTCCTGGGCTTCATCGCGCTCGGCCTGGCCGCGAGCCTGCTGATGCCCAAGCGCTATACCGCGACGGCGGCGGTGCTGATCGACATCCGCTCGCCCGATCCGGTGGTCAACGGCATGTCGCAAGGCATGCTGGCGCCCGGCTACATGGCCACGCAGGTCGAAGAGATCCAGAGCGAGCGCGTCACCCGGCGCGTGATTCACGCCCTGGGCATGGACAAGGATGCCGACCTGCGCCACGACTGGACGGAGGACGTGCACGGCAAGGGTGATTTCGAAGCCTGGCTGACCGAGCGCCTGCAAAAGAAGCTGGAGGTCACGCCCTCGCGCGAGGCCAACGTCATCACGATCGGCTTCAGCTCGCCCGACCCGGCGCGGTCGGCGCAGGTGGCCGATGCCTTCATGCAGTCCTATATCGACACCGCGCTCGAGCTCAAGGTGGAGCCCGCGCGCGCCTACAACGACCTGTTCGACGGCCGCGCCAGGCAGCTGCGCGATGCGCTCGAGGCCGCGCAGTCCAGGCTGTCGGACTACCAGAAGACACACGACCTGATCAACAACGGAGACCGCCTCGACGTGGAGAACCAGCGCCTGACGGACCTCTCGTCTCAGCTGGTGATCCTGCAGGCGACGGCGGCGCAGAACCAAGGCAAGCGTGCCCAGGCCGCCAGCCATCCCGCCGCCATGCCGGAGGTGCTCGCCGATCCGATGGTCGCGCAGCTCTCGAGCCAGCAATCGACCGAAGAGGCGCACCTGCTGGAACTCCAGGCGCGCTACGGCGAGAGCAATCCCGATGTCGAGGCGCAGCGCGCGCGCATCGCCTCGATCAAGGCGAAGTACGACGCGGCCGTGGCCCGGGCGTCGAGCACGCTGGCCGTCAACACCGGCGTCACCGACTCGCAGATGGCCGACGTCAAGCGCGCGATCAGCGAGCAGCGCGCCCGCGTGATGGCGCTGCAGGGCCTGCGCGACGAGGCCAGCGTGTACAAGCGCGACGTCGACAACGCGCAGGCGGCCTACACCGCGGTGCAGGAGCGCGTGAACCAGATGGGTGTCGAGAGCCAGAACACGCGCACCAACGTGTCGGTGCTCAAGCACGCGACCGAACCGTCCAGCCCCTCGTCGCCCAAGCTGCTGCGCAACCTGGCCGTCGCCATCTTCCTGGGCGTGTTCACCGGCATCGCCACGGCGCTGGTGCGCGAGCTGCGCGACCGCCGCATGCGCACCGCGGTCGACGTGGAGCAGGAGCTGCGCCAGCCGCTGCTGATGGTGCTGCCGATCTCGCGCCAGCTGCCCACGCGATCGGCGCGCACGCGCACGCTGGCCATGAAATCCCGCATCCTCCTGGGCCACCTGGGGGCCGTCAAGCCATGAACTCGGTCCATGCCCACCCCTCGATGATGAACCGACCGCCGCAAGAGCCCCTGGGACACGCCAGGGGCGAGACCGACGACGCCGGCGTGCAGGTGCTGGACATGCCGATCGGCCGGCTGCTGCGCCACGCGATGATGCTGACCGACGAGCAGGTCGAGCGCGTGCTCAAGTACCAGCGCGAACATCGCCTGCGCTTCGGCGAGGCCGCGGTCGCGCTGAAGCTGGCCACCGACGACGACGTCGTGTGGGCGCTGTCGCAGCAGTTCCACTACCCGTACGCGCTGGGCAGCTCCGCGTTGCACCCCGAGCTCGTCGCGGCCACCAGCCCGTTCAGCGACGAGGCCGAGGGATTCCGCGAGCTGCGCGCGCAGTTGCTGATGGGGGTGCTGGCGCCGGGCGAGGCGCGCCGCGCGGTGGCGGTCGTCAGCCCCGACGTGGGCGACGGCAAGACCTACCTGGCCGCCAATACCGCCGTGGCGTTCAGCCAGCTGGGCGGACGCACCCTGCTGCTGGACGCCGACATGCGCACGCCGCGGCTGCAGACCATGTTCGGCATCGCGCCGGGCGTGTCCGGCCTGAGCAGCATCCTGGTCGGGCGCGCCGAGACCAACGTCATCCGCCCCGTGCGCGACCTGCCCAGCCTGTACGTGCTGCCGGTGGGCGAATCGCCGCCGAACCCGCAGGAGCTGGTGCAGCGGCCCGCATTCTCGCTGTTGGTCAAGGAACTGCTGACCAAGTTCGACCACGTGGTGGTGGACACGCCGGCGGCTTCGCACGGCGCCGACGCCCGCGTGATCGCCGCCGTCTGCGGTGCCGCCGTGATGGTGGGCCGCCAGGGCCGCAGCCGGATGGACGCGATGGGCGCGCTGCTCAAGGGCCTGTCCAAGAGCCCGTGCAAGCTGGCCGGCGTCGTGATGAACGAGTACTGACATGCGCCGCGTCCTCGTCGTGATTCCGACACTCAACGAGGCTGCCGTGATCGCACGGACGCTGCAGGACCTGGAAGAGGACCCGCCGCCGGACACGCGCACCACCTTCGTCGTGGCCGACGGCGGCAGCACCGACGGCACCCAGGAGATCGTGGCGCGGATCGCCGAGCGGCGCGCCGACCTGCACCTGCTGGCCAATCCGCGCCGCCTGCAGTCGGCTGCCGTCAACCTGGCAGCGCGGCGCTTCGGCACCAAGGCGGACGTGCTTGTGCGCTGCGACGCCCACGCTTTCTACCCGCCGGGCTACGTCCGGGCGCTGGCCGACTCGCTCGAGCGCAGCGGCGCCGACGCGGTGGTGGTGCCGATGGACTCGATCGGCGACACCTGCGTGCGGCGCGCCGTGGCGTGGCTGTCCGACACGCCTGTGGGCTCGGGCGGTTCCGCGCATCGCGGCGGCCGCAGCAGCGGCTTCGTCGACCACGGACACCACGCGGCGTTCCGCATGGCCTCGTTCCGGCGCGTCGGCGGCTACGACGAGAGCTTCTCGCACAACGAGGATGCCGAACTGGATTGCCGCCAGCGCGCGCTCGGCGCCCGCATCTGGCTCGACGCCGACATCCGCCTGGGCTACCAGCCGCGCGGCACGGCGCTCGGCCTGTGGCGCCAGTACCGCGCCTACGGCCGCGGCCGGTCACGCACGGTGCGCCGGCACCCGGGCTCGATGCGGCTGCGGCAGCTGGCGGTGCCGCTGCACCTGGCCATCAGCGTGCTCGCCCTGGGCCTGGCGCCGTGGCGGCCGCTGGCCCTGGTGTGGCCTGCGCTGTACGTGGGCGCGCTGGCGGTGACCGGGGTCACGCTGGCATGGCGCCACCGCAGCGCCTGCGGCCTGCTGGCCGCGCCGCTGGCCGCCACCATGCACACGGCCTGGGCGGTCGGCTTCTTCGGCGGCCTGCTGACGCTGCGCGAGCCGCGCTGGCAGGCCGAGGCGGCTGCCGGGCTGGCGGTGGACAGCGGGGTGATGCAATGAGCGGACGCCCGGCCGCTCCGAAGGGAGCTCGCACCGCAGCCGCCAGGCGGAGGTCAGCCTCATGAGCGTCGGCCTGCCCCTGTCGGTCTCGTTGGTCGATCCGTCGCTGTTCACGGCACCCTACGACGCCGCGCTCACCGAAGGCCTGATCGCGGCCGGCGTCCAGCCGCTGTGGGCCACGCGTCCGCTCCGGCGCGGCGACCGGCGCGAGATCGACGCCGCCTGCACCGACGAATTCTTCTATCGCCGCGTCGACGAAGCAGCCGGCCTGCCGCGCCCGCTGCGTGCCGTGGCCAAGGGCTTTGCTCACGCGCTGGGCCTGGTCCGACTGGTGGCCCGCACCTGGCGCCGCAATCCCGCGGTGGTGCATTTCCAGTGGATGGTGCTGCCCCTGCTGGACGTGCTCGCCATGTGGCTGATCTCGCGGCGCTGCCCGACGATCCTGACCGTGCACGACACGGTGCCGTTCAACGGCGAGCGCCTGTCGCTGGTGCAGAACCTGGGCTTCGACCTGCCCATCCGGCTGGCCGACCGCGTGATCGTGCACACGCAGGCGGGCCGCCGGGCCCTGCTCGCGCGCGGCGTGGCCGCCGGCAAGGTGCATGTCGTCCCGCACGGCCCCCTGCACCTGGCCACGCGCCCCAGCGCGCAGGCGCTGGCGCGCGAGCGCGACCCGCGCTGGACCTTCGTGCTGTTCGGCGAGATCAAGCCCTACAAGGGGCTGGACCTGCTCGTCGAGGCCCTGGGCCGGCTCGACGCCGCGCAGCGCGCGGGCATGCGCCTGCTGGTGGCCGGCCGCGCCCGCATGGACCTGGCGCCCATCATCGCGCGCATCACGGAGCTGCAGCTGGAGCCGACCATCGTCATGGACGTCAGGCGCCTGGATGAAAGCGAGATGGCCGACCTGTTCGAGGCCGCCGATTCGTTCGTGCTCCCCTACCGCCAGATCGATGCCAGCGGCGTCTACTTCCTCGTCAAGTCGTTCGGCAAGTGGCTGGTCGCCAGCCGAGTGGGCATCTTCGCCGAGGACATGGCCGCTGGCACCGACGGCGCGCTGATCGAGCCCGGCGACATCGACGCACTGGCCCGCGAGCTCGCCTGGGCCGCCGCCGCGCGGCCGCCGGTCCGGCCGCTGGACCGCGGCGAGTCGTGGCAGCAGATCGGGCTGGCCACGCGCCAGATCTACGAGCAGGCCATCGCGGCGCGGCAGCGGACGGCGGTGGACGTGGCGGCAGGCGCCGAAGGGACGCCGCCATGAACCGCCACGAGCCCGCCCGCGCCGCCTGGCAGGAGTCCGCCTGATGGCCGCGGGGCAACGCCTGCACGAGCTCGACGGCCTGCGCGGCCTGCTCGCGCTGTACGTGGCCGTCTATCACCTGGCGGCGCCGCTGTCGCGCCCGGGCATGGCGCTCGCATGGCTGCATCCGCTGCTGGAGCCGGCCTGGTTCGCGGTCGACATGTTCTTCGTGATGAGCGGCTTCGTCATGGCGCACGTGCACGGCGCCGCGTTCGCGGCCGGCGGCGGCGCGCCGGCGCTGCGCCACTTCTTCGTCGCCCGCGTCGCGCGGCTGGTCCCGGTCCATTTCTTCGCGCTCGCCGTGATGGCCGTCGGCATCCTGCCCTTCGTGCTGCACCGGCCCGAATTCACCAGCCCCGACGGACGCTTCGCCTGGACGGCGGGCCTGGCGTCGCTGCTGATGCTGCACGGCCCGTGGATCGCGCAGCGGACCTGGAACTATCCGGCCTGGTCGGTCAGCGCCGAGATGCACGCCTACCTGGTGTTTCCGCTGGTCGCGCCCTGGGTGGCGCGCCTTCGGGGCGCGGGATCGGTCGCGCTGGCTACGGCCTGCGTGCTGGTGCCCTTCGGCGTCTACCAGTTCGGCCTGGCCCCCGAGACCCACCCCACCAACGGATTGATCGTGCTGGCCCGCGTGCTGCCGCTGTTCGTCGCCGGCATGGCCGTGCACCGGTTGCGCGAGGCGCCGGCGATGCGTTCGACCGCGGTGGCCTGCGCCGCCTTCGTGCTCGTGCCGGTGCTGCTGCTCGATCCGGCCACCAGCGCGCTGGCGGTGCTGCTCGCGCCGGTCGTCCTGCTGTCCACCCTGGGCCATCCCGGCGTGCGCGGCGTGCTGAGCCGGCCAGGCCCGGTCTGGCTGGGCGCGATCTCGTACAGCCTGTACATGACGCACGCGCTGGTCGAGATGTTCGGCGTCGACGTCGCCGTGCGCCGCCTCGCGCGTTCGTTCCACATCGGCATCGTCGCCACTCCGCTTGCCAGCGCTGCCCTGCTGCTGGTCGCGCTGGGCGTCGCCGTCCTGCTCGGAGCCGCCACCTGGCGCTGGATCGAGGTGCCGGGACGCCGGCTGGTCCTGCGACTGCTCGAGCGCCGCGACAACGCGCGTGCAGCGCTTCACTTCACGAACCCATGATGAGCCCTGACATCACCGTCGTCACCCCGTCGTATCGCAACGACTTCGAGCTCGCGGTCGACCTGTGCCGCAGCCTCGATGCGCATTTCCAGGCGCGCTTCGACCACGTGCTGATCGTGCCACGCCGCGACCTCGCCTTGTTCTCGCGGCTGGCCTCGGCCCATCGCCGGGTGCTCACCAAGGAGGACGTCCTGCGGGCGCACGGTTTCCGCAAGCTGCCCACGCCCAGCCGCGTGCGCATCCCGGGCCTGGTCGACCTGAAGTTCCGGGAGCAGTGGTGGTGCCCGGGCGCGGGACGCGTCAGCGGCTGGGTGGTGCAGCAGATCATCAAGCTGTCGGCGCCCGATTTCACCGCGGCGCCGGTGCTGCTGTTCATCGACAGCGACGTCTACTTCTTCAAGGACTTCGACGCCACCCGCCTCTACAGCGACGACTTCGTCAAGCTGCATCGCTACGCGACCGGCAGCGAGCTGGCGACGCACCAGGCGTGGTACCAGACCGCGCTGCGGCTGCTGGGCGTCACGCGCGATGCGCCGCCCATGATGAACTACATCGGCAGCCTGGTGGCCTGGCGGCGCGACGTGCTGCTCGCCCTGCGCGAGCGCCTGGAGACCGTGAACGCCCGGCCCTGGCGGCGGGTCATCGCGGGCTGCCGTGCGATCTCGGAGTACATCCTGTACGGCGCGTACTGCAGTGCCGTGGCGCCCCAGGGTACTGGCCATGTATTCGAGGACCTGCGGCTGGCCCACGCCCTGTGGACGCCGGGCACCGAAGACGACATCCCCGCCGTGGCGGCAGCCGTGCGCGACGAGCACGTGGCCATCCATGTGCAGTCGACCATGCCACTGACGGTCAAGCGCCGCCGCGAGCTGATCGTCGCCATCCTGGCCGAGCTGCACCCAGCACCGGCTGCCAGCACCGAGGGCGCGGCAGCATGACGCGGCGCCAGTTCCGCTGGCTGCTCGCCAGCCTCGTCGCCCGTCTGCCATCCAGCGCGCTGCGCCTGGCGGTGTACCGCGCCGTGCTCGGCTATCGTTTCGGCGCGGGCACGCGCATCGGCTTCGGCGTGACGATCGCGGTCGACTCCTTCGATTGCGCCGACCACGTGACGATCCGGCGCGGCACCAGCTTCCTGGGGCCCATCGCCGTGCGGCTCGCCGCGCACACCTTCATCGGCCGCTTCAACAAGATCGAGTGCGGCGAGGGTGCGGCGCAGGCCAGCGTGAGCCACATGAACTACGCGCGCCGCTTCGAGACCGGCGAGGACAGCCTGGTCAACGAAGGCCACCACTTCGACGTGCTGGGTCGGGTCGCGATCGGGCGCGGCACCTGGATCGCGGGCTTCGGCTCGCAGTTCCTCACCCATGGCGCGAGCGCGGTGGACCGCGACATCACCATCGGCGACCACTGCTTCGTCGGCTCGGCCGTGCGCTTCGCCCCGGGCAGCGGCGTCGACGACCGCGTGATCGTCGGCATGGGCTCGGTGGTGACCAAGCGCATCGCCGAAAGCGATGCCGTCGTCGCCGGCGTGCCGGCCCGCTTCATCAAGCGGCGCGAGGCCGACGACGGCTACCGCTTCCAGAAGAACTGGTAGCCCGCGATGAGCTCGCACGCCCACCGCCCCGACATCGATGGCCTGCGCGCGCTGGCCATCGTGCCCGTGGTGCTGTACCACGTGGGGGCGCGCGGCTGCTTCGGCGGATTCGTCGGCGTCGACGTGTTCTTCGTCATCTCGGGCTACCTGATCACCGGCATCCTGGTGCGCGAGCTCGAGGGCGGCGGCCTCTCGCTGCGCGACTTCTATCGGCGCCGCGTGCTGCGCATCTTCCCGGCGCTGTTCGCCATGCTGGCCGCCTGCGCCGCCGTCGCCTGGGCCACGATGCTGCCCGGCGAGTTCGCCGCGTTCGCGCGCTCGACGTCGGCCACCGCGCTGTTCTCGTCCAACCTCTACTTCTGGCGCGAGTCGGGCTACTTTGCGCCGGCCGCGCATTCGATCCCGCTGCTGCACACCTGGTCGCTGGCCGTGGAGGAGCAGTTCTACTTGTTCTGGCCGCTGATCCTGATGGCGGTGCCGCGCGCCGGACGACGCTGGCTGCCGTGGCTGGCGGGCGCAATCGCGGCGGCCTCGTTCGCGGCTGCCGCCTGGCAGCTGCCACGCGATCCCGCGGCAGCGTTCTACCTGATCCACGCCCGTACCTGGGAGCTGATGGCCGGGGCCCTGCTCGCGTGGGTGCCCGCGCGGGCGTTGGCGTGGCGCGTGCTGCGCGAGGCCGTCGCGCTGGCGGGCCTGGCGGCCATCCTGTTCGCGGTGAAGACCTACAACCAGGACACGCCGTTTCCCGGCCCTGCCGCCCTGCTTCCGGTGGCCGGCGCCGCCGCCATCCTGATGGCCGGCGCCTCAGGGACGACCTGGACCGGACGCCTGCTGTCGCTGCGCCCCCTCACGTTCATCGGCGCGATCTCGTTCTCGCTGTACCTCTGGCACTGGCCGGTGATCGTCTTCAGCCAGACGGTGCTGTACCTGGAGCAGACGGTGGCCGTGCGCTGCGGGATCGTGGCCGTGTCGCTGCTGCTGGCGGTGGCCTCCTGGCGATTCGTGGAGACGCCGTTCCGCACCCGCGGCAGCGCCTCGTGGCCGGCGCGGCTGGTGCTGCGGCGGGCAGCGCTGCTCATGGCCCTGTTCCTGGCCTCCAGCAGCGTCACCGTGGCGGCGCGGGGGTTCCCGGATCGCTTCGATGCCTCGCAGCAGGCCATCGGCGCCTACGAGGACTACGCCGGCGACCGGGCTTATCGGGCCGGCAGCTGCTTCGTCGTGCAGCCGGGCGATCCTTACGATGCGTCGACCTGCCTCGCGCGAGCGCCCGGCAAGCGCAGCCTGCTCATCGTCGGCGACAGCCACGCGGCCCATCTCTGGCCTGGCTTGCAGGCCGCAGCCGGCGGCGACATCAGCGTCCTGCAGGCGACCGCCACGGGCTGCCGGCCCGTCCTCGCGCCGCTGGTGGCGAGCGAACCAGCCTGCCGCGCGTTCTTCCGCAACCTGTTCGTCGACTGGCTGCCTGGCCATCCGGTGGACGTCATCGTGCTGGCCGGCCGCTGGCAGGCGCCCGACCTGGCGTTGCTCGACGCCACCGTCGCGCAGCTGCAAGGCCACGCCGGACGCATCGTCGTGGTGGGACCGGTGCCGCAGTACGCCGCCGCCCTGCCCCGCCTGCTCGTGAAGGCGCTGCGCTCCAACGACAGCGGCTCGGTGGCCCGCGGCCTGGTGCGCGCCGAGTTCGCCCTCGACGCGCAGATGCGCGAACAGGTGGGCCGCACGCCCGCCCGCTACTTCTCGATGATCGACGACCTCTGCCATGACGGCAGCTGCCGCGGCTATGCGGCCCCCGGCATCCCGATGCAGTTCGACTACGGCCACTTCACCGTCGAGGGCTCGCGCGTGGCGGGCGCCGACCTGATGGCGACGCTGCGATGACCGATACCACGCTCGACATGCCCCTGCCCCAAGCCACGCATGCGCGCGCGGCCACCGGCTTGCCCTGGTTCCTCGCCGGCTTCGTGCTGCTGTGCCTGGTGCAGTTCTCCAACGCCTGGTACTGGCCCACGCACACCGAGTTCCGCAGTTCCAGCACGCCGCGCTACGAGAAGCACTTCGGCGTCCCGTTCCAGTACGCCATGTGGCTGCTCATCGCCTGCACCGTCGGGCTGCACGTGGCACGCCACGGCCTGGACCGCGTCCTCGTCATCCTCAAGCCATGGATGCTGTTCTGGCTGGTCGGCGTGCTCGCGGGCGTGCTGGGCATCCAGCCGGTCGCCTCGCTGCGGCATTCCATCTTCTGGCTGGTGATGGCGCTCAGCGCCGCGGTGGCGGGCGTCGAGATGACGCCGCGGCAGGCGCTGGCGGCGGTGCTCGGATCGATGATCGTGCTGCTGGCAGGCTCGATCGTGCTGGCCTTGCTCGCGCCTGGTGCCGGCACGCAGCAATACGGCAGCACCTCCGTCTGGTCCGGGGCCTACGTCTCCAAGAACCAGCTGGGCTGGGTGGCCGCGCTGGCGTGCCCCATCGCCCTGCACGGGCTGCGCGATCCGCGGCTGCGCAGCCTGTCGACCTGCGTGCTGCTGGCTGCGCTGGCCTGCATGGTGTTCTCGCAGTCCAAGGGAGCGGTGGTGGCCGCGATCGCGGGGCTGGGCTACATGGCGCTGCTGGCGGCGCTGTCCAGGAGCTTCAGCGACGGGTTGGCGGCGATGCTGGCCATGGGCACCGGCGCGGGCTTCGTGGGCCTGGTCAAGCTGGTGCTGCCCGCCCTGCTCGAGATGCTGGGCCGCGATGCCACGCTCACTGGCCGCACCGACATCTGGGACGTCTACTTTTCGGCCATGCTGCAGACGCCCTGGCTGGGCCAGGGGCCCGGCGCGTTCACCGGGCTGTCGGCGATCACCGAGAAGCTGGCGGCGATGCTGGCCGACCTGGGTGGCATCTACACGCCGCACAACATGTTCCTGGGCGCGTTCGGCGATGCCGGCGTGTTCGGCCTGCTCGCGTTCTGCGCGGTGTTGCTCTACCTCGGGGTGATCGATCCGATTCGCGAAGGCACGCCGTGGTCCAGGGCGATGGCCGGGCTGTGCGTGGTGACCATCGTCGGCGGCATGGTCGAGGCGCACGAGGTCTACACCATGGGCGTCGGCGGCTTCATCCTGGTGATCTGCCGCGCGATGCTGGTGGGCGAGCGCGCCGAACGCCCGGTCGCGGAGGACGCGCCATGACGGCCGGCACCTGGCGCGCCGACATCGACGGCCTGCGCGCACTGGCCGTGCTGTCGGTGATCGCCTTCCACGCGGGGCTGGCCGGCGTGGGCGGCGGCTACGTGGGCGTCGACGTCTTCTTCGTCATCTCGGGCTACCTGATCGGCGGCAACATCCAGGCCGGCGTCGCGCGCGGCCAGTTCACGCTGGCCGGCTTCTACGAGCGCCGCATCCGCCGCATCCAGCCCGCGCTGATCGCGATGGTGGCCATCTGCGCGGTGGTGTTCGCCACGTTCCTCACGCCGGTCGACTACAAGTCGTTCGCGCAAAGCGCGGGCGCCAGCCTGACGTTCTGCTCCAACCTGTTCTTCTACCTCAAGAGCGGCTACTTCGACGTCGGCTCGGAGACCAAGCCGCTGCTGCACACCTGGTCGCTGGCCGTCGAGGAGCAGTACTACCT
>JBJMWF010000420.1:0-11674 GCA_045810265.1 Vitreoscilla sp. | reverse complement strand
GCTGGTGCACCGGCCGGCGGGCCATCTGTTCGGCAGCAACGTCACGCGCGTGGCGTTCCGCCGCGGGGCCTACCTGCGCGGCTACGTGCTCACCTTCGCCGAGCTGCTGTCGGACCGCCTGACACGGCCGCTGCTGCTGCGTGCGCTCGGCGGCACCGGAGAAAACTATGACCTCTGAACTCTCCCACCTGCTCGGCCAGAGCCGGCTGCCCACGGTGGGCACAACCATCTTCACCGTGATGTCGGCGCTGGCCGCCAAGACGGGCGCGATCAATCTCGGCCAGGGCTTTCCCGACTTCGACTGCGACCCGGCGCTGGTCGATGCCGTCACGGCGGCCATGCGCGCCGACCACAACCAGTACCCGCCGATGACCGGCGTGCCGGCATTGCGCCAGGCCGTCTCCGACAAGGTTGCCCTGACCACCGGCCGCCGCTACGACGCCGAGACCGAGATCACCATCACCGCCGGCGCCACGCAAGGCATCCTGTCGACGGTGCTCGCGCTGGTGCATCCGGGCGACGAGGTGATCGTGCTGGAGCCCTGCTACGACAGCTACGGCCCCTCGATCACCCTGGCCGGCGGCCACGCGATCCGCGTGCCACTGACGCCGGGCACCTGGCGGCCCGACTTCGCGGCACTCGAGAAGGCGTTGACGCCGCGCACGCGGCTGGTCATCGTCAACACGCCGCACAACCCGAGCGGCACCGTGTGGACGCCGGCCGAGCTCGCCCGCTTCTCGGCGCTGCTGGCCCCCACCCGCGCGCTGGTGCTGTCCGACGAGGTCTACGAGCACATGGTGTTCGACGGCGTCGCGCATGCCAGCGTGTCCGGCCTGCCCGAGCTGGCCGAGCGCAGCGTGGTGGTGTCGAGCTTCGGCAAGACCTTCCATGTCACCGGCTGGAAGGTGGGCTACGTGGCCGCGCCGGCAGCCCTGATGCGCGAGTTCCGCAAGGTGCACCAGTTCAACGTGTTCACGGTCAACGCCCCCATGCAGCACGGCATCGCCGCGTTCCTGGCCGACCCCTCGCACTGGCAATCGCTGGCGTCGTTCTACCAGGCCAGGCGCGACCGCTTCCGCGCCGGGCTCGCCTCGACGCCCTTGACCCTGCTGCCCTGCGAGGGCACGTATTTCCAGTGCGTCGACTACTCGGCACTGTCGGACAGGAAGGACCTCGCGTTCTGCGAGTGGCTGGCCATGGAACTCGGCGTGGCCGCGATCCCGATGTCGGCCTTCTATGACGAGGCGCCCGACATGCGGGTGATCCGCTTCTGCTTCGCCAAGAAGGAAGCCACGTTGGACGAGGCACTGCTGCGCTTGCAGGCGCTCAAGAACTAGGATTTCGCGGGCGGCTCGGAGTCGGGGCCGCCATCGCGCCAGTCCGGCGAAGGCCTCGGCCTGGTCGGCGCGGCCGGCGTCAGCCTCAGCTCGTCGAGGGTCGCGTGCACGTCCTCGCCCTCGACCTGCACCTCGCCCGCGGGCAGTTCGAGGTCGAGATGGTTGCCGCCGCGGCCGGAGTCAAAGCCGGTCAGCTCGAAGCTGGTCAGCATGCCGTGCCCGGTATCGCCTTCGGCGTCGATCGCATCGAGGTCGAGCCCGCGATCCTGCCGCGGCAGCGCGCGGTCGTTGACATCACGCGCACTCGGGTAGACCAGGGCCGGCCCTGGCGGGGCGGAGTCGTCCAGCGGCAGCAGGACGTCGATCTGGGCGCTGCCCTGGCCACCGCCGTTCTGCCACAGGTCGCGCGCCAGCGAGTACAGCACCAGCACGTCGCGGTAGGCCGGCAGGTCGAACAGCTCGCTGGTGTCGTTGCGCTTGAACAGCAGCCCCTCGAGGATCGCCATCGCGTCGATGGGCGACGGCCAGGCGCGTTCGAGCTGCGCGATCGTCTCGGGATAGTCCTCGAGCGAACGGCCGGCGCTCGGCCCCGTGTCCCAGTCGGGCGCGTAGGCGTTGAAGCGGCGGTTGAAGCGCGCCCGCGTGCGCTCGTAGGCGCTGCGATCGCCCTGCCGCTTGTAGATTTCGAGCAGCTTGGTGTAGGGCAGCGGACTCTGGCCGCCCGCGCTGCGCAGGTGCGACATCAGCAGGTCGACGGCGGCGTCCTCCTGGCCGAGCGCAATGAAGAAATCGGCCTGCTGTTCCAGATCCAGCAGCTCCTCGACCGAGAGCTCCCGCGGCGCCGGCTCCTGGACCGCGGCGGCCAGCGCCTGGCGATCGAACGGACGCGTGGCGGACTGGTCGGCTGCGACCGGCGGTGCCGACGCCTCGACCTCTTCGATGGCGGGCAGCTCGAGGAACGCATCCTCGGCAGGCGCCGCGGCGGGCGCCCGGCGCAGGTCGGCCGCGGGTGCGATCGGCGGCGGTTCGGTGGGCGCTTGCGGCGCGGACGCCGACGAGGACAGCGCGCCCAGTTGCGACTGATTGAACCAGTCGCTGTGCGCGATCCTGTTCTGCTCGCGCAGCTTCCACACCAGCGCGGCGATGGCGGCGACGGCGATCGCCAGCAGGCCCAGCAGCCAGGGCGCCCAGTCGCCGTGCGATTGAGCCTGGGCCAGCTGCGCCTCCAGCTTGGCCGCG
The DNA here is from genome assembly GCA_045810265.1 of Vitreoscilla sp. Taxonomy (GTDB): domain Bacteria; phylum Pseudomonadota; class Gammaproteobacteria; order Burkholderiales; family Burkholderiaceae_C; genus Scleromatobacter. The sequence goes on along the minus strand of JBJMWF010000420.1, from coordinate 9,098 downwards.
CGCTCGTGCTGCAGCTGGTTGTCGTTCCTGGCGGCCTGCATGCTTTGTTCGAGCGCCTTCAGGCGGCGCAGGTCGGGGTCGTCGGCATCCGACAGCACCATCGTGGCCCCGGAGGCGGCGGAGGGTGGCGGGATGACCGGCTCCTCCATGTCGAGCTTGAGGTGCGGCACGCCCGGATCGAGCACCAGTCGCGCCATCTCGCCGGCCGTCGGCTGCGCTGCGGCGCGGGCCGTCGGCTGGTGGGCGCTGCCGGTATCGGCGACGACATGGCGCCTGGACGGCGCGGCGGCCGGCGGCGCGGCCAGTTCGTTGGCCAGCGCCATCGTGGGGCCCTTGCGCGCGACCTGCGCGCGCCCGCCCGCCGCGCCGCTGGCCGCGCGCTGAGCCGCGTAGGCGCTGGAGAACGCGCCCGGCGCCACGGCGTCGGAGCTGCCGGGCGCGAGCCGGGACGCCGGCGCACGCCCGGCGCCGGCCGGCGCGACCTGCGGCAACTGCGCCGCTGCCGTGCCCAGCGTCGGCGGGTCGGCGAACAGCGAGAAGCGGCGCGTGAACGGTCGGTCGCAGGTGGCGTTGAGCACCACTTCGACGATGGGCTCGACCACCGGCGCGCTGGCCGTGATTCTCACCATCCAGGCGTAATCACCGGAACCCGGTTGCAGCTCCATGTGGACCTGCGTGGGCAGCAGCTGCGTCTCGCCGTAGTAAACCTGGGCCGCCAGGCATTCCAGTCCGATATGCTCGCCCGGTTCGACCCGGACCGGTACCGTGAAAGTGAAGGACTGGCCGAGTACCGCGTCGGAAACTGCGCGACCGAAACCCAGCGCCCAGGCTTGCTGGGATGCCAATGCGGTCGCGGCGAAAATGACGTGCGCGGTAAAGTGTTTTTTCATTCCTGTGTATGCCACAGATAACCCCGATCGACTCTAACACGGTTGCCTGCAGAAACTGTCGCGAGAACATCCGGCGAAAATGACGCTTATTCGTGACATAACAATCCGCTGAATATCTCCGGCTCCGACAATCCCTGTATTCATCCTCAAGGCTGCCAATGCCCAGTGAACTCCTGACTTCCCGCGAAGGTTCCACGCTGATCCTGACCCTGAGCGACCCTGCCACGCGCAACACATTGTCGCCGCAGGTCTACTCGGCAGGCGTCGAGGCGCTGAACGTGGCGGAATCCGACGATTCGATACGGGCAGTTGTCGTGCGCGGGGATGGCGAACATTTCTGCGCCGGTGGCGACCTGAATCGAATCATCGGTTTGCGCAAGACGGGTCCGGAAGCGCAGTCTGAATCGATCGCGCTGTTCCACCAATTGATCGAATCGCTGCGGGCATTTCCCAAACCCACCATCGCCGCAGTGGAGGGTTTCGCGGCCGGTGGAGGTATGTCGCTGGCGCTCGCCTGCGACCTGCTGGTGGCGGCGTCGGACGCGAAATTCGTGATGTCCTATGCAAAGGTCGGCCTGACGCCCGATGGCGGCGGTTCCTGGCACCTGGCCCGGATGCTGCCTCGGCCGGTGGCCCTCGAGATGCTGTGGCTGGCCGGGCCGATGAAGCCCGAGCGCCTGCAGGCACTGGGCCTTGTCAACCGCGTGACAGACAAGGGCCAGGCGCTCGCCGAAGCTCTGGCCCTGGCCGACAGGCTGGCGGCCATGGCGCCCAACGCCGTGGCCGGCGCCAAGGAGCTGGTCGCCCGCGCTGCGCTGTCGCCGCTGGGCGAACACCTGGAAGCAGAGCGGCGGCAATTCATCGCCAACCTGTTCCACGACAACGGCGGCGAGGGTTTGACGGCATTCTTCGAGAAACGCCCGCCGGTATTTCGCTGACCCGTTTGGCGGTCGGCAACGCTTGAACTGCAACAACGACGGAATCTCCTTGCCTGCCGACCGCCCCACCCCGCCGCTGCCGGCCCGTCGCCGCCTCTACCTGATGCGTCACGGCTCGGTCGACTACTTCACGGCCGACGGAACACCCATCGCGCCGCACACGGTGCCGCTCAACGAGGCCGGCCGCGCGCAGGCCGATGCGGCCGGCGCGCTGTTCGCCGCCGCGGGGGTGCGCTTGGACCGCGTGCTGGTCAGCGGCCTCGCGCGCACCGTCGAGACCGCGCAGCGCGTGCTGGCCGCCGCCGGCCAGGAGCAAGCCATGGCGCGTGATCCGCGCCTGGAGGAGATCCGTTCCGGCCGCCTGGACGCGATCCTCCCCGACCAGTTGCACGCCGCCTTCACCGGCGCCTTCAGCGCGGCCGGCGATGTCGAGACGCTGCAGTTCCTCGGCGGCGAGACGGTGGGCGCGATGATGGACCGCTGCCTGCCTGCCTTCGACGAGTTGCTGGCCGACCCGGACTGGCGCTGCGCGCTGCTGGTGCTGCACGGCGGCATCAATCGCGCGCTGCTGGGCCACGCGCTGACCGGCGGGCGCAGCTTCCTCGGCCGCCTGGAGCAGTCGCCGGCCTGCATCAACGTGCTGGACATCGGCAGCGCCGACATCGTCGTGCGCGCCATCAACCTGGCGCCCACGCAATGGCTGCACGAACGCGAGCGCTACACCACCATGGAGAAGCTGCTGGCGCAGTACCTGCGCGCGGGTGACATCCCGGTTTGAGACGACAATTGCAGACCCGCGTCGGCGGGTCCGCTGCTGTCGCCTCAGGGACTAGGAATGAACAACCCGATTCTTACAATCGAAGAACAGAACAACATCGACGCCGGCCCATGGTTCTCCAGACTCTCCGAGGAGCTCCGCGCCGCGATCCTCACGCGCGCGGTCGTGCGCCGGCTGTCCGATGGCGCGCCGCTCGCATCGCGCGGTGCGCCCGCGGAAGACTGGTGCGGCGTGGCCAAGGGCGCGGTGCGCGTCAGCTCGGTGTCGATGTCGGGCAAGCAGGTCTCGCTCACCTACGTGGAGCCGGGCACCTGGTTCGGCGACATCGCGCTGTTCGACGGCCTGCCGCGCACCCACGATGCCGACGCGCATGGCGCCACCACGCTGCTGTCGGTGCGCAAGGCCGACTTCAAGGACCTGCTGCGCCAGCACGTGGAGCTGTACGACGCGCTGCTGCGCCTGAACTGCCGGCGCCTGCGCATCATGTTCAACCTCGTCGAGGACCTGAACACGCGGCCGCTGTCGGCGCGCCTGGCCAAGAACATCCTGATGCTGGCCAAGAGCTATGGCATCGCCCAGGGCGACGAGGTGCGCATCGGCCTGCAGCTGGCGCAGGAAGACCTGGCCCAGCTCGTGGGCGCGTCGCGCCAGCGCGTCAACCAGGAATTGAAGGAGCTCGAGCGCGAAGGCGCGCTGCGCATCGAGCCGACGCGCATCGTCGTGCTTTCGCGCGAGAAGCTGGTTCACGCCTGCGAACATTGAAGTGCATCGGACAGTCCGGTGCAGCGACCAACAACATGCACTGAGACAAGTCCGATGAACCAGACCGAACAGAACACCGGCACCCGGCCGGTCTCCGACAGCCACAGCTTCGACATCCCGGCCCTCGAGTCCTTTCTGGCCGCGCACCTGCCCGGCTTCGCCGGCCCCCTGAGCGTCGAGCAGTTCAAGGGCGGCCAGTCCAATCCGACCTACAAGCTGGTCACGCCCTCGCGCTCGTACGTGATGCGTTCGAAGCCCGGCCCGGTCGCCAGGCTGCTGCCCTCGGCGCACGCCGTCGAACGCGAGTACCGCGTGATGGACGCGCTCGCGGCCACCGACGTGCCGGTCGCCCGGATGCATCTGCTGTGCGAGGACGAATCGGTCATCGGCCGCGCGTTCTACGTGATGGAGTTCGTCGAGGGCCGCGTGTTCTGGGACCAGGGCCTGCAAGGCGCCACGCCGGCCGAACGCGGCGCGATCTACGACGAGATGAACCGCGTGATCGCGGCCATGCACAAGGTCGACGTGCAGGCCGTCGGCCTGGCCGACTACGGCAAGCCGGGCAACTTCTTCGCGCGCCAGATCGGCCGCTGGACCAAGCAATACCAGGCCTCGATCACCGAACCGATCGAGGCGATGGACCGGCTGATCGAGTGGCTGCCCGCGCACATGCCGGCCAGCGCGATGGACGAATCGCAGGTCTCCGTCGTGCATGGCGACTACCGCATGGACAACCTGATCTTCCACCCGACCGAGCCGCGCGTGCTGGCCGTGCTCGATTGGGAGTTGTCGACCCTGGGGCATCCGCTGGGCGACTTCAGCTACCACTGCATGGCCTGGCACATTCCGCCGGGCACCTTCCGCGGCATCGCGGGCCTCGATCACGCCGCGCTGGGCATCCCGTCCGAGCGCGACTACGTGCGCCGCTACTGCGAGCGCACCGGCCGCGCCGACCCCGACGCCCTGCTGGCCGACTGGAACTTCTACCTCGCCTACAACCTGTTCCGCCTGGCCGCGATCCTGCAAGGCATCGCCCGCCGCGTGGTCGACGGCACCGCCTCGAGCGCGCAGGCGCGCGCCACGGGCGCCGGCGCGCGGCCGCTGGCCGAACTCGCCTGGCAATTCGCACGGAAGGCCTGAGATGGATTTCAGCTACTCGCCCCGCACGATCGAGCTGCAGGCCCGCCTGCAGGCCTTCATCGCCGAACACGTCCTGCCGGCCGAGCCGCGCTATTTCGCCGAGATCGAGGCCAACACCGCGGCCGGCAAGCGCTGGACGCCGCTGCAGCTGATCGAGGACCTGAAGGTCAAGGCGCGCGCCGCCGGCCTGTGGAACCTCTTTCTTCCTGACTCCGAACGGGGTGCCGGCCTGTCCAACCAGGACTATGCCCCGCTGGCCGAGATCATGGGCCGCACGCCGTGGGCCAGCGAGGTCTTCAACTGCTCCGCGCCGGACACCGGCAACATGGAGGTGCTGGTGCGCTACGGCACGCCCGAGCACCAGCGGCGCTGGCTGGAGCCGCTGCTCGAAGGTCGCATCCGCAGCGCCTTCGCGATGACCGAGCCCGCAGTGGCCTCGTCGGACGCGACCAACATCCAGTCCAGCATCGTGCGCGACGGCGACGAGTACGTGCTCAACGGCCGCAAGTGGTGGACCTCGGGCGCGGGCGATCCGCGCTGCGCCGTCTACATCTTCATGGGCAAGTCCGATCCCGAGGCGCCGTCGCACTCCCAGCAGTCGATGATCCTGGTGCCGGCCGATGCGCCCGGCGTCAAGGTGCTGCGCCCGCTGACGGTGTTCGGCTACGACGACGCGCCGCACGGCCACATGGAAGTGGCGTTCGATGACGTGCGCGTGCCCGTCTCCAACATCCTGCTCGGCGAAGGCCGCGGCTTCGAGATCGCGCAAGGCCGGCTCGGCCCCGGCCGCATCCACCATTGCATGCGCCTGATCGGCCTGGCCGAACGCGCGCTGGAGCTGATGTGCGAGCGCGCCGCCGTGCGGGTGGCGTTCGGCAAGCCGCTGTCGCACCAGACGGTCACGCAGGAGCGCATCGCCGAGGCGCGCTGCCAGATCGACATGGCGCGCCTGCTCACGCTCAAGGCCGCGTGGATGATGGACGTGGCCGGCAACAAGTCGGCCAAGTCGGAGATCGCCATGATCAAGGTCGTGGCGCCCAACATGGCCTGCCGCGTGATCGACTGGGCGATGCAGGTGTTCGGCGCGATGGGCATGTCCGAGGACGCGCCGCTGGCCTACTTCTACACCGTGGCCCGCACGCTGCGCTTCGCCGACGGCCCCGACGAGGTGCACCGCAACTCGATCGCCAAGATCGAGCTCGGCAAGGTCAAGCGGACTTCCTGAGCGCCTCGTCCACGGCCTCGGCGACCGCGATGCAGGTCTGCAGCACCTGCACCCGCGGCGCGGCGGCCGCCTGCCGGATCACCACCTGGCCGCGCGAGAGCCGCAGGATGAAGGGCTCGGCCGAGACGGCCTCGATGGGCATGGCCTCGGCGCGCTTCTTCAACGCATCGGCGATCGGGCCGGCCAGCCAGCGCGCGACCCACGCCGTGTCGTTGCTGATGGCGCCGTAGCGGTCGCGCAGCGACACGCCCATCTGGTTGGGGCTCAGCTTGGCGTGCATCGCCAGCCAGCGCATCTCCTCGGGCGTCTGTTCGTCGAGCCGGGTCTGCACGTTGTCGGTGAACTGCGCGTAGACCTCGTGGTCCAGGCGCGCGAGCAAGGGACGATCGAGCACCAGCGCCTGCACGTCCGAGTTCTGCGCCACCTCGAAGCGGATGCGGAACTCATGGCTGCTCATGAAGCTGCGCTGCGCCGGGCCCCATTCGATGCGCCAGCCGGCGTGGGCGGGGTTGTGGTCCATGGCCCAGCCATCGTGCGAGATGGTGCGCTTGAGCGTCCAGTGGTTGTCGCGGGCCCAGGCGGCGAACTCGGCCCAGTTCGGGAGCGCGCGCCCTAAGGTCAACCATCGCCGCACCGCTTCAAGCATGATGTTGTATTGTTCGTCACCAGCCCCTGCCGGAGCATCCAGTCATGATCGAAGTGTATTCGTGGGCCACGCCCAACGGCCACAAGGTTCATATCATGCTTGAAGAATGCGGCCTGCCGTATCGCGTGCACGCGGTCGACATCGGCGCGGGCGATCAGTTCAAGCCCGACTTCCTCAAGATCAGCCCCAACAACAAGATTCCGGCCATCGTCGATCCCGACGGCCCGGACGGCAAGCCGATCAGCCTGTTCGAGTCCGGCGCGATCCTGCTGTACCTGGCCGGCAAGACGGGCCGCTTCCTGCCGGCCTCGGTGTCCGAGCGCTACGAGATGCTGCAGTGGCTGATGTTCCAGATGGGCGGCGTCGGGCCGATGCTGGGCCAGGCGCACCACTTCCGCATCTACGCGCCCGAGAAGATCGCCTATGCCGTCGACCGTTATACCAACGAGGCGCGCCGCCTGTACGGCGTGATGGACAAGCGGCTGGCGAAGTCGCGCTACATCGGCGGCCGCGACTACGGCATTGCCGACATGGCCATCTTTCCCTGGCTGCGCTCGTGGAAGAACCAGGGCATCTCGTGGGCCGACTTCCCGCACCTCAAGGGCTGGTTCGACGAGATCGCTGCGCGCCCCGCCGTCATCCGCGGCGTGGACGTGCTCACCGGCCAGCGCAGGCCGCTGGACGACGACCCCAAGGCGCGCGAGATGCTGTTCGGCCAGACGCAGTACGCGCGCCGCTGAGCAGCCCGATAGAATCGTGGGCTGCGCAAGACTGCCCATAGCTCAACTGGATAGAGCACCAGCCTTCTAAGCTGGGGGTCGGGGGTTCGAGTCCCTCTGGGCAGGCCATCCCTCCGTCCTCATCCATTCGTGCGCGATCGTCGTCTCATGCTCAAGAAGCTGCTCGGCTTGCTTGCCGGTGCGAATGCCGGACGCGCGACTTCGGCGCCAGCGCCCTCGCCTTCGCCTGCACCCTCCGGCACGGCCGCGCCGTCGCCGGACGACGTCCTGATGCAAACCATCGCCGAGCGATCGAAGAACGATCCGCTGATCGGCGCGAAGCTGGGTGCCCAGGCGGTGTTCGAGCGCCTGCTGGTCGCCATGAAGGACGACAAGGGCGTGCATGCGGAGTCGCTGCTGTGCGCGCTGGGCGGCCTCGCAGGCTACGCCTGCCAGGCCAGCCTGCGGGCCGCCGCGCTCGCCAAGGGCCTGCCGGAACAGTCCTACCTCACCCAGGTGGACACCCGCGACGGCAAGAAGTTCTTTTTCGGCGATGCGCTGAACAAGCCGCTCGCGGAGTCGAACCTGTCGCTGTGGAACGTCGCCGTCAACGCCGCGCGCCAGGCCGGCTGCACGACGCCGCCGGATCTGGCGGGGATCTTCAAGCACAGCTCGCAGGTTGTCGGGAGTCCCGAATTCGGCGTGCCGCGCCTGCCCGCCGGACATCCGACCGGCGACCTGCCGATCAACTATGTCCGCGCCTTCTGGCCGGGACTGCTGCCACTGGTCAAGAAGTTCTGCCCGGCGCCCGATCTGTGGCCCGTGCTGTACGCGCTGGCGACCGTGCACGCCATCACCGCGGCCAAGTCCACGCTCGACCCCTGCCTGGCGCTCACGATCGTGATGGAGAGCGCGGTGCCGATGTCCAAGATCGATCTTGGCGCGCAGTGACGGCCTGCCGGCCCCGCTTGTCATGAAGGCAGCGTCCTCGCACTGGAGTGCGCCCCGCTGCGCCATCAGCTGGAGTGCCGGCAAGGACTCGTGGCTGGCGCTGGCCCGAGCGCGCGAGCTAGGCCTGGCCGTGACCACGTTCGTCACGATGTGCGATGAGGACGGCACCAGCAAGTCGCATTCGCTGCCGCCGGAGCTGGTCGAGGCCCAAGTGCTCGCGCTGGGCGGCACGCCGGTCAGCGTGCGCGTGCCGCAGGGCGACTACGCGGCGCGCTTCGATGCCTGCCTGCGCGAGCTCGCGGCCTCGGGCCACACCCACATGATCTTCGGCGACATCGACCTGCAGGCCCATCGCGACTGGCTCGTGCCCGCGTGCGAACGCGCGGGCGGCCTGGTCGCGCTGTTTCCGCTGTGGGGGCAGTCGCGTGACGCGCTCGCGCGCGAGCTCGTCGCCCGCGGCGTGCAGGCGCGCGTCGTGTGCGTGGACACGCGCTGGCTGGACGCCTCGTTCTGCGGCGCCGCCTACGACGCCGCCTTCCTCGCGCGGCTGCCCGCAAGCGTGTGCCCTTGCGGCGAGGACGGCGAGTTCCACACGTTCGTCACCGGCGGCCCGGGCTTCACGAAGCCGCTGCATGTGGTCGACGGTCCGCGGCGCCGCATCGCCTCGCAGCCGCCCTTTCTGCCCACCGAGTTCGTGTTCCAGTCCCTGTCGCTGGCGGCGCCGCGATGACGCGGTTCCTGGTGGTCTGGGGCACCTCGAGCGGCGCCGGCAAGAGCTGGCTGGCGACGGCGCTGTGCCGCTCTGCAGTCCGGCGCGGCACGCGGGTCAAGCCGTTCAAGGCACAGAACATGAGCAACAACGCGCGCGTCGTCGCGGGCCTCGATGGCCTGGGCGCGGAGATCGGCTCCGCCCAGTACTTCCAGGCCCTGGCCGCTGTCGTCGAGCCCGAGGTCGACATGAATCCGGTGCTGCTCAAGCCCGAACGCGACACCGCCAGCCAGGTGATCGTGCACGGACGTGTCGACGCTGCATTGGGCCGCATGGGTTG
>JBJMWF010000419.1:0-7156 GCA_045810265.1 Vitreoscilla sp. | reverse complement strand
CGAGGAAGCGCATCAGCTTGCGGCGCTCGACGCTGAAGCTCTCGGCCATCGTCACCACCAGGGGGTAGCCCTTCTGGGCGCACACCATCGCCAGCCCGATGCCGGTGTTGCCGCTGGTGGCCTCAACGACGGTCTGGCCCGGCTTGAGTTCGCCGCTGCGCTCGGCGGCCTCGATCACGCCCAGCGCGAGGCGATCCTTGACCGAGCCCAGCGGGTTGAAGGCCTCGACCTTGACCCACAGCTCGACGCCCGGCGGCGCAAGCTTGTTGATGCGCACGACCGGCGTACGGCCGACGGTTTCGAGGATGTTGGCGTAGCGGGTCATGGGGCCTCCTGGAATGGCCTTCGATCGTAGCGCCGATCCCCAGCTTGCGGCGCGGGGCTCCCGCGTTCAAGGAACTCAGGGCGCCCTGGCGAGCGAATCGCGCATGACCACCGTCGGCACGAACTTGCGCGAGACCGCGAGCTCCGAGCCGAAGCGCGTGTTGAGCAGCTGGCGGCAGGCGTTGAGCGCCATCTCGGCGATCGGGATGCGCACGCTGGTCAGGCGCGGCGACAAGAAGGCGGCGACGTCGGAGTCGTCGTAGCCCATCACCGACCACTGCTGCGGCACCCGGACGCCGTGGTGGCCCAGGTAGCTGATCGCGCCCATGGCCATCTGGTCGTTGGCGCAGAACAGCGCCGTGACCTTGGGCTTGCGCGCGACCAGGCGCTCGCAGGCGGCCCAGCCGGAGGGCGCGCTGAAGTCGCCTTCCTCGATGGGCAGCGAGTCCATCGCGATGCCGGCTTCGCCGAGCCGGTCGAACAGGCCCTGCAGGCGCTGCTTGTTGTCGCCGACGCCGGACGGCCCGGAGATCACGGCGATCCTGCGATGGCCGTGCGCCAGCAGCGCGTCGGCCGCGGCGCGGCCGGCGGCGCGGTGGTCGACGGTGAAGCAGTGGGTCTTCATGCCCTTGACGTCGCGGTTGACGATCGCCAGGTTGGCGAAGTCGTCGCGCAGCGCGGCGAAGTCGGCGTCGCGCAGCGCGTTGCTGCACAGGATGATGCCGTCGCATTCGCGCTCGATCAGGAAGCGCACGCCGTCCAGCGACTGCTGGCGGGTGTCCTCGTCGCCGCAGCCGTTGGCGGCCACCATGTGGCGGTCGTGCCGGCGCAGCTCGGCGTCGATGGCGTCCAGCAGCGGTCCGTAGAACGGTCCCTTGAAGTCGGGCACGAACACGCCGATGGTGCCGGTGCTCTGCAGCGACAACGCGCGCGCGATCGCGCTCGGACGGAAGCCGAGCTGGCGCGCCGCCCCTTCCACCCGCGCCGCGGCGGCCTCGGAGAACGACCCCTTGCCGCTGATCACGCGCGAGGCGGTGCCCACGCCCACGCCGGCCAGTTTTGCGACGTCCTTGATCGTTGCCATGGCTGCGGACGATATCAGTGGGAACGCTGGCGGAACGCGCCGGCGCGCAGATCGATGCGCTGCTGCGACACCGGGTCGAACAGGGTGGCGCGATCCAGGTCCATCTGCACGCCGACGCGGTGGCCGATCTGGTGCACGCCGGCCGCCGGCGCGATGGCCGCCAGCCGGTGGCCGTGCATGTCCAGCCAGACCACCTCGTGCGCGCCCATCGCCTCGACCAGCGTGACCTCGGCCTGCGGCCAGGCCGCGCCGGCCGGATGCAGGGTCAGGTGTTCCGGACGCACGCCCAGCGTCGCACCGCTGCCGCCGATCTCGCCCTCGACGAAGTTCATGCTGGGCGAGCCCAGGAAGCCGGCGACGAACATGTTGGCCGGCCGTGCGTAGACCTCGCCCGGGGTGCCGATCTGCTGGATGCGGCCGCCGCGCATCACGGCCACGCGCGTGGCCAGCGTCATCGCCTCGACCTGGTCGTGCGTGACGTAGATCATGGTGGCGCCCAGATCGCGGTGCAGCGTCTTGAGCTCGCGCCGCAGCTCGGTGCGCAGCTTGGCGTCGAGGTTGGACAGCGGTTCGTCGAACAGGAACACCTGCGCCTCGCGCACCAGCGCGCGCCCGATCGCCACGCGCTGGCGCTGCCCGCCGGACAGCTGCGCCGGCTTGCGAGCGAGCAGGGCGTCGAGCTGCAGCATCTTCGACGCGCGTGCCACGCGCCGCGCGATGTCGACCTTCGGCAGGCCGGCCACGCGCAGGCCGAACGACATGTTGCGCTCCACGTTCATCGTCGGATAGAGCGCGTACGACTGGAACACCATGCCGATCGCGCGATCCTTCGGGTCGGCCCAGGTCACGTCGCGTCCGCCGATGTGCACGCTGCCGGCCTCGGTATCGATCAACCCCGCCACCGCGTGCAGCAGCGTCGACTTGCCGCAGCCTGACGGGCCCAGCAGCACCAGGAATTCGCCTTCGACGACGTCGAGGTCGAGATGTTCCAGCACCGGGGTTGAGCCCATGCGCACGGCGAGTTGCTTGATCGAGACGTTCATGTGTTCATTTGCCCTGTTCAAAGGGGATCGGCGTCAGGCACCGCCTCACCGCGATGTGCCGCATCGCTTCAGCTGGCATTCGTGCGCGGGTGAGGCGTTGCCAGACACCTCCGGCCGCAGCCATCCGTGGCCCAGGCAGGCGTCGGCGGGCCGGCGTCGAGGTGTCTGGCACCGCCGCCGATCGCGCCGGGGCCTTCCCGCCGGCTGCCAGGCTTGCCGCGATCGGCGGCGGTGCCTGACGCCGTGTTCGCAGCGCAGAGGTGCCAACCCACATCATTCCTAGCCCTTCACGGCGCCCGCCGCGATGCCGCGAACGAACCAGCGGCCGGAGACGAGGTAGACGGTCAAGGGCACCAGCGACGTCAGCAAGGTCGCCGCCATGTTGACGTTGTAGAGCCGCTCGCCGGTGGTCGTGTTGATGATGTTGTTCAGCTGCACGGTCATCGGCAGCCAGTCGTGGCCGGCGAACACGAGTCCGATCAGGAAGTCGTTCCAGATCGCCGTCACCTGCATGATCATCGCGACCACGATGATGGGCAGCGACATCGGCAGCATCAGCTGCACGAAGATGCGCCAGAAGCCGCCGCCATCGATGCGCGCCGCCATGAACAGCTCGTGCGGCACGCCGGCGTAGTAGTTGCGGAACAGCAGCGTCATCACCGGCATGCCGAACAGCGTGTGGATCAGCACGACGCCGGGCAACGTGCCGAACAGCCCCATCGCGGCGAGCGCGCGGATCAGCGGGAACAGCATCACCTGGTAGGGAATGAACGCCCCGGTCAACAGGACGACGAACAGCGCCTGCGCCCCGCGCGGGCGCCAGAACGACAGCGCGTAGCCGTTCAGCGCGCCGAGCAGGATGGACAGCACCGTGCTTGGCACGACGATGGCCACCGAATTCATGAAGCCGGTGCGGATGCCGCCGCACTCCAGTCCGGTGCAGGCCGACATCCAGGCCTGCGCCCACGGCTCCAGCGTGATCTTGACCGGCAGCGCGAACAGGTTGCCCAGGCGGATCTCCTCCATCGGCTTGATGGAGGTGGCGATCATCACGTACAGCGGCAGCAGGAACAACAGCGCCGCGGTCGCGAGGAACACGTAGAGCCCGATGCGCGCCGGCCGCGGCAGGCGGCTGCCGGGACGCCGGCGCCCGATGCGGCGCTCGGCGATCGCTTCCTGGCCCAGTCCGCCGCTGGGCACGACGGCGGCGCGGACGTCGGCCGTCATGCCGCGGCCTCCTGCGCCGGGCTCGCGCGCAGGGCACGCGCGACGCGCTCGCCCTTGCGTGCCGCGTGCGCGCGGGCGTAGAACCACGGCACCAGCAGCGCCAGCACGGTCAGCAGCAGCACGGTGGAGGCCGCCGAGGCCAGGCCGATGTTGGCGCGCACCAGCAGGTTGTCGATGATGAACTTGGCCGGCACTTCGCTGGCCAGGCCGGGGCCGCCCTGGGTCATCGCGACGACGACGTCGAACACCTTGACCACGCTGACCGACAGCAGCACGAAGGCGGTGCCGAACGACGGCCCCAGCATCGGCAGCACGATGCTGGCGTAGACGCGCCAGGCGGGGATGCCGTCGATGCGCGCGGCCATCCACAGGCTCTCGTCGATGCCGCGCAGGCCCGCCAGCATCAGCGCCATCACCAGGCCGCAGGCCTGCCAGACGGCAGCGATCGTGATCGCATACATCACCGTGTCCTGGCGCACGATCCAGTCGAAGGTGAAGGCCGCAAAGCCCCAGCCTCGCACGGTCGACTGCAGTCCCAGCTCCGGATTGAGCATCCACTGCCAGACCAGGCCGGTGGCGACGAAGGACATCGCGTACGGGTACAGGAAGATGGTGCGCAGCACGCCTTCGGCGCGCACGCGCTGGTCGACGAAGACCGCCAGCAGGAAGCCGATCGCCAGGCAGCCGACGATGAACAGCACGCCGAACGAGGCCATGTTCTGCAGCGAGAGCGTCCAGCGCTCGCTGTCAAACAGACGTGCGTACTGCTTCAGGCCGACGAAGTCGCCGATCGGCAGCGTGCGCGAGCTGCTGACCGAGATCCGCATCGACCACAGCACGCTGCCGACGTACACCCACAGCACGGTCGCCGCCATGGGCAGCAGCGCGGCCCAGGCGACGGCGTGGCGAAGGAGAGGGCGGCGCGGCGTCATCCTGGAAGCGTCAGCCGTTCTTGAGCGCGGCCGCGAAGGCCTTGGCCGCGTCGTCGGCCGATTCGCCGGTGTTCCAGAACTTGGTGATGACGTCCTGCAGCGAGCCCTCGAGGTCGGGCGTGATCAGCATCTCGGGCGTGGGCAGCTGGCGCGAGACGTCCTTCATGATGGTCACGCCCATCTGCGCGCAAGGGTCCAGGCCATTCACGTCGACGTCGGTGCGAATCGGGATCGAGCCCTTCTTGTTGCTGAAGGCCACCTGCGTCGCCGGCGAGGTGAAGACGGTGGCCAGCAACTGCTGGGACTTGACCTGTGCCGCGTCAGTGATCTTGGGGAATACGAACACGTCGCCCGCGACCAGGTAGGGCGACTTGGGCCCGAAGCCGGGAAAGCAGCCGAACTCCTTGCCGGCGGTCTGGTGCGCGGTGGCGAACTCGCCCTTGGCCCAGTCGCCCATGATCTGCACGCCGGCCTTTCCCGAGATCACCATCGCGGTGGCGTCGTTCCAGTTGCGATTGGGCGAGCCCGCGTCGACGTAGTTCTTCAGGCGCTTGAACGAGGCCAGCAAGGCCTTGAACTGCGGCGTCAGCACCATCGCCGCGTCCTTGTCGCGGTACAGTTTCATGTACATCTCGGGGCCGCCGACGTGCGCGAGCCAGGCGTAGAACGTCACCTTCTCCTGCCACGGCTGGCCGCCGAAGGCCAGCGGCACGATGCCGGCGGCCTTGAGCTTGTCGAGGTCGGCGAAGAACTCGTCCGGTGTCTTGGGCTCGCTGGCGATGCCCGCCTTGGCGAACGCCGGCTTGGAGTACCAGAACCAGGCCGGCATGTGGATGTCCACCGGCACCGCGTAGAAGTGGCCCTTGATCCGGATCGCGTTGAGGATGGGCGCGGGCAGGATCTTGTCCCAGTTGTTCCTGGCGGCGACGACGTCGACGTCGTTGAGCATGCCCTGGTCGATCAGGTCGAGGAACTGCTTGGAGGTGTTGAACTGCGCCGCGGTGGGCGGCTTGCCGCCGACCATGCGGTTGACGGCCTCCGAGCGCGCCTGTTCGCCGCCGGCGATCGCGTCGTCGACCCAGGTGCCGCCGGCGGAGGTGTAGGCGCTGGCCAGCACCTTGACGGCCGCGGACTCGCCGCCGGACGTCCACCAGTGCAGCACCTCGGCGCGGTTGGCCTGCGCCTGCGCGCCGGCGATGGCGCCGAAGGCGAGCGCGAGTGCGACGGCCAGGCGGGTGGTCTTGTTGCTCATCGGATTGTCTCCTTGCTGGTCTTGTAGCGCGACTTGCTCACCGGTCGCATCGGTGGTTTCAGCGGCCGACGCGGCGCGCCTGGAGGAACTGCTTGAACGCGAGCGCCGAATCCTTGGGCGTGCGCAACTGCGTGGCGTAGTCCACGTGCACGAGGCCGAAGCGCTTCTCGTAGCCGTAGCTCCATTCGAAGTTGTCCATCAGCGACCACGCGAAATAGCCACGCACGTCCACGCCCTGTCGCATCGCCTCGTCGACCGCCGCGAGGTGGCGGTTGAAGTAGCGCGCGCGCTGCGCGTCGTGCACGCGCCCGCCTTCGACGATGTCGGCGCTGGCCATGCCGTTCTCGGTGATGTAGACGGGCGGCAGCGTCGGGTAGCGCTGCTTGAATTCGAGCAGCAGGTCGCGCAGGCCGTCGGGAAACACCTCCCAGCCCATCTGGGTGCGCTCGACGTCCGGCAGCGGGCGCACGACGAAGCCGTGGCCGCCGTCGCTGGCGATCACCTGGCGGAAGTAGTAGTTGATGCCGATGAAGTCGAGCGGCGCGCCGATCGTGGCCATGTCGCCGTCGCGGATCGGCGCCTGCGCCTGCGGCCACAGCTCGCGCAGCGGCGCCGGGTAGCGCCCGAGGAACAGCGGGTCGAGCGGCCAGTGGTTGGAGCTGGCGGCCGCTCGCTCGGTGGCGATCCGGTCGGCGGGCGAATCGCTGGCCGGCGTCACCTGGCAGACGTTGGCGACCAGGCCGACCGGCGCGCTGTCGTTGGCGCGCAGCGCCGCGGTGCCCAGGCCGTGCGCCAGCAGCAGGTGGTGCATGGCCTCGACGCCGTAGCGCGCGTCGGTCAGGCCCGGCGCGTGGCGGCCCTCGGTGTGGCCGATGTAGGCCGAGCAGTAGGGCTCGTTGAGCGTCATCCAGCCGGCCATGCGGCCCTTGAAGAGGCGGCCCATGGCCTCGGCGTAGTCTGCAAAGCGGAAGGCGGTGTCGCGATTGAGCCAGCCGCCGCGATCCTGCAGGTGCTGCGGCAGATCCCAGTGATAGAGCGTGGCCCAGGCCGCGATGCCGTGGGCCTCGAGGCGGTCGAGCAGGCGCTGGTAGAAGTCGACGCCGCGCTGGTTCAGGCGGCCGTCGGCGTCCATCACGCGCGGCCAGGCGATCGAGAAGCGGTAGGCGTCCAAGCCGAGGTCGGCCAGCAGCGCGACGTCCTGTGCGTAGCGGTGGTAGTGGTCGCAGGCGACGTCGCCGTTGTCGCCGAGGTGCGTCTTGCCCGGGATGGCACAGAAGGTGTCCCAGATCGACGG
>JBJMWF010000418.1:0-10964 GCA_045810265.1 Vitreoscilla sp. | reverse complement strand
GCCGCCAGCAGGCACAGGCCCCAGCCGAACACGCACAGCAACTCGTTGAGCTGCGTGGCAGACGGCGTGCGGTTGTAGGCCAGCAGCGGAGGACAGATCAGCGCCAGCGCGTAGACGATCAAGCGGATTTCAGTGCGCTCGCTGGGAGAGGTTTGACTGGTCATTGCAAGGGATGATGGGGGAGCCGGCGGAACAGCGGCTCGCGCAGCGGGGGCGCAGCGCAAACGGTGCACAGGGTAACGCGATTCCGGCCCGCCGCAGCGGTCAGTGGTGTCGCACGACCTTCTGGCCGGGGTGATCCAGCGTCAGGTCCGCGGATTGTCGCTGCGCCCTTGGAGGTCGGGAGCGGTGCCGGCATTGCACATAGCCGGCTTGGCGCAGCCGCCCGAGCTCAGCACTTGCGGACGGCGGGGATCGAGGCCTGCGAGGCCGCAAGAATGCGTGCTCGCCGGCCGATACTCACTTGCGCAGGCAACCTTCAGGCATCCCCGAATACCGGGACGACGGGGATGGCATGCGCCCTCGGGCGGCTCAGTCTCTCCATGGCTTGAAGTCTTCGACTTCCAGAACTTCGGCGGAATCCCGCCGCACGATCACGGTCAGGTCCTTGACCTTCCCTCGCAACGGCACAAAGCCGATGCCACCGGGGATCGCCGCATACTTGCTGGCCAACGTGTCGATCGCAGCCGTCTTTTCGGCGTTGAAGGATTTGAGCTCCTGCAGCGGGCGAATGTGCTTTTGCACGTCGACCTTCAGTTGCTGGTAAGGGACATAGTACTGCGGCATTTGGGGCAGGTCGTCGCTGCCAGCGGTCGCGCTGAACAAGATGTCGTTGCGCGCCTTGACGGAATCAGGCGTACGGGCGGCGATCACCTCGGTGCCGAACAAAGGCACGTACTGAAACCGGGGATCGACAACCTTGCGCAGTTTTTCGTTGGTCAGATCATTGGCGTAGATCAGATCGAACCGGTCGACATTGAAGGCCAGATAGACCGGTCGCGGGACGAATACCGCATACAAGCCGTACAGCAAGGCACAGATCTGCAGGAGCAAGATCACCGCCAGGTCGCGCTTCAATTCCTTTTTGGCCGGGTTGAAGACAACCAGCGTCATGAAAGGCCCCATGACGACATCGACCGCCAGCAATAAAAGAAAGATTTCCGTCACCCCGGTGGCAGCCGCCAGCGGCCACCGGTACCAGACCAGAAAAACGAGCCCGGAAGAAACAAGCGCCGCGGCCCCGGAGCCCAGCAGGTGAAAGCCAAAGGCCTGAAAGCGGTTCAATTTCATAGGGTATATGAACAAGGAACGAAAAACGCCCGCAAAGCGGGCGTTTTGGTCAAACAGCGGAGCGACCGGGCTAGTCCAACCCTACTCATTTGATCGTGATGATCAAACGAGATTGACACTCCGGATTTGAAGCTTACAGCAGTTCGACGGGAGTCGCTTGACGGCAGTTGGCCGGCACATACTTGAAGCCAGTCGACGGGGCCGAGCTGCAAGCCCACGCGAGTTGGTTCTTCGGCGGGGTGCCGGGGGTCAGGGCCGCGCCAGGGGTCTTGCCCGATGCGCCGTCAAACGGCGTCATGGTGATCGTCATGCTGCCGGCCTTGACCGACGTGCCAACGGTAATGACGCCCGAGGTGTCGCTGATTTGCGGGATGGTCGAGATGTTCTGCGTCAGCGTGCCAGGATTGAAGCCCGTCGAAAAGGCAAGTCCGTTGGCAGCATTGTCGGCGACCGTCAGCTTGGCGGCATCAGCAGCAACGACGGCTTCCGAGACGCGCGAACGAACCAGGTAGTCCTGGTAAGCAGGCAAGGCCACCGCCGCCAAGATGCCGATGATCGCTACAACGATCATCAATTCGATGAGCGTGAAGCCCTTTTGTGCCTGTTGCTTGTAGTGGGCGAATTTCATGGATGGACTCCTGATGACGGGGATAAAAAATGGGACGGCGAGACGTTCGCACTTGGACTGTATGCGAATGCCGTGCCAGCGCTATGGCCGCCTTGGCCGGCTCCTGCCCCGTGACATATGCACGCCGAAGTGACGCGTCTTGTCAGTGCCGCGGAACAATTCCTCATTTCAGAGCCGCCCCAACCTGACAATTTTGGTCACACCAACTCAAAAGTGTCACCTTTGAGCAGCTCCATCAACGGACGCTCCTGCTTCAGGGCCCGCAGGCCGGCCATGACGGCGTCGATCTCGCCCGGCTTGATGTGCGTGATGTAGATGCCGGCACCGGACGGCGCGCCGGCCAGCTCGGCCGCCAGCGAACTGGGGCAGTGGTGGCCGCTGGCCTTGGCCAGGCGGCATTCGGGCTCGCTGAACGCCGTCTCGATGACGATGTGCGCCACCGGAAATTGCGCGATGCGCTCCCAGAACGGCGGATTGGGGCCCGTGTCGCCGCTGAAGACCCAGGCACCGCGGCCCCCCACCGGACCGTGGACGGCGAAGCCGCAGGCCGGCACCGAGTGGCGCGCGCTGAGCACTTCGACGTGGCGGCCGCCCAGATCGAGGACATCACCGACCTTGAACGGCACGAAACGCAGCACCGGGTACTCGGCCGTGGGCAGGCGGGTGAAGTCGGGCCAGAGGCGGTTGTTGAACAGGTGCTCGTGCAGCACGGCCAGCGTTTCGGGCAACGCGTGCACCTCGATCGGCGCCGCGCCGCGCGCCTGCCGGCGGCGCAGCACGCTGTCGGCCAGCAGGGGCACGCCCAGCACGTGGTCCAGATGGGAGTGCGTGAGCAGGATGTGGTCGATGCGCTCCAGCTCGTCGAGCGAGAGGTCGCCGACGCCGGTACCGGCGTCGATCAGGACGCGCTGGTCAAGCAGGAAGCTGGTGGTGCGGCAATCGCGCGCGATCGATCCGGAGCAGCCGAGGACCTGGATTTTCATGCGGGGATCACGCGGAGGGGGTGAGGCAGGGATAGGACACTGAAGGATCAGCGTGGAAGTTCTTGTTCTTGGGCATCTTCGTCGACCAGGCTGGCCAGCCAGCGAGGCAGCACCGCGTGGCGCAGCGGCGAGGCTGGCCGGGCGGTGGACAGCTCCGTCAGTCGTTCACGAGCGACATCACGCGCGCGCGGGGACCGCGTCACCGCCTCCCGCGTACCCTGTCCATGGTGCCCCCGCAGCGCATCACGTGCAAGGCGCCAAAGGCCAAGTTGTTCATGAAACGCCGTGATTTCCTGCCCGCTATCTGGGGAGGAACTCGACAATGCGACGTCCATGGCGCGCCACGGTACCGTCGCCAGTGTGCTTGCGGGCCGCAAGTTTTCCTCGGTCGACGAGGGCGACGTGGTGTCCCGGGGGTGGAGTCCTGCGTCGCGAGGCGCGGCAGGACGATCGGCCGTTGCTTCAGTTCTGCACGAACTGCATCTGCGTGCCGGCCAGATCGATGATGTCGCCGTGCTTCAGCGAGATCGACTCCTCGCCGACGGGCTGGCCGTTGACGCTGGGCCGGCGCGAGCCTTCGACATGCGACAGCACATAGCCGCCCGGGCGCTTGGTGACCGAGGCCACCTGCACGCCCGGCTTGCCAACCGTGGTCACGACCTTGGTGAGCAGCACCTCGCGGCCGGCGGCGCCGCCGTTGAGGACCTTGATCGAAGCAGGTCCGGCGGCCACGGGCGAGGCTGCCGCCGACGCCGCGCCGATCACGCCCGGCGCACGGCCGAACGCGCCCGGGCGCAGGATCATCGTCTTCTCGTAGTCCTCGGCGTCCTCGGCGAGGAACTTGATGCGGTACTTGCCGACTTCGACGACGTCGTTGTTGGACAGCAGCTGCTTCTTGACGGCCTTGCCGTTGATGTAGGTGCCGTTGGTGCTGTTGAGGTCTTCGATGAACACATCGGACTGTGCCGCGGTCAGCACCGCATGCTCGCCGCTGACCGCGAGGTTGTCGATCACGATGTCGTTGTACGGCCGGCGGCCGAGCGTGGTGCGCTCTTTCGTGATCTGGAATTCCTTGATCACGACGTTATCGAGCGAGACGACGAGTTTGCCCATTGAAAACCTCAGTTTCTCTCGCGGCCTGATGACCGCTTGTCGGAAACGCCGCAGCGCTCGTTGTAATTCATCGTCCGGTATTTCACGACCGCCCTGGTCAGCGCCAGAACGACCACCAGGACTTCGCGAAGTCCCGAGTGCCCGGCTTGGCACGCGCCAGTATCACCGCGATATTATCTCGCCCGCCAGCCGCATTTGCAGCCTGTATCAGCATCGCGCCGGCCGCCGGCAGGCTGTCGTTGGTGCGCAACAGCTGTTCGATCTGCTCGTCGGCGAGCATGTCGGACAGGCCGTCGGAACACATCAACAGCAGATCGCCGGGCTCGACCGGATAGTCGTGGATTTCGAGGTCGACCAGTTCATCGACGCCGACCGCACGTGTAACCAGATTCTTGTGCATCGAGTAGGCCGCCTGTTCCGCCGTGATCAGGCCGGCGTCGATCTGCTCCTGCAGCAACGAGTGGTCGCGCGTGAGCTGTTCGAGATGGCCGTTGCGGAAACGGTAGCCCCGCGAATCGCCGATGTGGCCCAGCCACAGGCGGTCGCCGCGGTACAGCGCCACGACCAGCGTCGTGCCCATGCCGGCATATTCAGGGTGCGACATCGCGGCGTCGTACACCTCGCGATTGGCGCTGTCGACCGCGTCCAGCAGGGCCGTCTTGATCTCGGCTTCGGTGGGCGTGGCGCCCAGCGGTTTCAGGCGTTGCGCGAGCTCCTTCTTGACGCGCTCGGAGGCCATTCCGCTCGCCACCTCGCCCGCGTTGTACCCGCCCATGCCGTCGGCCAGCACCGCGATGCGCCCGGCTTCGTCGAGCGCCACGGAGTCTTCGTTGTTGCGGCGTGCGCGGCCGGTATCAGTAACGCTGAAGAACTCAAGGATCATGAGGACGGCAGAAGGCGGCGAAGCAGGGATTCGCGCGTGTTAGCTGGCGATTGTGCCTTGGAATGAGCCTGTTGCCGTCGGGTCGTTCAGGGGATCGTGTCCGGGCGCCGTATCGGGCCATTCCGCGGCGGCGCTGCCGGGCTCCGCGGCCGCGCATTGCTGGCGCGCCAGCCGCAGTTCGAGCGCGACCTGGTGCGCGCTTTCCTGGCGCAGGCCGGGCGCCTTGGCCAGCAGGCGAGCCACGATGTCGTCCAGCAGCGGGGGCAGCTCCGGACGCAGCATGCGCACGCGCGGGGGCGTCTGGTGGGCGATGCGCGCGAGCAGGTCGCCCATCGAGTCGGCCTCGAATGGGCGGCGTCCGATCAGCAGCTCGAACAACAGCACGCCCAGCGCGTACAGGTCGCATTGGGGCGTGGCGTCGGCGCCGGCCAGTTGCTCGGGCGCCATGTAGGCTGGTGTGCCCAGCATGACGCCGCTGCGCGTGGCGGCGGTGTCGGCCACGCGGGCCGAACCGAAATCCGTGACCTTGACGGTGCCTGTGGTCGGGTCGAACAGGATGTTGGAGGGCTTGATGTCGCGGTGGACGATGCCGGCGCGGTGCGCCAGATCCAGCGCCAGCGCGACGCGCTGGCAGATGCCGACGACCACGCCCTCGGGCAGCATGCGGCTGACGCAGGCGTAGCGCGACATGTCGGTGCCGTGCACCCATTCCATTGCCAGCCAGCCGGTGGTGGCGTCGCCCTCGCCCTGCACGCCGCCCGCGTACACGGCGACGATGTAGTCGTGCTTCAGGCGCGCCGCAGCCTCGGCCTCGCGCAGGAAACGCTCGCGCCACAAGCCGCGGTCGGTGCCACTGGCGTTGCCGATGCGCACGGTCTTGAGCGCGATCAGCCGGCCGGTGCTGCGCTCGGTGGCCTGGTAGATGGTCGCGCGGTCGTTGCGGGCGATCACATGGCGCAGCTCGTAGTCCGTGACCTTGGGCATGTGGGCCGCGGAGCCATTGTGGGCCGCCTTGCCGTGCCAGCCCGGCGGCGGCGCAGCACGCTCCCGGGCCGCGAGTCCGAACATGCGTTTCAAGCGGAACCAGGCCATCGGCGCCGTCGGGGACGACGGCGTCTGCTTGGGGAGCGAGGAGCGCGGCATGCTGCAAGAGTGGGGGCTGGCGACGCGATCGTCAACCCGGCGAACGTCGTAGGTGCGCTCCCTGCGGCTTTCGTCACGCGCTGTCGAGCTGCCGCCGCCTCAGGCGCGGCTTCTGGCGCGCCGTTGCAGCAGCTTGCCGACCAGCACCACCACCACCGCGCCGATGACGCCACCGATGCGCACGGCCGACTCCGGCACCTCGCCGAACCAGCGCGGGATCGCCGGATCGGTCAACATCATCTCGCCGGCCAGCCAGCCCAGCAGCGCGGCGCCGGCGGTGATGATGACCGGGAAGCGCTCCATCACCTTCAGGATCAGCGTGCTGCCGAACACGATCAGCGGGATGCTGACGGCCAGGCCGATGACGAGCAGCAGGGTGTTGCCCTGCGCGGCCGCGGCCACCGCCAGCACGTTGTCCAGGCTCATCACCAGGTCCGCCAGCAGGATCGTGCGCACCGCGGCGCCGATGCCGATCGGCTTGGCGGCGGCGTCGTGCTGGTGCTCCTCGTCCGACATCAGGTTGGCGCCGATCCACAGCAGTGCCAGGCCACCCACCAGCTTCAACCAGGGCAGGCCCAGCATCTTGACGGCGATCAGCGTCAGCACGATCCGCATCACGATCGCCGCGCCGCTGCCCAACAGGATGGCCTTCTTCTGCTGGTTCGCCGGCAGGCCGCGCGCCGCCATCGCGATGACGACGGCGTTGTCGCCCGACAGCAGCACGTTGGCCAGGATGATGGCGCCCAGGGCGGCCCAGAAGTCGGCTGTCAGGAGGATGTCCACGTCGGGTCGCGTTGTGAGGTTGGCCGGCAAAAGAAAAGGAGCCCGGAGGCTCCCTGGTTCGCCAGCGCGGAGTCTACCCAACGCCAGCAAGCTTCCGTTCAGTTTCGCGGCGTGACGCCGCGAAACCGCCGGTTTCAACAATGTCGGGCGGGGCCCGCAAGGCTCAGAGCAGGCCCTTGAGCAGCTTGCCCATTTCCGACGGGTTGCGCGTGACCGTGAAGCCGCAGGCTTCCATGATCTCGAGCTTCGCATCCGCGGTGTCGGCACCACCCGAGATCAGCGCACCGGCGTGGCCCATGCGCTTGCCGGCCGGGGCCGTGACGCCCGCGATGAAGCCGACGATCGGCTTTTTCATGTTGTCCTTGCACCAGCGCGCCGCGTCGGCCTCGTCCGGGCCGCCGATCTCGCCGATCATGATGACGGCGTCGGTGTCCGGATCGTCGTTGAACGCCTTCATCACGTCGATGTGCTTCAGGCCGTTGATCGGGTCGCCGCCGATGCCCACCGCCGACGACTGGCCCAGGCCGATCTCGGTCAGCTGCGCCACGGCTTCGTAGGTCAGCGTGCCGGAGCGGCTGACGACGCCGATGCGGCCCTTGCGATGGATGTGGCCTGGCATGATGCCGATCTTGATTTCATCGGGCGTGATCAGGCCCGGGCAGTTGGGGCCCAGCAGCAGCGTCTTCTTGCCGCCGGCGGCTTCCTTGGCCTTCATCTTGTTGCGCACCATCAGCATGTCGCGCACGGGAATGCCTTCGGTGATCGCGACCACCAGGTCGAGGTCGGCCTCGACGGCTTCCCAGATGGCGGCAGCGGCGCCCGCGGGCGGCACGTAGATCACGGAGACGGTCGCGCCGGTCTCGGCGCGCGCTTCCTTGACCGAGGCGAAGATGGGGATGTCCGAGAACTTCTCGCCGGCCTTCTTCGGGTTCACGCCGGCGACGAAGGCGTTCTTGCCGTTCGCGTAGGCCTGGCAGCCCAGGGTGTGGAACTGCCCGGTCTTGCCCGTGATGCCCTGGGTGATGACCTTCGTGTCCTTGTTGATGTAGATCGACATTTCGTTTGATTCCTTGGTCCGGCTGGGCTTAGGCGACTGCGGCGACGATCTTCGTCGCGGCTTCGGCCATGGTGTCTGCGGCGATGATGGGCAGGCCGGATCCGGCCAGCATCTTCTTGCCCAGTTCCTCGTTCGTGCCCTTCATGCGCACCACCAGCGGCACCGACAGGTTCACGGCCTTGCAGGCGGTGATGACGCCTTCGGCGATCGTGTCGCACTTCATGATGCCGCCGAAGATGTTGACGAGGATGCCCTTGACGTGCGGGTTCTTGAGCATGATCTTGAAGGCCTCGGTGACCTTCTCGGCGGTGGCGCCGCCGCCGACGTCCAGGAAGTTGGCCGGCTCGCCGCCGAACAGCTTGATGGTGTCCATCGTGGCCATGGCCAGGCCTGCGCCGTTGACCAGGCAGCCGATGTTGCCGTCCAGGCTGATGTAGGCCAGGTCGAACTTCGAGGCCTCGATCTCGGCCGGATCTTCTTCGTCGAGGTCGCGGTAGGCGACGATCTCCGGGTGGCGGAACAGCGAGTTGGCGTCGAAGTTGAACTTCGCGTCGAGGGCGACGAGGTTGCCCTTGCTGTCGCAGTTGAGCGGGTTGATCTCGACCAGCGAAGCGTCGGTGTCCATGTAGCACTGGTAGAGCTTCTGGAACAGGTCGACGGCCTGCGCGTGCGAGCCTTCGGGCAGGCCGATGGAGGCCGCGATCTTCCTGGCCTGCTCCGCGCCGAGGCCGGTCAGCGGGTCGATGAAGTCGGTGATGATCTTGTCGGGGGTCGAGTGGGCGACTTCCTCGATGTCCATGCCGCCTTCGCTGGACGCGATGAAGGCCACCTTCTGCGTCGCGCGGTCGGTGACCAGCGAGACGTAGTATTCCTTCTTGATGTCGGCGCCTTCCTCGATGTACAGGCGGCGCACCTTCTGCCCCTCGGGGCCGGTCTGGTGCGTCTTGAGCTGCATGCCCAGGATCTCGCCGGCCAGCTTCTTGAGGTCGTCCATCGAGCGCGCGAGCTTGACGCCGCCGCCCTTGCCGCGGCCGCCCGCGTGGATCTGCGCCTTGACGACCCAGACGCTGCCGCCGAGTTTCTGAGCGGCTTCCACCGCCTCCTGCACCGTGAACGCAGGATAGCCGCGCGGCACGGGCACGCCGAACTGGCGCAGGAGTTCCTTGCCTTGGTATTCGTGGATCTTCATGGAAGCGTCTTCTTGAAGTGGTCGACTAAAGGGAGTGTCCGGGGAGCTGCGGGACGCTACAGGCGCTGGAGATGGCGCGCGGCGAATCGACAGGAGAGCGGCGGACGGGATTCACGCAAGCGGGGGATTTTGCGATGGATTGCAACAGCCGGGGGGATACCCGCAGGGCGCGGATGCTCGGAAACCCGGTGTAACCAGGACTTTATCATGGTGCACCGCACCATGCGGCGGACTGCGGGATCGCGGATCGCGGGCTCGCGAGCTCGGGCGGACCCGGACCGCGAGCCGGCGCGGCTCCAGATTGCGAGTCGACGAAGCTCCATTGCGAGCCGGCGCAGCCGCCGGCCGCGGTCGCACTGCCCTGCCTCAGAACTCCTCTTCGCCGCCGACCACGCGTCGGACGACGTCCGCTGCGAATCCGCGCGCGGCCAGGAAGCGGGCCTGCTTCGCACGCAAGCGGGCGTCGGGCGCGAGTTCACCGAACTTGCGTTGCCACAGGGCTTGGGCACGGGCGAACTCCGTCTCGCGCAGTGCCGCCGCCTGCTCCGGCTCCAGCGCCAGCCCGTGGCGCGACAGCTCGAGCTTGATCCGCAGCGTGCCCTGCTTGCGCGAGCGGGCGTTGACCCGGCTCTCGACGAAGCGTGTCTCGCTGAGGTAGTTGTGAGCGGCCAGCCAGTCGAGCAGCTGGTCGACCGCGGCTTCGGGATCAGTGTGTTCGAGGTCGCCGTCGGGCGCCGCTTCGCCGGCGACCGCGACGCCGGCCGCATCGCGGGAAGACGCTGCTGCGGCGACCCGGCCGGTCGGCTGGGCACGCACTTCGGCCGCGGCCAGGTTGGCCTGCAGCGGCGGCGCGAACGCGTCGTCAATGCCGTTGGACGACTGCGCCTGCAAGGCCTCGGCGAGATCCTGCCTCGCCTTGTCGGCGGCCGCCGCCAATGCCGACTCCTCCCGCACGCGCTTGCGCAAGGAATCCAGCAGTTTGGCGCGTAGTTCCTGGCGGCTGTGTTCACGCCGGGACAGAAAGCCGATGGCCTGCATCTTCAGGCTGAGCCGCGGCCGCGCCTTGCGGGGCGCGTGCGATTCGCGAGGCTTGTCGGAGAACGACATGACGGAGTGCTGCAGGCCGCTGCGCGTGGACGAGATATCGGGGCTCGCGAGGCACCGGGCGCGTTGGCGCGCCTCGGACGTCGAACATGGGAGCAAGTGCGCCGGTGGGCCTCAATGAAACATGGCCTGACAAGCCGCTCGCGCGCCCTTCAGGCCATGCTTGCCGGAACCTGGCGGCGCCTGGAGATCACTCCGCCGCGCTGGCCTTGCCCTTCTTGGCCACGGGCGCCTCGGCGACCGGCACCAGCGGCACGCCCAGCGACTCGCGCACCTTGTTCTCGATCTCGACGGCCAGCGCCGGGTTTTCCTTCAGGAATTCGCGGCAGTTGTCCTTGCCCTGGCCGATCTTCTCGCCGTTGTAGGCGTACCAGGCGCCGGACTTCTCGACGACCTTGGCGATGACGCCCATGTCGATGATCTCGCCCTCGCGGCTGATGCCCTCGCCGTACAGGATGTCGAACTCGGCTTCCTTGAACGGGGGCGAGACCTTGTTCTTGACGACCTTGACCTTGGTCTCGTTGCCGACCACTTCTTCACCGCGCTTGATCGAGCCGATGCGGCGGATGTCCAGGCGCACGGAGGCGTAGAACTTGAGCGCATTGCCGCCGGTGGTGGTCTCGGGGCTGCCGAACATCACGCCGATCTTCATGCGGATCTGGTTGATGAAGATCACCATCGTGTTGCTCTTCTTGATGGTGCCGGTCAGCTTGCGCAGCGCCTGGCTCATCAGGCGGGCCTGCAGGCCGGGCAGCGAATCGCCCATCTCGCCTTCGAGTTCGGCCTTGGGC
>JBJMWF010000417.1:0-24228 GCA_045810265.1 Vitreoscilla sp. | reverse complement strand
CTCGTGGCTGGCGTTGGCCAGCAGGCTCTTGTGCGAGCGCACCAGCGCCTCGACGCGCTCGGCCGCGAGGTTGAAGCTGGTGGCCAGCGTGGCGACTTCGTCGCGGCCTTCCACCGGCACGCGGCGATCGAGCGCGCCGCGGCCGAAGGCCTCGACGCCGCGCTTGAGCGTCTCCAGCCGGCGCGTCAGCCGGCGCACGAAGGGGTAGGCGCCCAGCGCGATCGCCAGGAACAGCACGACGACCAGCACCAGCAGGCTCAGGCCCGGCGACACGCCGCGCGGCACGACGCCGGCGAACCAGAACGGCGGCGGCCCCCGCCCTTCGCTGACCTGCGGGTGGTGCTCGGTGCCGAAGCCGCCGATGTCCTCGTCCGGCGGTACCGACGGGTCGCCGCTGGGCGGCGGCTTGAGCATGTTGGGCCGCATCACGAACAGCGAACGGCCGTCGTCCAGCTTGATCTGGTAGATCGCGACGTGCATCAGCTGCTTGTCGCCCTCACGGCGCACGAACGAGTCGGACGCGGCGATGCGATGGCCCTGCTCGTCCTGCAGCGCCATCGGCACGCGCAGGCGCTGCGACCAGTCGCGCAAGGCCTCCGCCTGCACGTCGGGCGGCGCGCTGGCCGCCGGCAGCGAGCGCTGGATCAGGTCGCCCCAGGCCGCGATGCGCTCGTTGATGGCCGCCTGGTTGCGGATGCGCTCCTGGTCGAGATGGCGCTGCACGAGCCAGCCCGACGCGCCGGCGAACAGCGCCAGCGTGACGATCACGGTGAGCCAGATGCGAAGGTAGAGCGAGCGCAAGTCGGACTTTCAGCGGGCCGATTCAAAACGAAAACAGCGTCGGCACGGCCGACGCTGCGAGCAGGACGCGAAGCGTTGCGGGATCAGGCGTCTTGTTTGCGGGCAAAAAGATAACCGGAGCCGCGAACCGTGAGCACGCGCTTCGGATTCTTGGCGTCTTCCTCGATCACGCTGCGGATGCGCGAGATGTGCACGTCGATGGAGCGGTCGAAGGCCTCCAGCGGGTGGCCTTTGAGCGCGTCCATGATCTGGTCGCGGCTCAGCACGCGGCCGGGGCTGCGCGCGAGCACCACCAGCAGGTCGAACTGGTGGCTGGTGAGGTCGCAGCGCACGCCGTCCAGGCGGGCCTCGTGCGCGCCCAGGTCGATCTCGAGCTTGCCGAAGCGCAGCACTTCCTCGTTGACGGGCTCGGGGCTGGCACGGCGCAGCAGCGCCTTGACGCGGGCCAGCAGCTCGCGCGGCTCGAAGGGCTTGGGCAGGTAGTCGTCGGCACCGAGCTCCAGGCCGACGATGCGGTCGGTGGGCTCGCCGCGTGCGGTCAGCATCATCAGCGGCAGCCGGCGGGTGGCTGGCTGGCCGCGCAGCTCGCGCGTGAAATCCAGGCCGTCGCCATCGGGCAGCATCAGGTCGAGCACCAGCGCGTCGTAGGAGCCCGCGGCCAGGCGCATGCGGCCATCGGCCAGCGTACCGGCGGTATCGACGTCGAAGCCTTGCGTGCGCAGGTAGTCGCCGACCATGCGCGTCAGGCGCGCGTCGTCGTCGATCAGCAGGAGATGCGGATTGGTCATGGAGGAGTGGGCGTTCCGCGAGTGGGAGGCCGCAGGGCGGACACCCTGCGCGGACGGAGCGTAACCGATCGAGTCGAAGGATGTCATCGGGTCAGTCATTCGCGGCGGCGCAAGCCGCATGGAGTGGGGAAAGCCGGCGGCAGCGACACGCCGGCTCGCTGGCCGGATCTGGCATAACGAGGCACTGCAGGCGATCCTGCCCGGCCGTGGTCAACGACGCTTGCTTGGCCGGTAAAGATCTGTGAATGATTCGCAGCGCGCACGTGCGATACCCTCGGGGATTCCAGACTCGACCATTCGACCCTCACGATGGCTTGGCACGCCCGCCTGAACCTCGACTACCGCGCCGAGCCCGCCACCGGCGGCACGCGCGCCGACTTCCGCCACGACGGCCCGCTGCGCGTGCTCAAGAGCCTGTTTCCGGAAGGCCCGCAGGTCTGCCATACGGTGATCGTGCATCCACCCGGCGGAATCGTCGGTGGCGACACGCTGGACGTCGCCCTGGCCGTCGGCGACGGCGCCCACGCGCTGGTGACCACGCCCGGCGCGACACGTTTCTATCGCAGCGGAGGCGAGCGCGCGGTGCAGGCGATCCACGCCAGGGTGGCCGCCGGAGGCCGCCTGGAATGGCTGCCGCTCGAGACGCTGGTGCATTCGGGGGCGTTCGCCGACAACCGCATGCGCTTCGAGCTCGCGCCCGGCGCCGAGATGTTCGGCTGGGACTGCGTCGCCCTGGGCCTGCCGGCCGCCGACGCCCCTTTCATCGCGGGCGACTACCGCCACGACATCGCGGTGGGCGCGCGCTGGCTCGAGCGGGGGCGCACGTCGGCTGCCGACACCGCATTGCTGGACGGCCCGTGTGGCTGGGCCGGCCATCGCGCGCTGGGCACGCTGTGGTTTGCGGCGGGCATGCCGTTGGCCGACGCGCGGCGCGACCTGCTGCTCGATGCGGCGCGCGAGATCTTCGCCGCGCATTCGCTGGTGGCCACCGCGGGCGCGACGGCGCCGCAGCCCGACGTCGTCACACTGCGCGTGCTGGCGCCGCGGGTGGAGCCGGTGCACGAGCTCCTGGCGCAGGTATGGCGCAAGTGGCGCGCGCTCGCATGGGAGCGCGAGGCGTGCGTCCCGCGCGTCTGGCGCACCTGAGGCAGGCGCGGCCCGGGCCGGCGTCAGGCACCGCACCGAGTCGCCGGCAATGTGTCGTCGGATGGCGGCATCCGTCGCGGCAACTCGATGCGATGCCAGACACCTCTGGCAGCGACCCGGCACGCCGGCATGCGAGTCGGCGCACCCGAGGTGCCTGGCATCGCCTCGTCCGCGCCGCAGTGCTGGCTGGCGGCCCGGGCCGGCGTCAGGCACCTCTGGCAGCGACCCGGCAAGCCGGCATGCGAGTCGACGCACCCGAGGTGCCTGGCATCGCCTCGTCCGCGCCGCAGTGCTGGCTGGCGGCCCGGGCCGGCGTCAGGCGCCTCTGGCAGCGACCCGGCACGCCGGCATGCGAGTCGACGCACCCGAGGTGCCTGGCATCGCCTCGTCCGCGCCGCAGTGCTGGCTGACGCTGCCCTTTTTTCGCGGACTTGGCGGTGCCTGGCGCCGATCCCGAGGGGCGCGGCGCCAAGCAAACGAATCACACGGACATCAATGTCCTGACCCCGTCCGACTCCATCGCGGCGCCCGCGCCGCGCGCGACCACGACGCCGCGCTCCAGCACGACGTACGCATCGGCCAGTTCGGCTGCGAAGTCGTAGAACTGCTCGACCAGCACGATGGCCATGGTGCGGCGATCGGCGAGCTTGCGGATCACGCGGCCGATGTCCTTGATGACCGACGGCTGGATGCCTTCGGTCGGCTCGTCCAGCAGCAGCAGTCGCGGCCCGGGCGCGAGCGCGCGGGCGATGGCCAGCTGCTGCTGCTGGCCGCCCGACAGGTCACCGCCGCGGCGGTTCTTCATCTGCGCGAGCACCGGGAACAGCTCGAACAGTTCGGCCGGCACGTCGCTGCCCGAGGGCATCGAGGCCAGGCCCATGCGCAGGTTGTCCATCACCGTCAGGCGGCCGAAGATCTCGCGCCCCTGGGGAACGTAGCCGACGCCACGCCGCACCCGCTCGTACGGCGCCATGCCGGCCAGGTCCTTGTCGTCGAGCCGGATGCTGCCGGTGCGCGCGGGCACCACGCCCATCAGGCTCTTGAGCAGCGTCGTCTTGCCCACGCCGTTGCGGCCCAGCACCACGGTGACCTCGCCCACCTTGGCCTGCAGCGCGACGTCGCGCAGGATGTGCGAGCCGCCGTAGTATTGGTTGAGTCCTTCGACCTGCAGCATGCCTGCCCTATCTTCCGAGGTAGACGTCGATCACCTGCGCATTGGCCTGCACCTCGGCCAGCGTGCCCTCGGCCAGCACCGATCCTTCGTGCAGCACGGTCACCTTGCGATGGCCCTGCGTCAGCATGTCGACGAACTTCATGTCGTGCTCGACCACCACCAGCGAGTGCTTGCCAGCCAGCGTGAGGAACAGCTCCGCGGTGCGCTCGGTCTCCTCGTCGGTCATGCCGGCCACCGGTTCGTCCAGCAACAGCAGCGTGGGTTCCTGCGCCAGCAGCATGCCGATCTCCAGCCACTGCTTCTGGCCGTGCGACAGCAGCCCGGCGATGCGGTGCGCCTCGGGCAGCAGGTGCACCAGCTGCAGGATCTCGGCGATGCGCTCGCGCTGGGGAAGCGACAACCGCGCGAACAGCGCCGCGCGCACGCCGCGGTCGTCGGCCAGCGCGAGCTCCAGGTTCTCGAACACTGACAGCTCCTCGTAGACCGTCGGCTTCTGGAACTTGCGGCAGATGCCGGCACGCACGATCTGCGGCTCGCGCAGCCGCAGCAGGTCGATGTTGGAGCCGAAGTGCGCGTGGCCGGAATCGGGCCGCGTCTTGCCGGTGATGACGTCCATCATCGTCGTCTTGCCCGCGCCGTTGGGGCCGATGATGCAGCGCAGCTCGCCGACATCGATCGCCAGCGACAGCGCGTTGAGCGCCTTGAAGCCGTCGAAGCTGACGCTGATCTCGTCGAGATACAGCGCGACGCCGTGCGCGAAGTCCGGCGTGTCGGCGTGCATCAGACGGCCGAAGCTGGCACCACCGGCCGGCGACGCCGCCTGCTGGTGGTGCCGTTCCAGCAAGGCCGCACCGGCTTCCTGAAGCTCGGGTGTCATGCCTTCACCTCCACGCCCTCTTCTTGCAGCTTCGTCCGTTTCAATCGATCCCTGATCCCCATGATGCCGCGCGGCAGGAACAGCGTCACCGCGATGAACAGCGCCCCGAGGAAGTACAGCCAGAACTCTGGAAACGCCTGGGTGAACCAGCTCTTGGCGCCGTTGACGAAGAACGCGCCGATGATGGGGCCGACCAGCGTGCCGCGGCCGCCGACCGCGGCCCAGATCGCCATCTCGATCGAGGCCGCCGGCGACATCTCGCTCGGGTTGATGATGCCCACCTGCGGCACGTACAGCGCGCCGGCGATGCCGCACATCGTGGCCGACAGCACCCAGATCGACAGCTTGTACTTGAGCGGGTCGTAGCCGGTGAACATGACGCGGCTCTCGGCGTCGCGGATCGCCTGCAGCACGCGGCCGTACTTGCTGTGGACGATGGCGCGCGCCAGCAGGTAGAACGCGACCAGCGTCAGCCCGGTGAGCACGAACAGCACCATGCGCGTGGATGGCAGCGCGAGCGGGACGCCCAGGATGCGCTTGAAGTCGGTGAAGCCGTTGTTGCCGCCAAAGCCCGTCTCGTTGCGGAAGAACAGCAGCATGCCGGCGAAGGTCAGCGCCTGCGTGATGATCGAGAAGTAGACGCCCTTGATGCGCGAGCGGAACGCGAACCAGCCGAACACGCCCGACATCAGCGCCGGCGCCGCGACGACCAGGAACATCTGGAACGCGAACGAGGCGCTGCCGCCCCAGGTCCAGGGCATGGTCTTCCAGTCGAGGAACACCATGAAGTCGGGCAGCTCGCTGCGGTAGTTGCCGTCGCGGCCGATCTGGCGCATCAGGTACATGCCCATCGCATAGCCGCCCAGGGCGAAGTACAGGCCGTGGCCCAGCGACAGGATGCCCGTGTAGCCCCAGATCAGGTCCATCGCCAGCGCGCACATGGCGTAGCACATGATCTTGGCGACCAGCGCGACGCCGTAGTCGCCGAAGTGCAGCGGATTGCCGGCCGGCACCACGAGGTTGAGCAGCGGCACCAGCACGGCGATGACGACCAGCGCGCCGATGACGACGCTCCAGCCGCGCACGCCCAGCAGCAGGCCGCGCCGGGACTCGGGAAGCAGTTGGATCGGAGACGCGGGTGTCACGATTCCGCACTCCGTCCCTTGAGCGCGAACAAGCCCTGCGGCCGCTTCTGGATGAACACGACGATGAACACCAGCACGAAGATCTTGGCCAGCACCGCGCCGGCCACGCCCTCGAGCACCTTGTTCATCAGGCCGAGCCCGAGCGCCGCCAGCACCGTGCCGGCGAGCTGGCCGACGCCGCCCAGCACCACCACCATGAAGGAGTCGACGATGTAGCTCTGGCCGAGGTCCGGGCCGACGTTGCCGACCTGGCTCAGCGCGCAGCCGGCCATGCCCGCGATGCCCGCGCCCAGCGCGAAGGCCAGGGTGTCGATGCGCACCGTATCGATGCCGGTGCACGAGGCCATGCGGCGGTTCTGCGTCACGCCGCGCACGAACAGTCCCAGGCGCGTTCGGCTGATCAGCAGGAAGGTCGCCAGCAGCACCAGCGCGGCGAAGGCGATGATGGCCAGGCGGTTGTAGGGCAGCGTCAGGTTGCTCGCGACGGCGATGCCGCCCGACATCCACGACGGGTTCTCGACCTCGACGTTCTGCGCGCCGAACAGCGAGCGCACGCCCTGCATGAGCACCAGGCTGATGCCCCAGGTCGCCAGCAAGGTCTCGAGCGGCCGGCCGTAGAGGAAGCGGATCACGCCGCGTTCCAGGATCGCGCCGACCGCGGCCGCGACGAGAAAGGACGCGGGTATGGCGACGACGACATAGGCGTCGAACAGGCCCGGTGCGAAGTGGCGAAACAGGTTCTGCACACCCCAGGCGGTATACGCGCCGATCATCATCAGCTCGCCGTGCGCCATGTTGATCACGCCCATCAGGCCGTAGGTGATGGCCAGCCCGAGGGCGGCAAGCAGCAGGATCGAGCCCAGGCTGATGCCGGTGAACAGCACGCCCAGCCGCTCGCCCCAGGCCAGGCGGCCGTCGACCTGGACCAGCGCCTGCGTGATCGCCGCCCGCAGCTCGGGGTCGGTCTCGGCGTCGGGCGCCAGGCGCGACTGCAGCAGCGCGCGCACCGTGGGCTCGCCGCTGCGTGAAAGATCGGCGATCGCGTCGCGGCGCTTGGCGCGGTCGGGCGACGCGACCTGCACGGCAGCTCGCAGGCGGCCCAGCTGCGATTTCAGCTTGGTGTCGGTCTCGGCAGCGAAGGCCTTCTCGACGACCGGCAGCAGCGCCGGATCGGCGGCGCTGGCCGACAGGTCGTCGATCGCCTTGCGCCGCGTGGGCAGGTCCGGTGACAGCAGCCGCAGGCCGCTCAGCGCGGTCTGCAGCGCGCCGCGCATGCGGTTGTTGTTGGAGACGTCCTCGGCGTCGTCGGGCAGCTTGGCGGGCTGGCCCGTGATCGCGTCGATGGCTTTGTCGTCGTGGACGATGAAGACGCCGGTGGCGCTCGTCTTCACCGAGTCGTCCAGCAGCGCCTGCGCGAACGTGGCCAGGCCCGGATCGGCCCGCGTCACCGCGTCCTGCAGGGCCCCGATGCGCGCATCGCCGTCGCCCACCGCGATGGCGCGCGCCTGGGCCGCGTCGAGCGCCCAGGCGGGAGCGGCGACCGTGCCCAGCACCGCGACCAGCGCGATGAAGGCACTGCGGAGAGTGAGTCGCCGCATCAGATCCTCACTTCTTCTCGGGCTCGTCCTTCTTGCCCTTGTCTTCCGGGATATACGGGCTCCAAGGCTGCGCCTTGATCGGGCCCGGCGTCTTCCACACCACGTTGAACTGGCCATCCGGCTTGATCTCGCCGATGAAGACGGGCTTGTGCAGGTGGTGGTTCTTCGGATCCATGGTCGACATGAAGCCGCCCGGCGCCTTGAAGGTCTGGCCGGCCATCGCCGCGATCACCTTGTCGGTGTCGGTGGACTTGGCCTTCTCCACCGCTTGCGCCCACATGTGGATGCCGATGTAGGTGGCTTCCATCGGATCGTTGGTCAGCGGCTTGTCCTTGTCGCCCGGCAGATTGTTCTTCTTGGCGTAGTCCGACCACTCCTTGATGAAGGCCGTGTTGGTCGGGTTCTTGATCGACATGAAGTAGTTCCATGCCGCCAGGTGGCCCACCAGCGGCTTGGTGTCGACGCCGCGCAGCTCCTCCTCGCCGACCGAGAACGCCACCACCGGCACGTCGGTCGCCTTCAGGCCCTGGTTGCCCAGCTCCTTGTAGAACGGCACGTTGGAGTCGCCGTTGATGGTCGAGACGACGGCGGTCTTCTTGCCCTCGCTCGCGAACTTCTTGATCTTGGCGATGATGGACTGGTAATCGGAGTGGCCGAACGGGGTGTACTCCTCGAGGATGTCCTCGTCCTTCACGCCCTTCGAATGCAGGAACGAACGCAGGATCTTGTTGGTCGTGCGCGGATAGACGTAGTCGGTGCCCAGCAGCACGAAGCGCTTGGCCGAGCCGCCGTCCTTGGACATCA
The DNA here is from genome assembly GCA_045810265.1 of Vitreoscilla sp. GTDB lineage: Bacteria > Pseudomonadota > Gammaproteobacteria > Burkholderiales > Burkholderiaceae_C > Scleromatobacter. Next base: position 15,895 of record JBJMWF010000417.1, on the reverse strand, counting down.
GGTATTCGACGGCCGGGATCGCCTGCTGGTTCGGTGCCGCGCCCGTGTAGAACACGTTCTTGCTGAGCTCCTCGCCTTCATACTGCACCGGGTAGAACAGCAGGCTGTTCAGCTCCTCGTAGACCGGCAGCACCGACTTGCGCGAGACGCTGGTCCAGCAGCCGAAGGTCACCGCGACCTTGTCCTGCGTGATCAGCTGGCGCGCCTTCTCGGCGAACAAGGGCCAGTTCGACGCCGGGTCCACCACCACCGGCTCGAGCTGCTTGCCCAGCACGCCGCCCTTGGCGTTGATCTCGGCGATGGTCATCAGGGCGGTGTCCTTGAGCACCGTCTCGGAGATCGCCATCGTGCCCGAGAGCGAGTGCAGGATGCCGACCTTGATCGTGTCGGCGGCCAGTGCCGGGGTCATCGCGGTCAACGAGGCGAGTGCGGCGAGCGCACCTAACGTCAGACTGAAGCTGCGGCGGGAAATGGTCATTGCGAGTCGCTCCTGAAGATGTCCCCGTGTTGCCGGGAACGATGAGCGAAGGATAGGCAGCCCGACGGTTGGAGGACATACGACACATGTCGTAGCCCGGCCGAGTTTCCAGATCCGAACCGTTCGCTTGCGGACCGCGAAAATCGCTGCAGAATTCGCTTTATGACGATTGTTCGGGGGGGAAATGGCCGTTCCGGCGCCCCTGAACGCCTGTTCAAAGACCAGGGCGCAACATGCGCGGAAGAAAGCCGGCCAAACTGTCGACCAGGTCCTGCGGTCCAGGGGAAGGATTCGCAGGGCGCGATCGGGCCCACGAATAAATCATGCAACGCAAGAACGCGATCCTTCTCGCGGCCAATCATCATTTCGCGCACCACGGTTTCCGTGGGGCGAGCCTGCGAGACATTGCGCGCGACGCACAAGTGTCCCTGACGCTGCTGAACCATCATTTCGGCAGCAAGTACCAGTTGCTGTCCGCCGTCATCGATTCGCACCGGGCAATGCTCGATGAACGGGCCTCCGCGTTGGCGCAGCTGATGATCGCCGGGCCCGGCAAGTTCAGTGCGCGGGATCTGGTACAGGTCTGGATCCGCATCGGCTTCGACGCGGCTGCCGCCGAGGACGGCGAGAACTTCCTGCGGCTGATGGCGCGCGTGATCGATGACCCGTCCGAGGAAGCCGCGCAAGTGGTGCGCGAGAAGCTCGACGATGCCGCGCTGGTCTTCATCGACGCCTTGCAGCTGTGCTACCCGAGGGCATCGCGCTATGCGGCGGCGTCGGCCTACATCTGCGTCAGCGCGTCCCTGCTGAAGTTCCTGGTGGGGTCGAAGCGGCTGTTCCGACTCGCGCACGCCGCGTCGCCCCAGGAGACGGCGTACGACGACCAGGAACGCCTGACGCGCTTCCTGGTGGCAGGCATCGAGGCGGCCCTGCGCCCCGCCGCCGACAGCACGACGCGTCCGACGCTGGCCACCGGCCACGACGGCGCCAGCAGGCCGGACGGCGCAGCCAACCAGGATGGCGCAGACGGGGCCGACAAGCCGGACGGCGCGGACACGCCAGAAGCCATGGGCTGGCCCGAAGGCGTCGACCGGCCCGGCGCCGCGCGTCAATAGCACAGGCCGGAAGCCAGCACCGACGCCGGCCGCAATCCACGCGCATCGAAGTGGATTGGATCGCCTGGCGGGCGGCGCCCGCGCGAACGGCTACGCTCGGACCTTCCCAAGCTGGAAGCCAGACGCCCATGACCCGTTCCGTCGAAGAACTCCTCTCCGAGCTCCAGGCCTTTGCGCCCAGCCGCGACGGCGCGGACAACGTCCATGGGCTCAACGAGTTGCTGGCCGGCTTCGCCGCCCTTCCTGGCAGCGACCGCGTGCCACCCGCGCTGCTGGCCTTGCTGGAGCGCCATCCACAGACCGACTTCGGCACGCCCGGCCCGCTGGTGCAATCGCTCGAGGGCCTGCCGGCCTATCCGGAACTGCTGGCGGCCTCGCTCGAACGCCAGCCCACGGAGCTGACGGCGTGGATGGCCAACCGGCTGCTCAACTCCCGGCTGCAGCGCGAAGACCGCGACGCCTGGCTCAAGCGGCTCACCGCCGTCACCTCGCATCCCAAGGCAGCGCCCGGCGTGCGCGACTCGGCGATCCGGTTCCTGGACTTCCAGGCGAGCCGCCAGACACCGACGGCCTGAACGGGTCGTTCGATGTGGAACCGGTGCCGCTCCGCTCGGGATCGGTGCCAGGCACCCCCGTGGGCGGCGCCCTGCAATCCCGCCTGCCCGAGGTGCCTGGCATTTCCCCGGAGCGCACGTCACTTGGCCGGAGCCTGCAATGCCAATTGCGATCCGGGGAAGTGCCTGGCGCCGGCCACCTCGACTGCCAGGCAAGCCGCCAGGCGCCCCCGGCTTGACAGGCGTTGCCGCGGCTACAGGATTTTCAGCAGCGCGGCCCTGACCAGCCCGAACTGCTCGGCATCGGTCGTCTTGAGCAGCAGGAGATCGGCCGGCATGCGCGCCACGCGCGCCGCGAGCGCTTTTTCCTTCACGGCCGCGACCTCGACCTGCAGGTCGTCGAAGTCCTTGAAGGCCTGGTGATCCTTCGACGGTTCGAGCTGGATCAGCTGCGCCACGGCATCGCTGATGCGCCCGATCTGCCTGCCGTAGCTGGCCGTCTTGAGCACCTCCCGCTCGGTCTCCGGCGAGCCCGAATTGAAGCTGTCCACGTTGATCGTCCAACCTGGCAGGATGGGCTCGTACAGGGTGCGCAGCCCGCCTTGCGCGAGCGTCGTCCAAGCGCGCAGCGCATTGGCCACGTCGGCGGGACCCGAGAAGAGCGGGAATGGCATCGTCATGGAACTCTCCCTCAACAGGCTCTTCGATGGCAAGGCGCACGCGAGCCGGAAGCGCGCCCGTCATTTCTTGCGCATCAGCGCCGGCAGAGTGCCCAGCACGCGCGCCGCCGCCGCGGTGCGCGTCTCCACGCCCAGCTTCTCGAACACGTGCTCCAGGTGCTTGGTGATGGTCTTGGGGCGGGTGCCGAGGATGTCGCCGATGTCGCGGTTGGTCTTGCCGTGCGCCACCCAGTACAGCACCTCGGCCTCGCGCGCGGTCAGCCGGAACTGCAGCGACAGCGCCTCGATGGCCGCGCCGTTGTTGCTCTCGGTCAGCACCAGCAGCCACTCGTCCTCGGCACTGGCCGGATGCAGGCTGCAGTGCAGGCGCTGCGTGCCGGTGACGCAGGTCCAGGTATCGCCGCCCTCGCCCTCGCCTGTACTGGCGTCGCCCGCGCGCGTGACGCGGGCGCGCACCCAGTCGCACAGGCTCGCGGGCGCGTGCAGCGGCGCCGCGACGCCGCTGGCGGCGCTGGCGATCGCCGCACCCGCTGCGCCGGCACCGAAGTGGCGTTTCATCAGGTCGCGCGCCAACGGCGTCTGCCACAGCACGCGGCCATCGGCCGGACGCAGCGCGATGGACGCGTGGCCGAACGCGTCGAGCGCGTTGCGGGCCTGGCTGGCGTGGCGCGCGCTCTGCAGGTGCGCCGCGATGCGCGCGACGACCTCGCGCGGGCGCACCGGCTTGGAGACGTAGTCGACGCCGCCCGCGGCGAACGCGGCCAGCACGTGCTCGGTATCGGTCAGCGCGGTCATGAAGACGATGGGGATGGCCGCCGTCGCCTGGTCGGCCTTGAGCCGGCGCGCCACCTCGAAGCCGTCCATGCCGGGCATCAGCGCGTCCAGCAGCACGATGTCGGGCAGCGACTGCGCGGCGCGCGCGATCGCGCTCGGGCCGTCGGTGGCCACCAGCACCGCGTAGCCGGATTCGTCGAGCGCGTCGTGCAGCACGGCCAGGTTGTCGGGAATGTCGTCGACGATCAGCACTACTCCGGCCGCCTCGCCGGCCAGCGCGCGGCGAGCGCCGGCCATCGGCGCCTCAGGCGGCTCCTGCGTCCACTCAGCCATGCGAGGCCTCCCGCAGACGCAGTGCCTGCGCCAGGTCGGCAGCCATCGCGTCGAGCTGGAAGCGGCTGGCCAGCGCGCGCAACCGCCGCGTGAAGTCGGCGCAGGCCGGTTCGTTGGCGTCGATATGGTCCAGCCAGCGGTGGATGCCGCGCGGGTAGCCGACGCGCACCTGCTCGGCCAGTGCCTGCAGCGAGGTGAGCTCCGGCAGCGTCGCCGCGGCGGGTGCTGTTTCGACCGCGCCCGACGGCGCAGCAGGGCCCGCCTGGCCGCTCCAGTCCAGCCGCAGCACGCGCCCCAGCCAGTCGAGCAGCTCCTCGCCGCGCACCGGCTTGAGCACGTAGTCGTCGGCACCGATGCCGGCGTCGTTGTCGAGCCGGCGATCGAACGCGTTGGCCGATGCGATGGCCACTGGCGCGTCGCTGAGCCCCTGCGCGCGCAGGCGGCGTATGGTCTCCCAGCCGTCGATTCCCGGCATCGCCAGGTCCATCAGGATGGCATCGGGCCGCGCGCCGGTGCGCAGGATGTGCAAGGCCTCTTCGCCGGACGCCGCCTGCTGCACGACGAAGCCAGCAGGCTCCAGCAACTGGCGCAACAGCTCGCGGTCGACCTCCTCGTTGTCGACCACCAGCACCTGCCGCCGCTCGCCTGCGTAGCCGGTGCGACGTCCGACGACCCGCGCTGCAGCCGTCGCGCCGGCGCGCTGCTCGGCCAGGAACAGCACGATGCGAAAGCGCGTGCCGGTGCCCGGCGTGCTGTGCACCGTCATCTCGCCGCCCATCAGGTCGGTCAGCATCTTGGCGATGGTCAGGCCCAGGCCGGTGCCGTCGCCCGCGCTCGCGCTGCCGCGCGCGAAGGGCTCGAAGATGCGCTCCAGATCCTTTTGCGCGATACCCGGCCCCGTGTCCTCGATCTCGAAGTAGGCCATCTCGCGTTCGTGGCGGATGCGCAGCGTCACCGTGCCGCGATCGGTGAACTTGACGGCGTTGCCGATCACGTTGATCAGGATCTGGCGCAGCCGGCGCTCGTCGGCCCGCACGAACTGCGGCAGCGCCGCATCGAACTCGCGCACGAAGCGCAGGCCCTTGGCGCTGGCCTGCAGCTCGAACAGGTCGGCCAATTGATCGACCGCCTCGCGAAAATGCATGGTCGCCGTGGCCAGAGAGACCTTGCCGCTCTCGATGCGCGCCAGGTCCAGCGTGCCCTCGATCAGCGACAGCAGGTGTTCGCCGCCGCGCCGGATCACGCTGACCGCCTGGCGCCGGTGCGCCGGCAGCGCGGGGTCGTCGTCGAGCAGTTGCGCATAGCCGATCACGCTGTTGAGCGGCGTGCGCAACTCGTGGCTCAGCGTGGAGATGTAGCGGCTCTTGGCCTGGTTGGCGGCGTCGGCCGCGGCCTTGGCCCGTTGCAGCTCGGCGTCGGTGCGCCGATGCGATTCGATCTCGTGCGTCAGCCGCACCGTCTGCTCGCCGAGCGCCTGCGTCTGGCGATTGCTCTCTTCCTGGGCGACGCGGCGGCTCTGGCGCGTCAGCACCGCCCACCAGCCGACGATGCCGCTGACCAGCAGCAGCATCGCGAAGACGCTGACGACGGACTGCCGCAGCGCCGCCGATGCTTCCGGTGTTGCGCGGCCCAGCGCGCGCAGCTCCTGCTGGTACAGCAGCGCGCAGACGCCGGCCAGCAGCAGCGACACTGGCACCATCAACGCCAGCCAGGCGCCCAGGCCGCCGTCCGCCGCCGGCCACAAGCGTCGCGGCAACAGCGCGTGCACGGCATCGCGCGCCTGCGTCGCCAGGCGCGCGTCCGGCTTGCACAGGTCGCCGCAGCGCGCATCGAGCGAGCAGCACAGCGAGCAGATCGGGCCCTGGTAGGCGGGGCAGTGCGCCATGTCCGGGCCTTCGTACTCGCGCTCGCAGATCGTGCAGCGCAAGCTGCGGTAGCGAGCCGGATGGTCACGGCGGGTACCGAACGAGCCGGAGCGAGCCGGGTTGTCATCTCTTGCGATGTAGTAGCGGCCCTGGGTCGCCCAGGCGATCAGCGGCGAGGCGACGAAGGCCGTGACCAGCGCGATCAGCGCCGAGAAGGCCTGCGCGAGCGGCCCGAACGCGCCCAGGTGAGCGGCGATGCTCAGGGCCGACGCGGCGCCCATCGCCCCCACGCCCACCGGATTGACGTCGTACAGGTAGGCGCGGCGGAACTCGATGCCGCGCGGCGACAGGCCCAGCGGCTTGTTGACCACGAGATCGGCCACCACCGCCATCAGCCACGAGATCGCCAGGTTCGCGTAGAGCCCCAGCACCTTGCCGAGCACGGTGAAGACGTCCAACTCCATCAGCATCAATGCGATGGCCGTGTTGAAGGCGACCCAGACCACGCGGCCGGGGTGGCTGTGCGTCAGGCGCGCGAAGAAGTTGGACCAGGCCAGCGAGCCGGCATACGCGTTGGTGACGTTGATCTTGAGCTGGGACAGCACGACGAAGGCCGCGGTCGCCGCCACCGCCATGCCGGGCCGGCTGAAGACGGTGTCCCAGGCCGCCAGGTACATCTGGTTGGGGTCGACGGCGCGATCCAGGGGCACCGACTGCCCGATCGCGATCCACGCCAGCAGTGCGCCGCCCAGCATCTTGAGCACGCCGGGCAACACCCAGCCGGGCCCGCCGATGACCACGCCCAGCCACCAGCGGCGCCGGTTGGCGGCGGTGCGCGCGGGCATGAAGCGCAGGTAGTCGGCCTGCTCGCCCATCTGCGTCATCAGCGCGATGCCCACCGTCATCGCACTGCCGAACTTGAGCAGGTCGAAACTGCCGCCGCGGCCGTCCTCGCCCGGGTAGGCCCACACGCCCGCCAGCGCGTGCGGGTGCGCGCGGAACACGTAGACATAGGGCAGCACCAGCATCGCGATCCACAGCGGCTGCGTCCAGACCTGCAGCCGGCCGATGGCCGTCACGCCGTGCGTCACCAGCGGCAGCACCACCACCGCGCAGACCAGGTAGCCCCAGGCCGGCGGGATGTCGAAGGCGAGCTCCAGCGCGTAGGCCATCACGGCGGCCTCGAGCGCGAAGAAGATGAAGGTGAAGCTGGCGTAGATCAGCGAGGTGATCGTCGAGCCCAGGTAGCCGAAGCCGGCGCCGCGCGTCAGCAGGTCCATGTCCAGCCCGTGGCGCGCCGCGTACAGCGCGATCGGCCAGCCGGCCAGCGCGATGATCAGGCCGGTCGCCAGGATGGCCCAGAACGCGTTGACGAAGCCGTATTGCACCAGCAGCGTCGCGCCCACCGCCTCCAGCACCAGGAACGACGCGGCGCCGAACGCGGTGTTGGCCACCCGCAGCTCCGACCATTTGCGGAACGACTGCGGCGTGTAGCGCAGCGCGTAGTCCTCCAGCGATTCCTGCGCCACCCAGCTGTTGTAGTCGCGCCGCAGCTTCACCACGCGCTGCGGCGCGGGCGACGGGGTGGGGACGGAATCGAGGGCGGCGTCTGTCATCTGCACCGTCATGCACTCAAGACTCGTGCCGTGCCCCATTGCGGATGGCATCAAATCTGCAATACGCTGTGCAAATGAACCTGACTCCGCGCGAAAAGGACAAGCTGCTGCTCTTCACCGCCTCGCTGCTCGCCGAACGGCGCAAGGCACGCGGCCTGAAGCTGAACTACCCCGAGGCGGTGGCGCTGATCAGCGCCGCCATCATGGAAGGCGCCCGCGACGGCCGCAGCGTCGCCGAGCTGATGAGCGAAGGCCGCCACGTGCTGACCCGGGCCGACGTGATGGACGGCATCGCCGAGATGATTCCCGAGATCCAGGTCGAAGCCACCTTCCCCGACGGCACCAAGTTGGTGACCATCCACCAGCCGATCACTTGAGCAGGGCGCACTCCGCACCCTGGCGGTGCACCGCTTCACTCCATTCCGCTTCGAAGGCCTCCATGATCCCCGGCGAACTGCTTACCGACGATGGCGACATCGACCTGAACCCCGGCCGGCGCCGCCTGACGCTGGTCGTCGAGAACGGCGGCGACCGGCCGATCCAGGTCGGCTCGCATTACCACTTCGCCGAAACCAACGGCGCCCTGCGCTTCGACCGCGAGGCCGCGCGCGGCATGCGGCTGGACATCGCCTCGGGCACCGCCGTCCGTTTCGAGCCCGGCCAGCAACGCACCGTCGGCCTGGTCGACCTGGCCGGCACCCGCACCGTGTTCGGCTTTCGCGGCCTGGTGCAAGGCGCCCTCTGATGCCCACCATCGGAAAACGCGCCTACGCCGAGATGTTCGGCCCGACCACCGGCGACCGCGTGCGACTGGCCGACACCAACCTGGTCATCGAGGTCGAGCGCGACTTCACGCTCGCCGCCGGCGGCTACGGCGAGGAAGTGAAGTTCGGCGGCGGCAAGACCATCCGCGACGGCATGGGCCAGGGCCAGGCCGTCAACGGGCCGGGCCCGGCCGACGCGGTCGACTGCGTCATCACCAACGCCTTGATCGTCGACCACTGGGGCATCGTCAAGGCCGACATCGGCCTGCGCGGCTGCCGCATCGCGGCGATCGGCAAGGCCGGCAATCCGGACGTGCAGCCGGGCGTGGACATCGTCATCGGGCCCGGCACCGAGATCATCGCGGCCGAGGGCATGATCGTCACGGCAGGCGGCATCGACACCCACATCCACTTCATCTGCCCGCAGCAGATCGAGGAGGCGCTGTCGTCCGGCGTCACCACCATGATGGGCGGCGGCACCGGCCCGGCCACCGGTACCTTCGCCACCACCTGCACGCCCGGCCCGGCCAACATCGAGCGCATGCTGCGCGCGGCCGACGCCTTCCCGATGAACCTGGGCTTCATGGGCAAGGGCAATGCGAGCCGGCCCGAGGCGCTGCGCCAGCAGGTCGAGGCCGGCGCGATCGGCCTGAAGCTGCACGAGGACTGGGGCACGACGCCCGCGGCGATCGACTGCTGCCTGACCGTGGCCGACGAGACCGACGTGCAGGTCGCCATCCACTCGGACACGCTCAACGAGAGCGGCTTCGTCGAGGACACCATCGCGGCGTTCAAGGGCCGCACCATCCACAGCTTCCACACCGAGGGCGCCGGCGGCGGCCATGCGCCGGACATCATGCGCGTGGTCGGCGAGGCCAACGTGCTGCCCTCGTCCACCAATCCGACGCGTCCCTTCACCGTCAACACGCTGGACGAGCACCTGGACATGCTGATGGTGTGCCATCACCTGGACGCCGGCATCGCCGAGGACCTCGCCTTCGCCGAGAGCCGCATCCGCCGCGAAACGATCGCCGCCGAGGACATCCTGCATGACCTGGGCGCCATCAGCATGTTCAGCTCCGACTCGCAGGCCATGGGCCGTGTCGGCGAAGTGATCCTGCGCTGCTGGCAGACGGCGCACAAGATGAAGGCGCAGCGCGGCGCGTTGCCAGGCGACAGCGAGCGCAACGACAACCTGCGCGTCAAGCGCTACGTCGCCAAGCTGGCCATCAACCCGGCGTTGACGCACGGCATCGCGCACGAGGTCGGCTCCATCGAGGCCGGCAAGTGGGCCGACCTGGTGCTGTGGCAGCCGGCGTTCTTCGGCATCAAGCCGGCGCTGATCCTCAAGGGCGGCTTCATCGCGATGGCCGCGATGGGCGACGCCAACGCGTCGATCCCGACGCCCCAGCCGGTGCATTACCGGCCGATGTTCGGCAGCTACGGCGGCGCGCTGAGCCAGGGCTCGCTCACCTTCCTCTCGCAGGCGGGGATCGCGGCGGGCGTGCCGGCGCGCGCCGGGCTGAAGAAGACCATCGCCACCGTCAAGGGCACGCGCAGCGTCGGCAAGCGCGACATGATCCACAACGACTGGCTGCCCAGGATGGAGATCGACCCGCACACCTACGAGGTGCGCGCCGATGGGCAACTGCTCACTTGCGAGCCGGCCACCGAACTGCCGATGGCCCAGCGCTACTTCCTGTTCTGAGCGGCGCGCCGTCGGGCACCGCACTGCGCGCAGGCAAGCGCGCAAAGCATCACGCGATCGGCGGCACCTACGGGTTGATGAGGCTTTCGCGGCAGCGCATCCGCGCGCACGATGGACTCGTCCATGCAATGCAGTGCCCGGCAGGTGCGCCCAAGTTCCGTCGCGTCGCGACGAACAGAAAACGCCTGTGTAAATGCGTCAACCGATGTGCACCGCCGGTGCTGCTGCAGCGTTGTATGGACAGGCACGCGCAACCCCTGTCTCGACCGCCTCATCGTTTCCACTCAGAGGCTGAACCCTGGCTCGCCGATTGCTAGTGCTTGATTGCTCACATGGCATCCGAAAAGGAGAGCATATGAAAGTCGCTGGCGAACAGGAACCCGCTCCATGGCAGCCGCTGGGCGAACGCGTCGCGCGTCCCCAGCCAGCGCAGCCCGAGTGGAAGCCGTTGGCTCACGCTCCGTGCATCGAAGTGAATCGTCAAGGTCAACTGCGCACCAACCTGCCGCTGCCCAAGTGAACGGCGGGGCCACCCAAGGCGACGCGCCAAGCGACGCCTGACATCACGATCGGCATCGCCCGATCGACGCGGCCGGAACACGACGGCCCAACGACGCTTCCAAGCGGCGTCAAGGCGGAGCTTCCCTCCCCTATACAACATGCCCGGCGCGGGAAGCCCCGAGGCATCCACCCCTCCCGACCTGCGAAACTACGGCTCTTGCGCCGCGCACATCGCTGCGGCACGCGCTGGAGATCCGCATGAAAGCCACCTGGAACGGGGCCGTCCTGGCCGAGAGCGACGACATCGTCACCGTCGAGGGGAACCACTACTTCCCCGAGGCCAGCCTGAACCGCGACTACATCACGTTCAGCAACCACCGCACGAGCTGCCCCTGGAAGGGCCAGGCGTACTACTACACGCTGTTCGTCAACGGCGAGATGAATCCCGAGGCCGTCTGGTACTACCCCGAGCCGACCGAGGCCGCCGCCAACATCAAGGGCCGCGTCGCGTTCTGGAAGGGTGTCAAGGTCGAGTGACCTGAAGCGCCGCCACAAGAAGATCGACAACCACTCTCCACCACCTCCATGCATCCTCGCTACAAGAAGTTGTCCGCTGTCCTCGCGGCCGCGGGCTCGGCCGGCCTGCTCGCCGCCTCCGCGTTCGCGCAGGACGCCGCGCCGCCCAAGTCCGGGCAACCGCCCGCGTCGTCGGCGGCCGCCGAGGTGACCGCCGCCTCGTCGCCCGCCGCCGCCACGCCGCTCAGCAAGCTGCCCTACACGCCGGTGCTCGATGTCACGTCGATGGACAGGAACGCCGACCCCTGCGTCGACTTCTACCAGTACAGCTGCGGCGGTTGGAAGAAGAACAATCCGATCCCGGCCGACCAGTCGAGCTGGGACGTCTACGCCAAGATGTCGCAGGACAACCGCCGCGTGCTGTGGGGCATCCTCGACAAGTTCGCCACGCAGACCCACGGCCGCACCGTTTCGCAGCAGAAGATCGGCGACGCGTTCGCCGCCTGCACCAACGAGAACCTGACGCAGCAGCTCGGCGCGCGTCCGTTGAAGCCGGAGCTGAGCCTGATCGAGGGCATGAAGTCCAAGAAGGATTTGCCGCCGGTACTGGCCGCGCTGCAGCTCAACTCGGGTGACGATGGCCTGTTCTTCAACTTCGGCTCGGCGCAGGACTTCGCCGACTCGTCGCGCATCATCGCCTTCGCCACGCAGGGCGGCCTGGGCATGCCCGACCGCGACTACTACTTCAAGACGGACGCGAAGTCCAAGGAACTGCGCGACAAGTACGTGGCCCACGTCGCGCGCATGTTCCAGCTGATGGGCGACGGCCAGGCCGACGCCAAGGCGCACGCCGACACGGTGATGTCCATGGAGACGGCGCTCGCCAAGGGCTCGATGACGCTGGTCGAGCAGCGCGACCCGCGCAAGCTGTTCCACCCGGCCAACGAGCGCAAGCTGCAATCGCTGACGCCCGCGTTCGACTGGAAGTCCTATCTGGCCGGCATGGGCCTGGCCGGCAATGACCGGTACAACGTCAGCCAGCCGAAATTCTTCCAGACGCTCGATTTCCAGCTGCGCATGCGCACGCTCGACGAGATCAAGACCTATCTGCGCTGGCACGTGGCCCACGTGTCCGCCCCGTTCCTGTCCAAGCCCTTCGTCGACGAGAACTTCGATTACTACCGCAAGACACTGCGCGGCGTCGCGCAGGTGGCGCCGCTGTGGCAGCGCTGCGTGGTGCTGATCGACAACCAGATCGGCGAGGCGCTGGGCCAGGAATTCGTCAAGGAGAACTTCAGCCCCGAGCTCAAGGCCAAGACGCTGCACATGACGCGGCAGATCCAGGCCGCGATGGAAGGCGAGATCAAGAACCTCGACTGGATGGGCCCGCAGACCAAGCAGAAGGCGCTCGAGAAGCTGCACGGCGTGGTCGACAAGATCGGCTACCCCGACAAGTGGCGCGACTACTCCGCGCTCGAGATCAGGCGCGACGACCTGCTCGGCAACGTGCAGCGCGGCGACGCGTTCGAGGCGCACCGGCAGCTCGCCAAGATCGGCAAGCCGGTCGACCACAGCGAGTGGGGCATGACGCCGCCGACCGTCAACGCCTACTACGACGGGCAGATGAACGACATCAACTTCCCGGCTGGCGTGCTGCAGCCGCCGTTGTTCGATGCCAGGCTCGACGACGCGCCCAATTACGGCAACACCGGCAGCACGATCGGCCACGAGCTCACCCATGGCTTCGACGACGAGGGCCGGCAGTTCGATGCCAAGGGCAACCTGAAGAACTGGTGGACCAAGAAGGACGCCGACGAGTTCGAGCAGCGCACCTCCTGCCTGACCGACCAGTACGGCAAGTACATCGTCATCGACGACGTGCACATCAATGCGAAGCTGACGCTGGGCGAGGACCTGGCCGACTTCGGCGGCCTGGTGCTGGCGCTGATCGCCTACCGCGCGGAGACCGCCGAGCATCCGGCGCCGCAGTCCATCGATGGCTTCACGCCCGACCAGCGCTTCTTCATCGGCATGGCGCAATGGGCCTGCGCCAACGAACGGCCGGAACAGCTGCGCCTGCACGCCGCCACCAACCCGCACTCGCCCAACGTCTACCGCGTCAACGGGCTGGTCGCCAACTTCAAGGAGTTCGAGACGGCGTTCTCGTGCAAGCCGGGGCAACCGATGGCCCCGGTGCACCGTTGCCGGGTGTGGTGAGCCCCCAGTCAGCGGAGTACTGCTGTCAGCCGCCCGACGGGCCGCGCGGGTGATGTAAGGTAACGGTCGCGGTTCGCTGCGGCCCGGCAGGATCCACCCATCGAGACGGGCCGCCATCGAGCGGCCCGCCCCGTTTTTTGAGCTCAAGGATTTCAAGATGACTGACAAGCAACCCGCCATCCAGGTCGGCAAGCGCATCGCCGGCGGCCAGGGACTGAGTTCGGTGCTGCTGCGCCGTGCCAGCCAGGTGGAGCTGGACTGGGACGTGCGCCAGAAGAGCCGCATCGAGGCGACCGACTCGCTGGGCCGCGCCCTCAACGTCTTCCTGCCGCGCGGCACCGTGCTGCGCGGCGGCGACGTGCTCGTCTGCGAGGACGGTTCGCTGGTGCGCGTCAAGGCGGCGCCACAGCCGGTGCTGATCGTGACGCACTGTCCGGAGCATGGCACGCCGTTCGACCTGCTGCGCGCCGCCTATCACCTGGGCAACCGCCACGTTCCGCTGGAGTTGCAGCCGGACCGCCTGCTGCTGGAACCCGATCACGTGCTGGCCGACATGCTGCGCGGGCAGCATCTGATCGTGACCGAGGCGTCCAGTGCATTCGAGCCCGAGGGCGGCGCTTATGGCGCGGGCGCGGGGACGCATGCGGCTCACGCGCAGGCGCATGATCACAAGCACGATCATGGACACGAGCACGAGCACGCGCACGACCACAAGCACGATCACGATCATGGCCACAAGCATGATCACGACCACGGACACAAGCACGACAAGCCCAAGACTGCGGCCAGGTCGATCGGCATCCCGGTCGTCGGGCAAGCCGCGCCGCACGTGCACGGCCCTGACTGCGATCACGACCACGACCACGGCCACTCGCATGGCCACGATCACGGTCATGGCCACAAGAAGCACGGCCACTGATGTCGAACGCCGCCGGCGACACCGTGCTGCTGCAATTGATGTGGCTCGCCTCGCCGGCCCTGCCGGTCGGCGGCTTCAGCTACTCGGAGGCCCTGGAGGCCGCGGTCGACGACGGGCACGTCACGGGTGAGGCCAGTGCGGCCGCGTGGCTGGCCAGCCAGATGGCGCTGGCGCCCGCGCGCGCCGACCTGCCGGTGCTCGCGCAGGCGCACGAGGGTTGGCAGCGCCACGACTTCGGGCGCGTGACGCAGCTGAACGACTTCATCGGCCGTACCCGCGAGACGCGCGAGCTGCGCCTGCAAAGCGAGCAGATGGGCCGCTCGCTGGTGGAGTGGCTGCGCAACCAGGCCGGCAGCGATGACGCACGCCTGCGCCATCTCGCCTCGCTCGCGCCCTCACCCACCTGGCCGATCGCCTTCGCGCTGGCCACCGCCCGCGCCAACGCCAGCGCGGCACAGGCCTTGCATGCCTCGCTGTTCGGCTGGGCCGAGAACATGGTGCAGGCGGCGCTGAAGGCGGTGCCCCTGGGCCAGCTCGCCGGCCAGCGCATCCTGCAGGCGCTGGTCGAGCAGATGCCCGCGCTGATCGAGCGCGCGTTGACGATGGGCGACGACGACATGCAGTCGTTCTCGCCGATGCTCGGGATCGCCAGCGCGCGCCACGAGACGCAGTATTCGCGCCTGTTCCGTTCCTGAGACCGAAACGAGACCCGTCATGACCGACTTCGCCCAGACCGCCGCCCCGCGCGGCACGCCGCTGCACCACATCGCCAACCGCAGCAAGCGCCTGCCGCCCCTGCGCGTGGGCGTCGGTGGGCCGGTAGGCTCCGGCAAGACGACGCTGGTGGAGATGCTGTGCAAGGCGATGCGCGACAAGTGGGACCTGGTCGTCGTCACCAACGACATCTACACCAAGGAGGACCAGCGCCTGCTGACGGTGGCCGGCGCGCTGGCACCCGAGCGCATCATGGGCGTGGAGACCGGCGGCTGCCCGCACACGGCGATCCGCGAGGACGCCTCGGTCAACCTCGAGGCCATCGACCGCATGCTCGAGAAGTTTCCCGAGGCCGACATCGTCTTCATCGAGTCCGGCGGCGACAACCTGGCCGCCACCTTCAGCCCCGAACTGAGCGACCTGACGATCTACGTGATCGACGTCGCCGCCGGCGAGAAGATCCCGCGCAAGGGCGGGCCGGGCATCACCAAGAGCGACCTGTTCGTGATCAACAAGACGGACCTGGCGCCGCACGTCGGGGCCAATCTCGACATCATGGAGGCCGACACACGCCGCATGCGACCCAACCGGCCCCACGTGATGACCAACCTCAAGACGAAGGCAGGGCTGGCCGAGGTCATCGCGTTCATCGAGCAACGCGGGTTGCTGGTCGGGGCCTGAGCGGGCCGGCACGAGCGACCGCTCGCAGGCCAGGCGTCGTCGTCAAGCCTCTCGGCGCCTCCAGGACCTTCGCCGCGCGCAACCGGCGCACGACAGGCTAGTCGACCAGACCGTTGCTCATGGCGTAGCGAACGAGGTCGCTCAGCGACGCCTGTCCCAGCTTGTCCATCAAGCGCGCCTTGTACGTGCTGACCGTGTTGGCGGCGAGCCCGAGATCGGCGGCGATGTCGATGACGGATCGTCCCTTGACCAGTGCGATCAGCACCTGCCGTTCGCGCGCGGAAAGCTCGGACAGCGCAGCCGGTTCCGCGCGAGCGGCGCTGAGTGCCCGGATGAGCGCGCCGCTGAGCGACGGGTCGACATAGTCGCGCCCCGCGGCCACATGGTGCACGGCGTCGATCAGCAGCTCCGGCGAGATGTCCTTGGTCAGGTAGCCCTTGGCGCCGGCCTGGAGGGCACG
>JBJMWF010000416.1:0-10485 GCA_045810265.1 Vitreoscilla sp. | reverse complement strand
GAACTGCATCCAGGCGTTGCCGGCTGCGGACGGATCCTTCGAGCACACCGGCGCGCCCGGCAGCAGCTTGGACAACGGCAGCCAGAACACCGAGAAGCCATAGGCCATGCCGATGCACAGGTGGATGGCCAGCGCCGCCGGCGGCAGCAGCCAGCGGTTGTAGCCTGGCCCGGCGATGGTGCGTTCTTTCGAGAGCCAGCCCCCGGAGGAAGGCGCTCCCTCGGAGCCGTTCATGACGGTAGACATCTTGATCCTTTTCGATTACCTTCGGGCATCGATCGTCGTTGTCCCAACACCGACGACTGCCCGACTGTAAGTATCCCGTGGGGAAGATTGCAATATGCGGTCAAGCTCTAAATACGAACCCTAGGATCGACCGCTTCCTTCCCCGTCCTTCGGCACGCCGGGCACTGCATTTAGGAGGAATGGATGCTGCATTGCGGCATCCCGCACGCTAGGCAAGGCCCGTACTTTTTGTTGCAATGCAGTCGAGCAGCGCGGGGAAAAAACGACATCGCGGGCCTGCCGATGCGCTTACCCCCACGGGCATCCGGCTTCAGCCGCCGCGCACGGGCTCCGCATTGACCACCGAAGACCGTACACGTCGTCCTCCCCGGGTCGCTCCGGCCACGCCAAGACCATGCACAAGATCTCCATCCGTCCCCAGTGGACGATCTCCCACGACGATGGCGAAGCCCTGGGGCCCCGCCTGATCGACCTGCTGGTGTGCGTGGCCGAGACCGGCAGCATCGCCGCCGCCTGCCAGCGGGCCGGGCTCTCCTACCGGCACGCCTGGGACACGATCCGCCACGGCGAGGTCTGGTTCGGCGCCCCGCTGCTGCAGATGGAGCGCGGCCGCGGTTCGCGCCTGACGCCGCTGGGCGACAAGCTGGTGTGGGCGGACCGCCGCATCGCCGCACGGCTCGCGCCGGCGCTGGACACGCTGGCGTCCGAGCTCGAGGTCGAACTCCAGCGCGTCATCGCGCCGCCGCACCGCCTGCTGCGCATCCACGCCAGCCATGGCTTCGCCATCGAGAAGCTGATGGCGATGCTGGGCGATGCGGGCGTCGACGTCGAGCGCGTCTACACCAGCAGCCAGGACGCCGCCGCCTCGCTGCACGATGGAGCGAGCGACCTGGCCTGCTTCCATGTGCCCCACGGGGCGCTGGAGGCGCGGGGCTGGGAGTTCTACGCGCACTGGCTCGATCCGCGCGAACACGTCGTCATCGACATCACCGACCGCACGCAAGGCCTGATGGTGGCGCCGGGCAATCCGCTGCGCGTGCAGGGCTTGGCCGACCTCGTGCGGCCCGGCCTGCGCTTCATCAACCGCCAGCGCGGCTCGGGCACGCGCTTCCTGCTCGACGCCCTGCTGGGAGCGGCGGACGTCGACACCGGCGGCATCGTCGGCTACGAGCACGGCGAGTTCACGCACGCGGCGGTGGCCGCGTTCATCGGCAGCGGCATGGCCGACGTCGGCTTCGGCCTGGAGCGGCCGGCGCGCCACTTCAAGCTGGACTTCATCCCGCTGGCCACGGAACGCTACTTCGCGATCTGCCGGCGCGACGCGCTCGCGCGGCCGGAGATCGAACAGGTGCTGGCGATCCTGCGCAGCGACGCGTTCCGCGCCGAGGTGGACGCCCTGCCTGGCTACGCGGCCGGAAGCTGCGGCACCGTGCACCTGCTGGGTGACGTGCTCGCTGCAGCGGGGCTCAGGCCGATTCCGATTCCGCCTGCAGCTTCAGGCCCCAGGCCCGCAGCGCCTTGAGCACCGGCCGCAGCTCCCGGCCCTTGGCCGTGAGCATGTATTCCATGCGCGGTGGATGCTGCTCGTAGAGACGGCGCTCGACCAGCCCCTGCTCCTCCAGCGACGACAGGCGCGCCGACAGCGTGTTGGGCGCGCAGCCCTTGAGCGACTCGATCAGGTCCTGGAAGCGTCGCGACGGGTGCAGCGTGAGATCGCGCAGGATCAGCAGCGTCCACTTCTCGCCGATGCGATCGAGCGCGCGGGCGACGGGGCAGATCGGATCCAGGTACGAACGGGCCATGGCCGGATCATATCAAAGTCACTTCTCTGCAAGTAGTCGCTATCTTTTGTATAGTGACTATCGACAAGCAATGCCCGGCTGCAGCCAACTCCCTCCCGACCAAGGACATCATCATGGAACTCCAAGGCAAGACCGCCCTCGTCACCGGTGGCAACAGCGGCATCGGCCTGGCGACGGCGCGTCTCATGCTGGCGCAGGGCGCTCGCGTGGCGATCACCGGACGCGATCGCTCCAAGCTGGACGAGGCCGCCACCGAACTCGGCGGCGACGTGCTGGCGCTGCAGGCCGACCTCAACGACTCCAACGACCTGGCCGCCGTGGCCAGCGCGGTCGGCAAGGCCTTCGGCACCCTGGACATCCTGTTTGCCAACGCCGGCATCTCGGGCCCGACCCCGCTGGGCACCACGACCTACGAGGCCTTTCGCAACATCATCGACACCAACCTGACCTCGGTGTTCTTCACCGTGCAATCGCTGCTGCCGCTGCTCAAGGACGGCAGCGCCATCGTGCTGAACGGATCGGTGATGCGCGAGCTCGCGGTCGGCGGCACGGCCGCCTATTCGGCGACCAAGGCCGGCGTCACCGGCATGGCCAAGGTGTTCGCCACCGAGCTCGCGCCGCGCGGCATCCGCGTCAACACGGTGATCCCGGGCGCGACCCGCACGCCGATCTGGACCCGCGGCGCGCGCGCCGGCGCCACGCTGGACGCGACCGAGGCCTACCTCGCTCCGCGCATCCCGCTGGGACGGCTGGCCGAGGCCGAGGAGGTCGCCAACGCGGTGCTGTTCCTGGCCTCGCCGCGCGCCTCGGGCATGACGGCGGCGGAGATCGTGGTCGACGGCGGCACCATCGGCGCGCCGTCTGGCGGGGCGATCTTTCGCGGCTGACGCGATCGTGCGGCGCTCGTCAGCGCCGTGCCACCACCGTGGGCGCCTCGGCGGCGGCGAGCTGCTTGCGGCACTCGACGGCGGCGCGCCACTTCTCGAGCTTGTCGCGCACGTCGATCATGTTGATGCCGTAGACCACCGACGTGCGCCAGACGAAGACGCGCAGCGCGTCGGCGTCGCCGTCTGCGCGCTCGACGATGCGGCGCTGGATCGAGGACACCGGGTCGCACGCCGGCGCGGCCTGCGCGGACCCGCCGGCCAGCGCGGCGCCGGCCAGCAGCAGCGCAGAGCAAAGAGGACTGTTGAGGACGATCATGGTGACTCCGCTTGTCGATTTGGACCGAGGTCCGGGAAGTCGGTCGCCGGGCGCGATCGGCTGATCGCCAGCATGAGCGCGTCGCGCCGCGATGGCGAGCGCCATGCGACGAACCCGGCCAATCGACACCCCGGCGACGCCGGGGCGCGACGAACTGCGGCCCCAGCCCTCAGCGCGCTTCGAGCACGTCCAGCGCGCTGACCGGCGGCGCCGCGTTGCCCCAGGCACTGCGCACGTAGCTCGCCAGCACCGCGATCTCCTCGTCGTTCAACGCGGGCCCGAACGGCGGCATGCCGTAGGGCCGCGGGTCGCCTGGCGTGGTCGGCGGAAAGCCGCCGTTGACGATGATGTGGACCAGGTTCGCCGGCGCCTCGAGCAGCACCTTGCGGTTGCCGGCCAGCGGCACGTAGACGACGCCGTCGGGGCCGCTGGCGCCCTCGCCACTGGCCCCATGGCAGGCGGCGCAGTGATCCTTGTAGAGCGTCTCGCCGTGCGCCTGCACCTGCTTGTCTAGCTTGACCGGCGCGCGGGCGTGCGGCGGCGTCTGGGGCAGGCTCTTTAGGAATTCGGTCATGGCGGCGATGTCGGGGTCGCTCAGGTACTGCGTGCTGCGGAACACCACTTCGGCCATGGGTCCGAGCGCGGCGCCGCGCGGCGCCAGGCCGGTCTTGAGCAGCGCGGAGACGTCGGCCGTCGACCAGTCGGCCACGCCGGCCTCGGCGCTCGATGCCAGCGACGGCGCGTACCAGTTCTGCAGCGGGATCAGGCCACCGCTGAGCTCGAGGCTGTCACGCGTGGCGCCGAACGCGTTGCGCGGCGAGTGGCAGGCGGCGCAGTGGCCCAGCGCCCGCACCAGGTAGGCGCCGCGATTCCACTGCACCGAGCGCTCGACCACCGGCTCGTAGACGCCCGGCGTGAAGAACAGCGCGCGCCAGACCGCCAGCGAGACCTGCAGGTTGTAGGGAAAGCGCAGCGCATGCGGCCGGTCGACCTGCGTGACCGGGACCTGCGAGCGCAGGAACGCGAACAGCGCGTCGGAGTCCGCGCGCGTGATCTCGGTGAAGTTCGGATACGGGAAGGCCGGGTACAGCAGGCGGCCGTCGGCGGCGCGGCCGTTGTGCATCGCGCGCCAGAACTGCGCGGCCGACCAGCGGCCGATGCCGGTGCGGGCGTCCGGCGTGAGGTTGCTGGCGAACACGGTGCCGAACGGCGTGGCGATGCCCTTGCCGCCGGCGAACGCCGCGCCGCCGCGATCGGTATGGCAGGCGGCGCAGTTGCCGGCGCGCGCCAGGTAGGCGCCGCGCGCCACCTGCTCGAGCGTCGGGGCGAAGGCGACGGCGTCGCCGTTGAGCGGATCCTCGCCGCGCACGTTGAGCCATCCGACCAGGCCCGCGGCCGCAAGCAGCAGCGCGGCCAGCAGGATCGCCACGCGCCGCCCGGTCCGGCGCGGCGCCCTCATGGCTGCACGCTCCCGCAGGCCAGCGGCAGCGGCCGCGCCAGCGAGTCGGCCGCGGCTGGCCCGACGGCCACCGGCTGCGCGGACAGCCAGGTCGCGACCGCGGTGATATCGGCCGGCGTCAACGCGATGGCCACATGCGCCATGCAATCGGGCGCACGCGCCTTGCGCTGCCCCGTGCGCCAGGCGCCGAACTGCTCGACGAGATAGCCGCGCGGCAGGCCCAGCAGGCCGGGGATGGCCGGCAGCACGCCGGTCATGGCGGCGCCGTGGCACTGCACGCAGGCCGGGATGCCGTTCGCCGCGTCCCCCACGCGCACCAGCGCCTGGCCGCGCGCGATCTCGTCGGCCGGCGCGCCCACCGTCTGCGGCGGCGCATAGGGCAGGTCGAGCGAGGCGAAGTAGTCGGCGATCTCGTGCAGGTAGTCGTCGGACATCTGCTCGACGAAATAAGTCATCGTCGGATAGGCGCGCCGGCCGCTGCGGAAGTTGTCCAGCTGGTTGTACAGGTAGCCGGCCGGCTTGCCCGCGATGCGCGGGAAAAACCCCTGCTGCGTCGCCCGGCCCTCCTTGCCGTGGCAGGCGCTGCAGGGCTGCATGCGCTGGGCCATGGTGTCGGGCACCGCGGGCGGCACACCGGCCATTGCAGCGGACATCGCCAGCGACGCGACGGCCGCGACGACGCGAAGCGGCAGACGGAGCGAAGTCGCGGACGCAGTCATGAGTCCCCGACTGTGCCCCACTTCGAGCGCGTTGGACAGCCTCGCGCCCGCGGCCCGCTCATCCCGCCAGCCGCTCGTCGACCAGCTCGATCCAGTGGCGCACCGGCGTCGTGGTGCCGGACTGCAGGTGCGAGATGCATCCGATGTTGGCCGAGACGATGGCGCGCGGCTCGGGCTGGCCTGCGGCGAGCGCGGCCAGCTTGCGATCTCGCAGCTGCGTCGCGATCGCCGGTTGCAGCACCGAGTAGGTGCCGGCCGAGCCGCAGCACAGATGGCTCTCGGTCGCGGCAAGGCGGACATCGAAGTCGAACGCCGCCAGCATCGGTTCGACGAGTCCGCGCAGCTGCTGGCCGTGCTGCAGGGTGCACGGCGGATGGAACACCAGCGGCACGCCGGGCGCGTGTTCGGGTGCGGTCGCGCCACGCCGTTCGCGCACGCCTTGCCAGTGCGCCAGCAGCGCGGGCATCAGGCCGTCCAGCACTTCGCCCAGGTCGCGCGCGAGCGCGCTGACGCGGGCGGCTTTCTCGGCGTACTCCGTATCGTGCGCCAGCGCACGGCCGTAGTCCTTGACGCTCACGCCGCAGCCCGAAGCGTTGATGACGATCGCCTCGACCGCACCCGCCTCCGTGAGGCCGGCGACCCAGGGCCACCAGGCGTCGATGTTGCGACGCATGTCGGCCAGGCCGCCCTCGTGGTCGCCGCCGTGGCTGCGCACCGCGCCGCAGCAGCCGGCGCCGTCCGGCACGATGGTCTGCACCTCGGCCAGGTCGAGCACGCGCGCGGTCGCCGCGTTGATGTTGGGCTTCATCGCCGGCTGCACGCAGCCCATCAGCATCAGCACCTTGCGCGCGTGCGTGCGTTGCGGCCACAGGCTGGCGTGCGCGGCGGCCGGCGCCTCGGCCTTGGGCTCGACCTTGCTCTTGAGCGACTTGGGCAGCAGCGGGCGCACGGCCTGGCCGAGTTTCAGGGCCGGTGCGAACAGCGGCGAGGTCAGGCCTTCGCGCAGCAGCCAGCGCCTGGTGCGCTCGCCCAGCGGGCGTTCGACCTTGGCATCGACGATGCGGCGGCCGATGTCGACCAGGTTGCCGTACTCCACGCCCGACGGGCAGGTCGACTCGCAGTTGCGGCAGGTCAGGCAGCGGTCCAGGTGCAGCTGGGTGGCGCGCGTCGGCTCCTTGCCTTCCAGCACCTCCTTCATCAGGTAGATGCGGCCGCGCGGGCCGTCGAGCTCGTCGCCCAGCAGCTGGTAGGTGGGACAGGTGGCGGTGCAGAAGCCGCAGTGCACGCACTTGCGCAGGATGGCCTCGGCCTGGACGCCGTCAGGCGTGCCGGCGAATTCAGGGGACAGCTTGGTCTGCATTGAAAAGGAGTCTCAAAAGCGCATCGGGCGGCCGGGCACGAAGACGCCGTGGGGATCGAAGGATTCTCTCAGCCGCTTGTGGATGGTGAGCAAGGCGGGCGCCAGCGGCGTCGCGTATCCGGCGCCGTCGCCGGCACCGCCGATGACGCGGAACGCGCTGCCGCCGGCGCGCTCGGCGCGGTGCAGCACCAGCGTGTCCTCGGCGCCGGCGACGATCCAGCGTTGCGCGCCGCCCCACTCGATCAGCGTGTCGTCGAATGACGGCAGCACGGGGGTGGTCGGCGGCAGCGAGAGCCGCCACAAGGCGCTCTTGTCGCGCTCGGCGGCATGGCGGGCCTCGATGAAGAATTCGTCGCGCTGGTCGCGCAGGCCTTCCCAGAACGCGTTGCCCAGGTCGTTGGGGATGAGCTCGCCGCCCAGCTTGCTGACCGCCGCAGCCACCGCCGCATGGGCGCCGCGCAGGCGCACGGCGAGCGTGTCGCGCCACCAGACGCTGGCATTCAGGGGCAGCGGCTGGCCAGCCCACGCGTGCAGGCGGTCCAGTGCCTCGGCCTGGCGCATGTCGAAGCGCAAGGTGGCAGTGGCGACCGGCATGGGCAGCACCTTGAGCGAGACCTCGCAGATCGCGCCGAGCGCGCCCCACGAGCCGGCCAGCAGGCGCGAGACGTCGTAGCCGGCGACGTTCTTCATCACCTGCCCGCCGAAGTGCATCAGGTCGCCGCGGCCGTTGAGCAGCAGTGCGCCCAGCACGTAGTCGCGCACGCCGCCGACCGCCGCACGGCCCGGCCCGGCCAGCCCCGCGGCCACCATGCCGCCGACCGTGCCGGTCAGCGCGCCCGTCTCGTCGGCAAAGCGCGGCGGGTCGAACGGCAGGCATTGGCCGCGCTCGGCCAGCACCTTCTCGATCTCGACCAGCGGCGTGCCGGCGCGCGCCGTGATCACCAGCTCGCTCGGCGCGTAGTCGACGATGCCGGCGTAGCTGCGCATGTCCAGCGTCGCCGCATCGGAGATCACGCCTGCCATGAAGGACTTGGTGTTGCCGCCGCGGATGCGCAAGATGGCCTTGGCCGCGGTCGCCTGCCGAACACGTTCGGCCAAGCCGATCAGGGTGTCATTCATCGGCGGTTCAGAAACGTTCCAGTTCGGGGAAGGCGAGCGCGCCGCGCTTGACGTGCATGCGGCCGTACTCGGCGCAGCGCGACAGCGTGGGGATCACCTTGCCCGGGTTGAGCAGACCCTGCGGGTCGAACGCCGCCTTCAGCGCCAGCATCTGCGCGCGCTCGGTGTCCGAGAACTGCACGCACATCGAATTGAGCTTCTCGGCGCCCACGCCATGCTCGCCGCTGATGGTGCCGCCCATGGCCACGCTGAGCTCGAGGATCTCGGCGCCGAAGGCTTCGGCGCGGTGCAACTGGTCGGGGTCGTTGGCGTCGAACAGGATCAGCGGATGCAGGTTGCCGTCGCCGGCGTGAAAGACGTTGCAGCAGCGCAGGTCGAACTTGCGCTCCATCTGGCCGATCGCCAGCAGCATGTCGGCAACGCGGGCGCGCGGGATCGTCGAGTCCATGCACATGTAGTCGGGGCTCAGCCGGCCCGAGGCGGGAAAGGCGTTCTTGCGGCCGCTCCAGAACTTCAGGCGCTGCGCCTCGTTGTCGCTGACCTCCAGCTGGGTCGCGCCGGCGCCCACCAGCACCGACTTCATGCGCAGGATCTCCTCCTGCACCTCTTCCGGCGTGCCGTCGCTCTCGCACAGCAGGATGGCGGCGGCGTCCAGGTCGTAGCCGGCGTTGACGAAGGCCTCGACCGCGGCCGTCATCGGCTTGTCCATCATCTCCAGGCCGGCCGGGATCAGGCCGTTGGCGATGATGGCGGCGACGGCGTCGCCGGCGGCGCGCACGTTGTCGAAGCTGGCCATGATGCAGCGCGCGACCTGCGGCTTGGGCGTGAGCTTGACGACCACCTCGGTGATGACGGCCAGCATGCCTTCGCTGCCGACCACGACCGACAACAGGTCCAGGCCAGGGGCGTCCAGCGCCAGCGAGCCGAAGGTGGCCGGGCTGCCGTCGGCCAGGAAGCCGCGCACCTGCAGCACGTTGTGCAGCGTCAGGCCGTACTTCAGGCAGTGCACGCCGCCGGAGTTCTCGGCCACGTTGCCGCCGATCGTGCAGGCGATCTGGCTCGACGGATCGGGCGCGTAGTACAAGCCGTGTGACGCCACGGCCTCGCTGATCGCCAGGTTGCGCACGCCCGACTGCACCGTGGCGGTACGCGCCCGCGTGTCGACCTTGAGGATGCGGTTGAACTTGGCCAGCGACAGCGTCAGCCCGTGCGCATGCGGCATCGCGCCGCCGGACAGCCCGGTGCCGGCACCGCGCGCCACCACCGGGACGCCCAGCTTGTGGCAGGCGGCCAGCAGCGCCGACACCTGCTCCTCGGTCTCGGGCAGCGCGACCGCCAGCGGCCGCTCACGATAGGCGGTCAGGCCGTCGCATTCGTACGGCGTGGTGTCCTCGTTGCGCCACAGCAGCGCGTGGGTCGGCACCAGACCACGCAGCGTGTCGATCAGCGTGGCCTGGCTCGCCGGCGGGCGCGCGGGCGCCGGCGCCTCGCGGGCGGGCGTGGGGGTGGTGTCGAGCTCGTCCAGGCGCGACGGCGCGATCGCGCTCTCGCCGTCGAAACCCGGCGTCATCGTGTTGGCCCAGCCGGGGTGGGCAAGCGTCGACGGCGGGCTGTCGCCGTCCAAGACGGGTTCAACTCGCACGGGGCTTTGCGGCACGGCTGGTGGTCTTTCGAACGGAGGTCTTGCCGGCCGCCGACTTCTTGGCGGCGGGCTTGGCCGACTTCTTCGCGGCGGCCTTGGCGCCGGTCGCGCTGGCCGCCTCGGTGGCGGCCGACATCGCCTTGGCCGCGACGCCGGCGGGCATCGCCACGGCCTTCTTGATCGTCT
Source organism: Vitreoscilla sp. (assembly GCA_045810265.1). GTDB lineage: Bacteria > Pseudomonadota > Gammaproteobacteria > Burkholderiales > Burkholderiaceae_C > Scleromatobacter. Next base: position 749 of record JBJMWF010000416.1, on the reverse strand, counting down.
CGCCGGCGGCGTCCATGCCCTGCTTCATCATCGCGCCGGCCAGGCTCTTGGCGGCGTCGGTGGCGCTGTCCTTCATCGCGCCGGCGGCCAGCTGGGTGAATTGCTTGGTCAGGGCGCCCCACCATTGCATCGGATCGACCACGCCGGCTGCCGTGACCGCGGGTGGCTCGGCCGCCGCGGCCTTGGACCGGGACCTGGGTGCGGGCGCCGGAGCGGGCTCCGGCTGGGGCGTCGGCGCCGCCTCGGGCGCTGCCGGCCTGGCCATGCCGGGGATGTTGCCCATCGCGTTGCGGGCCGCCTGCATCAGCGCGTCGGCGCCGAAGCTGTTGGCCACCGAGCCCGCGGCCGCCGATGCTGCGGAACCGGCGGAAGCCATCGGCGCGACCTTCATCGCGTCGCGCAGGTCGGTCATCTGCACGTTCATCGTCTTGAGCGTGGACAGGGTCATCTTCTGAACCTCCAGCGCCTGGATCGTCGTGCCGAGCATCTTGCCGTTCTGCTCGAGCCAGAACTGAACCGTCTTGAGCTCGTCGATGCGCTTTTGGAGCTCCTCGGGATTGAGCGTCGGCGCCACCCACTGGCCGATGTTGGGCAAGGCCGAGCCGGCGTTCTTGACCAGGCCCTGCAGGAAGTCGAACCCGGGCACGAGCTTCGCGAAATTCGGGATGTCGGACATGGAGACCTCGTGAAGTGGCGTCAGGTCGCCGATCCTACGCTTGGAATGGCGGCCCCCGCACCCGGGCGTGCAT
>JBJMWF010000415.1:0-10657 GCA_045810265.1 Vitreoscilla sp. | reverse complement strand
GGGCCGCATGCCTTCGATCAGCACATCGGCGCCCGCGACCAGCCGCAGCACCGCGTCGACCGCGGCCGCGTCCTTCAGATCGAGCGCGATGGAGCGCTTGCCGCGGTTGACGATGGCATGGCTGCCCAGGGCCAAGGGATCGCCCGTGTTGGCGCCTCCACGTTCGACCAGCACGACGTCGGCGCCCATGTCGGCCAGCAACATCCCGCAGAACGGCGCCGGGCCCAGGCCGGCGATCTCGATGACTCGAAGGCCGGACAGCACGCCCATCTCAGGCCTTTCGTTGGCGGGCCAGCGGCGCCCAGTGCAGCACGCCGAACAGCAGCGCCAGCAGCACGCTCATGGCCAGCGAGCCGGGATGGCGATGCAGGAACTTGAACGCATACAGCAGCTCGAGCGCGTGCAATCCGAACAGCGCGATGGTGACGATGGCCGCCGCCCCCGCCAGCGGTCCGTGGATCAGCCCCAGCAACGCGGCGATGCCCAGTGCGTAGGCCAGCAGGCAGGTGATCTTCATGGCGAGGGTCATCGATTACTCCGAAGCAGGCGTGGCGGTGAGCCGGCGCGCGGTGGCGGCAAGCGCGTCCGCATGCAGGGAATCCAGCGCCAGTCGATTCGCGGCGTCGCCGGGCCCGAACTCGCGCGTGGTCGAACGCAGGTAGGCGGGATCGTAGTGCTGCGTCATCAGGCGCTCGAACAACTCGTCGACACGGCCCTGGTCGGCCAGCGCCCGCCAGCGAGCGAGTTCCTCGCCGCCGACCAGCGGCTTGAGCGATTGCAGCCGCGCCACCATGCTGCGCGGGTCGGCGGCGAAGTGCGCGTAGTCCTCGCGGCACAGACGCACGCGCTCGGGCATGGGCACGCTGAGGTGAAGGGTCGCTGCGCGCCGCATCGCCGCGGTGAGCTCCTCGGGCACCAGCAGCCGTCCCACCTTCTTGCTCTCGGCCTCGACCCACACCGGCCGGGCCGGATCGAAGCGGCGCAGCACGTCCAGGACGCGGCTGTCGAAAGTCTTCTGCGTGGGCTGGGGCTGGCCTGGCACGTCCCCCAGCAGCGAGCCCTTGTGCACCGCCAGGCCCTCCAGGTCGAGCACCTGCTCGCCCTGGCGCGCCAGCTCGTGCAGCAACCGGGTCTTGCCGCAGTTGGTCGGGCCGCACAGCACCTTGTAGTGCAACCGCTGCGGCAGCGTCGCGAGCGACTCGCGAACCCAGCTGCGGTAACGCTTCCAGCCGCCGGGCACGACGTCGACGGTAAAGCCGATCAGACGCAGGTTGGCGGCCCACAGCGCGCTGCGCTTGCCGCCCCGGAAGCAATAGACGAGGAAGCGATCCTCGGGCTTGTAGCGCGAGATCAGCGACGCCGTGTGCGTGGCCAGGTTGCGGAACGAATGCTGGGCGCCGATCAGGTAGGCGGCGTGCGGGTCGGTCTTGTGCTGGATGCCCACCTCGGCGAACTCCGCGTCGTCGACCACCGGCAGGTTGACCGCGCCGGGCACGTGATCCTCGAGATACTCGTGGGGCGAGCGCGCGTCGATGATGAGCGCGTATTGCTCGAGCGGCAGCGGTGCGAGCGGCGAGGTGTCGACCGGCGGCAATTCGTTCGCGGGATTCATGTCGGACATTGTGCGTTCAATGCGATTGCGCGCTCAGCGCCCGGCGCGCCCAGCCGCTCAGCGCGTCGTCGGCCAGCACCAGGATGGTCATCGCCGCCAGCACCGTCGCGGCCTGCGCCTGCTGGAACAGCGACAGATGGAAGTACAGCATCTGTCCCAGCCCGCCAGCCCCGACGAAGCCGAGGATGGTGGCCATGCGGATGTTCATCTCCCAGCGGTAGAGCGTGTAGCCCAGGCACTGGGAGGCGATCAGCGGCAGCGTGCCGTAGACGAAGCGCGCGACCGGGCCGGCGCCGAGGTCGCGCAGCGCCGTCTCGGGTACGGGCGACGCGTTCTCCAGGCTCTCGGCGAACAGGCGGCCGAGCACGCCGGTGGTGTGCAAAGCGAGCGCCAGCGTGCCGGCGAACGGTCCGAGACCGGCGGCCAGCACCATCAGCGACGCCCACACGAGTTCCGGCACGCTGCGCAGGAAGTTCAGCCACAGCCGCGCCAGCCCCTTGGCGATGCGGCCCAGGCGCCCTGCTGCCGGCAGCGCGAGCAAGCCGCCGGCCACCATCGCGATCAGCGTGCCCAGCAGAGAGACGGCCAGCGTCTGCAGCGCGGCCAGGCCCACCTGCTTCAGGAACGGCCCGGACACCTCGAGTGGAAAGAACTCCGCGGCATAGCGCGCCATCGCGTGGCGCCCTTCCGCGCTGACCAGCCCGCGCAGGTCGACGGCCAGGTAAGCGAAGCTCGCGACCACGGCGAGCAGGATCGCGGCAATGCTGGCGATGCCGGCGACGCGATGGCCGCGACCTGGCGTCATGAGAGCACCCGCCGCAGCGCGACACTGATGCCGTCGGCCAGCGTCACCAGCGCCAGGAACACCAGCGCGATGCTGCCGACCTCGCCGCCGGCCAGCATCTTGAGCGACTGGTCCATCAGCTGACCCAGGCCTCCGGCGCCCACGAAGCCCATCACCACGGCCGCCCGCACCGCGCATTCCCAGCGGTAGACCGTGTACGACACGATCTCCTGCGCCGCCAGCGGCAGCAGTCCGAAGCACAGGGCGGCCAGGCGGCCACTGCCGGCCTGCAGCAAGGCCTGCGCGGGCCGCGCATCGGTGGACTCGAGGATCTCGGAATACACCTTGGCCAGCATGCCGCCGTACGTGATCGCGAGGGCCAGCACGCCCGCGGCCGGCCCCAGGCCCAGCGCGTGCACGAACATCAGCGCCCACACCACCTCGGGGATCGCGCGCAGTCCCAGCATGACCAGGCGCACGCCCTGGCGGACCACCCGGCCACGCCAGCGCCCGTCGGCCGGGCCGATGGCGGAGATCGACAGCGACCGCGTGGCGCAGAACGCCAGCGGCACGGCGATCGCGAAGGCGAGCGCCATCCCGGCCGTGGCCATCGCCAGCGTCTGCAAGGTCGCGGCGAGCAGGAAGCCCAGGAACTCGCGCTCGGTCGACGGCGGCAGGAAATGCCCGACGAACGCGGACATCACCTGCAGGTTGGCCGGATCCAGCAAGGTCGACGGATGGAACTGCGCCAGCCGCGTCAACGGCCACAGCAGCACCAGCGCCGTGACCGCCCAGCCCAGGCGCCGCTGCGCCAGCGGATCGCGCAGTTGCGGACGACCGGCCGACGTGCCGATCATGCCGACGCCAGCGGCGGCGTCGCGCCATGCGGCACGTCCACGGGCCGCTCGGGCGACGAACCGGCATCGCCGGCATACAGGGCCGCGAGCCGCTCGGGCGTCACCTCGGACGACGGCAAGTCGAACATCACGGCACCGTCGCGCACGCCGACGATGCGCGGAAACCAGCGCAGCGCCAGCTCCACCGCGTGCAGCGAGGCGACCAGCGTGGCCCCGGCCGCGCTGCTGTAGTCGACCAGCTCGCGCAGCACCATCTCGGCGGTGGTGGCGTCGAGGGCGGAGACCGGCTCGTCGGCCAGCAGCAGGCCCGGCCGCTGGTACAGCGTGCGCGCCACCGCCACGCGTTGCAGCTGGCCGCCGGACAACTGGTCGCAGCGCTCGAACAGGCGCTCGCCCAGGCCCACGCGCGCGAGCGCGTCACGCGCGCCCGCTGCGTCGTGCGGTAGCAGCCACGAGCCCAGCACGCGGCCGAGGCGCCACTGGCCGAGGCGGCCGGCGAGCACCGCGGTCACCACGCGCAAGCGCGGCGGGATCGGCGGCGCCTGGTGCACGAAGCCGATGCGCGCGCGCAGCGCCTTCAGCGCACCGGCCGACAGCGTCCACGGCTGGGCCTCGAGCAGCGTCACGCCGCCTTCGGTCGGCCGCAGCGCCGCCGCGGCCACGCGCAGCAAGCTCGTCTTGCCGGCGCCCGAGGGCCCGACCAGCGCGACGCGCTCGCCCGCGGCGACGCTCAGGTCGATGCCGCCGAGCGCGCGCCGGCCATTCGGGTGGACGAGGCCGACCTTGGCGAATCGCAGGCTCATCGAGTGGCGCCGTGCGCGGTCACTTGATCAGGCCAGCCGACTTGCCGGCGGCCTCGATGCCGTCGTAGTTCGACGACTTGGTCGGGATGAACTTGGAGGCCCGCTGCAGATCGAGGATCTCCTTGTCGGCCGGCTTGGCCGGATCGAGCGCGAGGAAGGCGTCGGTCAGCTTCCTGGTCAGCGCCGGATCCAGGCCGGGCCGCACCGTCCAGTTGTAGTCGAAGAACGGCGGCGTGGTGGCCAGCACGCGCACCTTGGCGGCGTTCGGGTTTTGCTGCTCGACCAGCTTGTCCATCACCGACGCGTTGAGCACGCCGGCCTCGGCGCGACCCGATGCGACGAAGGCGACGGTGGCGTCATGCGCGCCGGAGAACGCGACGGTCTTGAAGTCGCGCTCGGGCACGATGCCTTGCTGCTGCAGGAAGTAGCGCGGCATCAGGCTGCCCGAGGTCGACGACGGCGCGCCGAAGGCGAAGGTGTGGCCCTTGAGGTCGGCCACGGCCTTGATGGGGCTGTCGAGCGGCACGATGAAGCGGCTGGTGAACTTCTCGTCCTCGGCGCGTTGCACGATGGGCACGGCCTGGCCCTCGCTGCGCAGCCTGGCCTGCACGAAGGTGAAGCCGCCCAGCCACGCCAGGTCGATCTTCCTGGAGGCCAGGCCTTCGACCACGGCGGCGTAGTCGCTCACCGGCGTGAACTGCACGTCCATGCCCGTCTTGGCCTTCAGGTACTCGCCCAGCGGCTTGAACTTGCGTTGCAGCTCGCTGGGAGCCTCGTCGGGAATCGCGGAGACGCGCAGCACGTTGGCCTGGGCGTGCGCGGCGGGGGCGCCCAGCAGCCAGGCGCCGGCCAGCGACAGCGCAGCCAGCGACTGCAGCAACGAACGGCGATGGCGCGAGGACGGGGAAACGTGCGGCAGGTTCATGGCGATCCGGTGAGAATGGGTGTTCCGGTGGCGATGCGCCGCCGGGCAACCCCGCATTTTGCCCGTTGAACCCGCCTCCACCGCCATGACCGCTGCCACGCCCGCCCCGCTCCGCCTCACCAGCTTCTCGCACGGCGGCGGCTGCGGCTGCAAGATCGCCCCCGGCGTGCTGTCCGACATCCTCAAGGCCAGCGCGCCCGGCTTCCTGCCGCCGCAGCTGATGGTGGGCATCGAGACGGCCGACGACGCCGCCGTGTGGAAGCTCAACGACCAGCAGGCGCTGATCGCCACCACCGACTTCTTCATGCCCATCGTCGACGACCCGTTCGACTTCGGCCGCATCGCCGCCACCAACGCCATCAGCGACGTCTACGCGATGGGCGGCACGCCCATCATGGCGCTGGCCATCGTCGCGATGCCGATCGCGCAGTTGCCGGTCGAGGTGATCGGACGCGTGCTGGCCGGCGGCAACGCCATCTGCGCCGAGGCCGGCATCCCGATCGCCGGCGGCCACACCATCGACTCCGTCGAGCCGATCTACGGCCTGGTCGTGATGGGCCTCGTGCATCCCGAACGCGTGCGCCGCAATGCCGACGCGCGCGCGGGTGACCTGCTCGTGCTCGGCAAGCCGTTGGGCGTGGGCGTGCTGTCGGCGGCGCTCAAGAAGGGCCGGCTCGACGACGCCGGCTACGCCCGCCTGATCGCCACCACCACGCGACTGAACAAGCCGGGCGCCCGGCTCGCCGAGCTGGAGGGCGTGCATGCGATCACCGACGTCACCGGCTTCGGCCTGGCCGGCCATGCGCTGGAGATGGCGCGCGGCGCCGGCCTGCGGGCGCAGGTCGACTGGCAGGCGGTGCCGCTGATCGACGGCGTGGAGGCGTTGGCGCGCGACGGCTTCATCACGGGTGCCTCGGGCCGCAACTGGGCCGGCTACGGCGCCCAGGTGCAACTGGGCACGGCACTGCCGCCGCTCGCACGCGACCTGCTCACCGACCCGCAGACCTCGGGCGGCCTGCTCGTGTCCTGCAGCCCGCAGGCTCTTGACGAGGTGCTGGCCTGCTTGCGCGAAGGCGGATTCGGCGAAGCCGCGGTAATCGGGCGCATGGTGGACGGCCCGCCGGGATTGCAAGTCCAGGCCTGACGCGCGCGTCCTGGCGCCGCTCGATTCGTGCCGATGCACCGGACGCCGGGCGCACGAAACCCGAACGATCGTGCGAAAGCACCGGAGCGGGGCTCCAGACGGCGGCGGGGCCGCCGAAGCAATCGGGTTGGGGGCCGTGTCCGGCCCCATGATCACGGCGACGACGACCCCCATGCCCAGGCCACCCTCCCCGCACCGCAGCTTGCGCCTCGCTCAAGACGGCAAGACGTCGCTGCGCGCGCTGCTCGGGGCGAGCCTGTTGGTGGCCGCCGCGGTGGCGTCGGCATCCGAGCTGGCCCAGGCCGTCGATCGCCTGGTCGCGCAGGGCTACGAGGATCCGCAGGGCGCCAAGACCGGCCTGCAGGCCTTGCAGGCCACGACACCGGCCACGCCCGACAACACGCGCGCCCTGCTGGTCGGCTTCGGCCTGGTCGCCGCCGACAACTACATGCCCATCGAGACGGCCGCGGCCGCGCGCGAGCTGCGGGCGCTGGCAGCGACGGCCGGGCCGATCGCGGAGGCGGACGCCCATCTGGTCAATGCCGACCTGGAGTTCGGCGGCATGCAGGAAGAGAACGGCAATGTCGAGGCGCGCGCGGCGGTCGCCGCCTATGCGCCCTATTGCGAAGCCGGCGACCCCGCGCTGGCGGCGCGCTGCGATCGCTACAACTGGTTCCACGCGCTGATGTTCGCCGCCTACGGGGCGCAGGGCGAGCGCAACACGGCGGCCGCCGCGATCTACCTGCACATGGCGCTGGACGCCTCGGTGCAGTCGGGCAACCGCAGGCTCCAGACCAAGGCCACGGCGATCCTCGCCTTGCTGGCACAGGACGACAAGGACGCCGAGCTGGCCGAGCGCCTGATCGCGCGGGCGCAGGCGCTTGCCGACCAGGAGGACGATCCGGCGCTGAAGGCCTACGTCAAGTCCTTCACGGGCGACGTCCTCGACAGCCGCGAGCAGTACGAAGCCGCCCGGACGGCCTATCGCGAAGCCATCGCGATCTGCGAGGCCGCCGGCCTGCATCGCCGGGCGACGCAGTACGCGATCTCGCTCGGCGCCGAGGAGCTTCGCCTGGATCATCCCGCCGAGGCGCTGACGTCGCTGGACCGCGCGCAGGCCTTCCTGTCCACGCACAAGGAGCCCGGCCTGGAGCGCGAGCGGCTGCACGACCAGACGCTGGCCCTGCTGGCGCTTGGCCGCGTCGCCGAAGCCAAGGTGAAGCTGCACGAGGTGCTGGCGCGCTACGACCGCGAGACAGGCCCCAACGCCCGCATCGGCGTGCTGCGCGAGCTCGGCCCCGCGCTGGCCCGCGCGGGCGACCGCGCGGGCGCGCTCGAGCTGTACCTGCGCGCGCAACGTCTGCTGCAGGCGCGCAGCGACACCCGCTACGACCGCGACATGCAGGACGTGCAGAAGCTGATCAAGGACGAGAACGACCGCCTGCAGGCACGCCGCGCGGCCGAATGGGGCGGCGCGGCAGCCGCCTGCATCCTGCTGGCGCTGGCCGTCGGATTCATCGCGCGCCGCCAGAGCACGCGCAACCGCCAGCTCGCGCGCCGCAACGATGCGCTGCGGCAGCAGGTCGAACACGATCCGCTCACCAGCCTGGCCAACCGGGCGCACCTGAAGGCGCGCGTGGCCAGGGCCGGCGCGCCGTTCGAGGGCGCGCTGTTCCTGATCGACGCCGACCACTTCAAGTCCATCAACGACCGCTACGGACACGCGGCCGGTGACCGCGTGCTGGTCGCGATCGCGCGCCGCCTGGAAGCCGTGCTGCGCGAACGCGACCTGGTGGTGCGCTGGGGCGGCGAGGAGTTCCTGGTGATGGTCGAGACGATGCCGGTGGCCGAAGCCGTCGTGCTGGCACGTCGGCTGATGACCGCCTTCGTCGAGAGCCCGGTGGTGGTCGACGGCCAGGAGATCGCGATCTCCGCCTCGATCGGCTTCGCCGTGTTCCCGCTGCCGGGCCTGTCGCCAGGCCTGGCGTTCGACACCGCCTTCGCGCTGGTCGACGCGGCGATGTACCACTCGAAGAACCTGGGCCGCGCTTGCGCCACGTGCATCCAGCAGTTGGATTCGACTCTGGCGCTGGAAGCATCCACGCTGCCAGCCACGCTGGCGCAGGCGGCGGCCGACGGACGCGCGATACTCGAGGTGCACCGGCCGGCGGAGACGGTTTCGCCGGCCTGACCGGAGAAGCCATGTCCACCGATACCGCCTCGCCCCCACGCGTCCACCAGAGCATCAACCTTGCCGCCAAGCTGGCGCTGATCCACGACCATTGGCAGGCGCGCGTCGTCGCCGAGATGAACGACTACCAGTTCAAGATCGTCAAGATCCTGGGCGATTTCGTGTGGCACGACCATGCGGACACCGACGAGACCTTCATCGTGCTGGAGGGCGAGCTGCGCATCGACATGCGCGACGGCGCGGTCACCGTCCGTGCCGGCGAGATGTTCGTGGTGCCGCGCGGCGTCGAGCACAAGCCGTATGCGGAGCACGAGGTCAAGATGATGCTGGTCGAGCCCCGCGGCGTGGTCAACACCGGCGCCGTCGATTCCGACCGCCGGTCGCGCAACGACGTCTGGATCTGAGCGCCACTTGGCCATGTAGAAAGGGCCGCAGTTCGCGGCCCTTGTCGTTGGCGGATGTCGCTCAGTGCGCGCCGCCGGCGTCCACCGACGGCCCGCCCCCGGCCGCGATCTTCGGCGGCCTGCGCGTGAACCAGATCGTGACGATCAGGAACAGGAAGGTGATGGCCGAGCCGATGAAGATGTCGTCGGCGGCCCACGTGAAGGCCTGCACGTCCACCAGCCGGTTGATGCTGGCGTAGGCGCCGTTGCCCGCGACGCCGGCCTGGTTCAGCGCGGTGGTCGCGCCGTTCAGCGCCGTGCCGTTCAGGCCCATCTGCTCGACCAGCCGCGCATGATGCAGCGTGGCGCGGTTGTCCCACAGCGTGGTCGCGATCGACGTGCCCATCGCGCCCAGCGTGATGCGCACGAAGTTCGACAGGCCCGCGGCCGCGGGGATGCGTTCCGGCGGCAGCCCGGCCAGCGTCAGCGTGGTCAGCGGGATGAAGAAGAACGCCATCGCGCCGCCCTGGATCAGCGTGGGCAGCAGGATGCTGAAGAAGTCGGTGTCGGACGTGAAGTTCGAACGCATCCACAGCACCAGCGAGAACAGGATGAACGCCCCCGTGGCCATCCAGCGCGGATCCCACTTGGCGACGTTGCGCCCCACCACCGGCGTCAGCAGGATGGCCAGCACCCCCACCGGGGCCAGCGCCATGCCGGCGTCGGTCGCCGTATAGCCCATGTATTGCTGCAGCCACAGCGGCAGCAGCACGACGTTGCCGAAGAACAAGCCGTAGGCGATCGCCAGCGTGGCGGCGCCGAACAGGAAGTTGCGCCGCGCGAACAGCCGGATGTCCACCACCGGGTGGTCGTCGGTCAGCTCCCACGCGATGAACACCGCCAGCGCGACGACCACGATGATGGCCAGCGTGACGATGGTGCTGGAGTTGAACCAGTCCAGCTCCTTGCCCTTGTCCAGCATGATCTGCAGCGAGCCGACCCACAGCACCAGCATGGCCAGGCCGACGCCGTCGATCGGTCGCTTGACGATGGGCGTCTCGCGCTTGTTGTAGATGCTCCAGGTCACGCCCGCGGCGAAGATGCCCACCGGGATGTTGATGTAGAAGATCCAGGGCCAGGTCCAGTTGTCGGTGATGTAGCCGCCCAGCAAGGGTCCGGCCACCGGCGCGACCAGCGTGGTCACGCCCCACAGCGCGAGCGCCGTGCCGGCCTTCTGCGGTGGATAGGTGGACAGCAGCAGCGTCTGCGACAGCGGGATCATGGGCCCGGCCACGAAGCCCTGCAGCACCCGAAAGCCGATCAGCAGCTCGATGGACGGCGCCAGGCCGCACAGGATCGAGGCGATGACGAACAGAACCACACTCAGCGTGAACAGCCGCACCGCGCCGAAGCGCTGCGTGAGCCAGCCGGTCAGCGGCACCGAGATCGCGTTGGCGACGCCGAAGCTGGTGATGACCCAGGTGCCCTGCGAGATGCTGACGCCCAGGTCGCCGGAGATCGACGGCAAGGACACGTTGGCGATCGACGAGTCGAGCACGTTCATGAAGGTCGCCAGCGACAGCGACAAGGTGCCCATCACGAGCGCGCCACCCTTGAGCGGCGCGCGCGCCGCGGGTGCGGGGGAATTCATGGATAAACCTCCGTCCTGCGGACTGCGGTGCGGGCCGCTCCCGGCGGCCCGGCGTGACTCACGATTGCTTGTGGTGGCGATGACGCGCGCCGCCGGCCGAAGCGACCTTCAGCGCGCCCCCGGAGGCGGCTGCCGTCGGTGCCGAGGCGGCCTGCGACGCGGCGTTGGCCTGCACCTTCATGCGGCCACCGCCGTTGGCCGCCACGATGCGCGCCACTTCGGCGTCGGCGTCATGCTGCAGCGAGTCGAACACGGTCGTCGATGCGACCGCGCCCTGCGCCTGCGTGCGCGGCGTGCTCTCCACCGC
>JBJMWF010000414.1:0-13173 GCA_045810265.1 Vitreoscilla sp. | reverse complement strand
CCCGCCTGGCCGCGGAAGGCCAACTCGTCGCCAAGGCACTGGCGCACGAGCTCGGCATCTCCGAGGACACCGTCCGCCGCGACCTGCGCGAGCTGGCGGCCGAGGGCCTGCTGCAGCGCGTGCACGGCGGTGCGCTGCCGGTGTCGGCCGCGATGGGGGACCTGGCAGTGCGCGAGCAGGTGTCCACAGCCGACAAGGTGGCGCTCGGCCGCTTCGGCGCCTCGCTGATCCAGCCAGGGCAAGTCGTGATCCTCGACGGCGGGACGACCGCGCTGCAGGTGGCGCGCCACCTCGCGCCCGGCCTGCGCGCCACCATCGTCACGCACAGCCCCACGGTGGCGGTCGAACTCGCCGCGCACGCCGGCATCGAGATCCTGATGCTGGGCGGCCGGCTGTTCCGCCACTCCATGGTCAACGTGGGCGCCGCGGTGATCGAGGCCACGTCACGCCTGCGCGCCGACCTGTTCTTCCTGGGCGTGACCGGCATCCACCCCGACGCCGGCCTGAGCACCGGCGATGCCGAGGAGGCCGCCGTCAAGCGCGCGCTGCATGAGCGCGCGGCCGAGACGGTGGTGCTGGCCTCGCCCGAGAAGCTGATGACGGCGTCGCCGTTCGTCGTCGCGCCGCTCGCGCAGGCGAGCCTGCTGGTGGTCGCGCGCGGGACGCCCGCGCGCGTGACGCGGGCGCTGCGCGCGAGCGGCGTGCAGTTGCGCGCGATCTGACATCACGATGCGTGCAGGGACGTCTTGGTGCGGCGTTCGCCAATCGATCGCATCGCCAGGCGCAATGCCGCGATGTGCGTGATCATCAGCAAGGGCACATAGAGGATCGGAATCGCGTAGGCCGCGCCCAGTTCCCCCGGCGCTTCCGGTACCCCGGTCTGGATGGCGTGGGCATAGTTCATCACGAGATCGGTGACGCCGACGAGATTGAACGCGGCCACGAACAGCCAGAACGCGCGCGGGATCCTGAAGGTCAGCAGCGCCAGCAGGGCCAGGACGCCGGTCGCGAAATCGCCGTAGGCCGCGAACGTCGAGAAGGCGCTCGGCAGGTGCGGGCCGACGACGCCCGGCAGCATGAAGACCAGTCCGAAGAACCGGAAGCCATGCAAGGTGGCGATGGCGCGCTGCGCTTCGGCCGGCGCCATCTGCTCGAGCCTCGGCCACAGGTAGGTGCAAAAGCACAGCAGCCAGGCGACGTAGCCGAGCACGAGATGGATCTGGAACATGGCGGTCTGCGACATGGTGCGAACTCCTTTGGGCAAAGGGTAGGCTGGCTTGCGTCGAGTGATAAGCCTGCGTAATCTTGATGAACCATGAAGCAGCCCTACGCAATCGAGCGCGGCGCCCTGGACGGCGTCGAAGCCTTCCTGCGGGTTGCGGCCCGCCGCAGCTTCCGCCAGGCGGCCGACGACCTCGGGATCACGCCGTCGGCCGTCAGCCAGATCATCCGCGGCCTGGAGGCGCGGCTGGGAATCGCGCTGTTCACGCGCACGACGCGCAGCGTGGGCCTGACCGAGGCGGGCGAGCGCTTCCTCGAACGGGCGCGGCCGGCGTTCGACGAGATCGTCGCCGCCGGCGACGCGGCGCGCGGACTGGCGCAGCGGCCGTCGGGGCTGCTGCGCCTCGCGGTGCCGCGGGCGGTCGTGCCCCTGCTGCTGCAACCCGTGCTGGCGTCGTTCGCGCAGGCATGTCCCGAGGTGGTGGTCGAGGTCGTTGCGAGCGAAGAGCTGGTCGACCTGGCCAGGGACGGGTTCGATGCGGGAATCCGGATGGGCGAATTCATCGCCGCCGACATGGTCGCCGTGCGACTGACGCCGGCGTTCCGCCATGCGATCGTCGCCAGTCCCGCCTACCTGCATCGCTGCGGCCGACCGGCCGTGCCCGACGACCTTGGGCGGCACTCATGCATCCGCATGCGGCGAGCCAGCGGCGCGGTCCGCCGTGGCGCCTCGAGCAGGGCGGCCGACTGGTCGAGGTCGTCGTGAACGGGCCCCTGGTCGTCAACGATTTCCCCACCATGCTGGGCGCGGCGCTCGCGGGCGTGGGACTGGCCCAACTGCCGCGACCGATCGCCGCCTCCGAGCTCCACGAGCGGCGGCTGGAGGAAGTCCTGAGCGAGTGCGCGTTCGCCTCGCCTGGCGTCTTTCTCTACCACTCGGGCCGCCGGCAAGTACTGCCCAAGCTGCGGGCCTTCATCGATCATGTGCAGCAGCAGGCGGTCAGCCTCGGCAGCCAGGCGAACTAGGCGAGTTGCGAAGGCGCCAGCGGGCGCCCTCACATCAGCCGGGTATCCGCCGGCGCCCGGTCCGGCCGGTCATGCGCGTTGTCGATGTAGTGCAGGGGCGCGGCTGCCAGCTCCTCGCGATCGACGTCGTCCAGCGTCGGCACGTGGATGGCGTAGAAGCGGCCGCCCAGCTGCGCGAGCTCTCCGGTTGCAAACAGGCGGATTCCGCAGCGCGAGCAGAACCGGTAGGTCAGCCCGGGCTCGCTCCGGCCAGAGGGAACCCATTCGTAGGTGCCGAGGAGCTCTTCCCCGGCGAGCAGCTGGAAGTCCTCGCCGCGAACGAACAGGAACCACGCGCGCGCCTTGCTGCACAGCGAGCAGTTGCATCGGTTGCTTCCCGCGGCCAGGTCGAAGCTGGCCTGGTACCGGACTCCCTGGCAGTGGCAGCTGCCGTGATAGCGCTGATAGGTCATCGCTCGATCCTCCACTGGTTGCGATTCAGGAGCAGTCATCCTGCCAGCAATGCTTGCAATATGCAACTGGAATAGAATCGAGATCATGCGAGCCGAAAAGCGATCGACCTGTCCCATCAGCACGGCCCTCGAGATCGTCGGAGACCGGTGGACGCTGCTCGTCGTGCGCGACCTGATGTTCGCCGGCAAGCGCCACTTCCGGGAGTTCCTGCAGTCCGAGGAAGGGATCTCCAGCAACATCCTGGCGGACCGGCTCGCTTCGCTCGTCGAGGGCGGCATCCTCATCAGGCGCGACGATCCCACGCACGCCCAGAAGGCGATCTACAGCCTGACGGAGAAGGGGCTGGGCCTGCTGCCGGTCATCGTCGCGATGAGCGGCTGGACGCAGGCGCACTATCCGGCGACCAGGAGGCAGGAAGCGGTCCAGCTGGTGCAGGGCGGGCCGAAGCTGATCAAGCAGCTCGAAAGGCAGCTACGGCGGGACCACGGGATTTCGTGAGGCCCGCAAGCCTCAGGCTGCCAGATTGGCCACCCCGGCGTCGGTCTGCGCGAGCCCCCGCACCGTCTGCAGCGTCGCATCGGCGCCCGCCAGCCGCGCCGCCTTGATCATGTCCGAGGCCTTCTCGGCCACCATGACGGTTGGCGCATTGGTGTTGCCGCCGATGATGCGCGGCATCATCGAGGCGTCGACCACGCGGATGCCTTCCAGGCCGTGGATGCGCAGGTCGGCGCCGACCACGTCCATCGCGCCCGGGCCCATGCGACAGGTGCCCACCGGGTGGTAGATGGTGTCGGCGTAGCTGCGGATGAACTGTTCGATCTGGGCATCGGTCGTCGCGTTGGCCGAGCGCGGGTGCTCCTTGCCGCCCAGGCGCGCCAGCGCGGGCTGGTTGAACAGTTCGCGCATCAGGCGGAAGCCGCGCACCATGCGCTGGATGTCGTCGGGGTGCGACAGGAAGTTGGGGTCGATTCGCGGCGCGGCCATCGGGTCGGCGCTGGCCAACGTGACGCTGCCGCGGCTTTGCGGACGCAGCACGCAGACGTGGCCCGAGAGGCCGTGCCCCAGCACCGTCTTGCGGCCGTGGTCGACCAGCTTGGCGATGACGAAATGCAGTTGCAGGTCGGGGATCGCCTCGCTGGCCTGGCTCTTGATGAAGCCGCCGGCCTCGGCGAAGTTGGTGGTCAGGATGCCGCGGCGATGCTTGCGCCACTCGGGGATCGCCTTGAGCACGCGCGCGATCCCGCCGGCGCTGACGCCGAAGGTTTCCTTGAGCTGCGGTGCGACGATCACCTGCACGGCGTCGAGGTGGTCGTGCAGGTTCTGGCCGACGCCGGGCAGGTCGTGGACGACGCCGATGCCCAGCTTCGTCAACTCCATGGCCGGGCCGACGCCCGACAGCATCAGGATCTGCGGCGTCTGCAGCGCGCCGGCGGCCATCAGCACTTCGTGCCTGGCGCGGATCTGCTCCAGGCGGCCGGCGCGCCGGAACTCGACGCCGACCGCGCGCCGGCCTTCGAACAGCACGCGCGTGGTGTGGGCCTCGGTGAACACGGTGAGGTTCTTGCGGCCCAGGTTGGGCGTGAGGTAGGCCTTGGCCACGCTGTGGCGCTCGCCGTTCTTGTGCGTGACCTGGTAGGGGCCGATGCCTTCCTGGTCGACGCCGTTGAAGTCGTCGGTGATGCGGTAGCCGGCCTGGCGGCCGGCCTCGATGAAGTCCTGCACGTGCCGGTTGGGGCTGCGCAGGTCCATCACGTTGAGCGGGCCGTCATTGCCGTGGAACTGGTCGTGCAGGCGCTCGTTGTGTTCGGCGCGGCGGAAGTAGGGCAGCACCTCGTCGTAGGACCAGCCTTCGTTGCCTTCGGCCGCCCAGTGGTCATAGTCGGCCCGGTGGCCGCGGATGTAGATCATCGCGTTGACCGAGCTCGAGCCGCCCAGCACCTTGCCGCGCGGCTGCCAGCCGATGCGGCCGTTCAGGCCCTTCTGCGGCACGCTGTCGAAGTTCCAGTTGGCGGTGCGGGTCTGCGCCAGCAGCGCCAGGCCGGCGGGCACATGGATCAGGATGCTCTTGTCGGCCGGGCCAGCCTCGATCATCGCCACCGTCACCGATGGATCCTCGCTCAGCCGCGCCGCTAGCACGCAGCCACCCGAGCCGCCCCCCACCACGATGTAGTCGAAATTCATGCTTGTCTCATTGTTGTGGTCAGCCAAGGAATACCTCTTCGAAAAATCATGCGCGCCGGTCAGGCCGTCGCGGCGGGAGCATCGACCAGGCCATGCCGGCGCATCAGTGCGTCACGCCGCCGGGGATGGAAATTGATGCGCGAGGCGTCCGAGTGGACCGCCGCGACCAGCCGTGCGTCCATCAGAGCAAACCACAGCGGCGGAAAGTAGGCGACCGTGAACATGCCGAAGTAGCCGTTGGGCAACTGCGGCACGTCGTCGAAGTGGCGCAGCGACTGATAGCGCCGCATCGGATGTGCGTGATGGTCGGAATGGCGCTGCAGATGGAACACGGCCCAGTTCGAGAACACGTGGTTGCTGTTCCACGAGTGGCGCGGCTCGGTGCGCTCGAGCCGGCCGTCCGGGCCGATCCGTCGCAGCAGCCCATAGTGCTCGATGTAGTTGGCGGTGGTCAGCTGGAAGTTGGCCCACAGCGAAGCCAGCAGCAGGAAGACCAGTACCTGCAGGCCCAGCCACGCGGCCAGCGTCGTCCACAGGGCGACCGTGATCAGCGCCGGCTGCAGCAGCTCGTTGTGCAGCGACCAGAACGGCAGCCCGTCCGCGCGCATGCGGGCGCGTTCGAGCCGCCAGGCGCGCCCGAATGCGCCGGGCATCTCGCGCAGCGCGAAGCGCCAGATGCCTTCGCCCATGCGCGAGGACGCCGGGTCGGCCGCGGTGGCGACGTCGCGGTGGTGGCCGCGGTTGTGCTCGATCGTGAAGTGGCCGTAGAAGGTCGGGGCCAGCACGATCTTGGCGAGCCAGCGCTCCAGGCGCGACTTCTTGTGGCCCAGCTCGTGGCCGAGATTGATGCAGAAGCCGCCGACCATGCCCGTCGTCAGCACGATGGCCAGTTGCCCGGACCAGCTCAGCGGCGTGCGCATGCAGAACCAGGCGCCATAGATGAACGCGGCCCACAGCAGCGGTACCAGCGCGAAGGTGACGCGGCGATAGAACGGATCGGCCTCCAGCTGCGGCACCGCGTCCTCGGGCGGATTGCTGGTGTCGGCGCCCAGCGCCATGTCGAGCACGGGGGCGACGCCGTAGACGAAGATCACCGGTAGCCACAACATCGGCGTGATCGGCCAGGCCCGATACAGCAGCGGCCCCAGGCCGACCAGTGCGGGCACCAGCAGCGACAGCACCCAGGCGTGACGCTTGTGGTCGACATAGGCAACGGGATGCGGCGAAGGGGCCAGACTCATGGTGGCGTCGAGTGTGGGCGGCGCGCTTGGGGGCAGACACCGATGGAGCTGCCAAGAAATCGTCATAAAGTGACAACGGGGCCGCAAATCGCCCCGATCGAGGGAAGACACTGAGTCTCCCGCACCGTCCCGGAACATGCCCCGCCCCGATATCGCCCATCAGCCCTTGCCGCAGCCCGGCTCGCTCGTGCCGCCGATCTATGCCCGCCTGCTGCGCATGTTGCTGCAGCACGCCGACGTCGACGGCGACCGCGTGCTGGCCGCGGCCGGCCTCGACTGGGCCACCCTGGTGACGGACGACAAGCGCCTCGGCCGCGACACCATCGTGCGCCTGGCCGAGGGCGCGATGACGGCCACGCGCCGCCCGTGGCTCGGGCTGGACCTGGGGGGCGGCGCGCCGGTGTCGGCGCATGGCGCGCTGGGCTACGCGGTCGTCACCAGCCGCGACCTGCGCGACGCGCTCACGACGCTGGCGCGCTATGGCACGACGCGCAACGACGCCATGGCCTGGACCTGCATCGATACCCCCAAGGGCATGACGATGCAGGCGGCCGAGCGCACCGACCTCGGCGCCGTGCGCGGCTTCGTCATCGACACCGTGCTGTCCGCGATCCTGCGCATGATCGAGACGGCCGTCGGCCAGATCCCCGGCGACCTGCGCATCGAGCTGCCGCTGCCCACGCCGGCCTGGCGCGAGCAGTACCAGCGCTTCGGGGTCGCCGACCTGCACTTCGACCGGCCGGCCTTTGCCTTCCACGTCACGCGGCGCGACCTGCAATTGCCCTGCATCGGCGCCGACGCCAAGGCCCATGCGAGTGCCTGCCGCGAATGCGAGGAGGCGCTGGCGGAGGTCGCTGGCGCGAGCATGGCGCAGCGCGTGGCCGGGCTGCTGGCCAGCGTTGAGGACGGCGTCTATCCGCGCATGGCCGACGTCGCCGCGCGCTGCGGCATCTCGCCGCGCACGCTGATCCGTCGGCTTCACGAGGATGGCGCGACCTTCCAGCAACTGCTCGACGCCGCGCGCAAGCGGCGCGCGCTGTGGATGCTGGTGCACACGGCTGAGCCCGTGGAGGAGATCGCCGCGCGCCTGGGCTACGTCGACACCTCCAACTTCAGCCGCACGGTGCGGCGCTGGTTCGGCGCCACGCCGCGCGAGGTGCGCGAGACCGGATCACGTTCGTGAAGCAACTCCTTTTCTGGATCCGCGACCACAAGCTCTCGACCGCCGGCCTCGTGCTGGTGATCCTGGGCGGCGTCGCGCTGGTGAACCTGTCGCGGCGCGTGCATCACCTGAAGCCGCCGGCGGCGGTGGCCGCGACGCCAGGCACTGACGCCAGCCCGGCGCCATCGGTGCAGCCGACCACCGGACCAAAGGCGGGCTCGGCCACCCTGCGCCGCGAATTCGAAGACGCGGGCCACTACCTCGACTTCATCCAGCGCGCGCTGGGCCATCCGCAGGGAGGCGGCAGGTTCTACGCGCTGCTCGCCTGGAGGCGTTGCAACGACCTGAACGGGCACCAGGCCGTGGCCTCCGCGCACACCGGCGATGACGCGTTCCACGACCGTGCCGCGGCGCTGGTCGAGGACGTCGGCAAGCGCTGCAGCGGCGTGCTCGAGACCTATCCGGATGCGCAGGCCGTTTACAGGCTGGCGACGGAGCAGCGCGGCGTCCCCGACGTCCTGCCGCCGCCCGAGGGCCACGGCCTCGTCGGGCCGGCGGCCCGCAGCACGGCCAATGCCGACATCGACGCGGCGCTGAAGACGGGCGATCGCCGGGCCGCCGCCGAGGCACTGCGCCACAACGCCGGCACTCTTGACCTGGGCAACTCCAGCGGCGACGACGGCGCCGACCGCGAGCTGCGCCAGTGGAGCGCCGAGATCGTCGCCTGCGAGCTGGTGGGCGACTGCCGTCGAGGCTTCGAGGCTTCGCTGCATTGCGTCAGCACGGGAGACTGCGCGCACGACGACTACCGCGACGTCGTGCTGGCCAGGGTGCCCGAGACGCAGCGCATCGTCTTCGACACGATGCTGGCGGCCACGCGCGAGCGCGTGGGCCTGGCGCCCGGTCGCGGCGACGTCGACGACAAGCCGCGGCCGTAGCCGTCGGCTCATCCAGTTACATCACGTCGTGATATATTTGCGGGCTCCCGACTCGCCGTCTCCCCACTGATGAAGCCCGGGCGCAAGCCGCTGACCAAGACCGAATTCGAAGCCTTGTCGGAATTCCGATTCCAGATCCGGCGATTCGAACGCTTCTCCGAAGACGTCGTCCAGAGCTTCGGCATCACGCCGCTGCAGTACCTGCTGTTGCTGCACATCAAGGGCTTTCCGGGCCGGGTCTTCGCGACGGTGGGCGAGCTCGCGCAGCGGCTTCAGGCCAAGCCGCACGGCGTGGTCGCTCTGGTGACGCGGGCCGAGGAGCACGGTTTCGTCGAGCGGCGCCAGAGCGACGTCGACAAGCGGCGGGTCGAGATCCACCTGCTGCCCGAAGGCGAACGCGTGCTCCGCCATCTGGCCGAACTGCATCGAACCGAACTGCTGACGCTGGGCAGCGTGTTCGCCATTCCCAACATCAACCAATGAACACGCCCATGAGCGACGCAGCCGGCCCTGCACGCGATCCGCAGCGCGCGCACGATGAACGGCGCGACTTTGCCTCCGCCGAGCGGCTGCCTCGCGTCGTCGCGATCGCCGCGGTGGTGGGTGGCCTGGGCGTGCTGGCCGCCTGGCTGCTGTTGCACCTGATCCGGCTGTTCACCAACCTGTTCTTCTTCCAGCAACTGTCGGATCGCAACGTCTCGCCGGCGACCAACACGCTGGGCCTGGCCGTGATCGCCGTGCCGGTGATCGGCGGCCTGGTCATCGGCCTGATGGCGCGCTACGGCTCGGAGAAGATCCGCGGGCACGGGATTCCCGAGGCCATCGAGGCGATCCTGTTCAACAAGAGCCGGATGTCGCCCAAGGTCGCGATCCTCAAGCCGGTCTCGTCGGGCATCGCGATCGGCAGCGGCGGCCCGTTCGGTGCCGAGGGGCCGATCATCATGACGGGCGGCGCGGTCGGCTCGTTGATCGGGCAGTTCTTCCACATCACGGGCGCGGAGCGCAAGACCCTGCTGGTTGCCGGCGCCGTCGCCGGGATGACGGCCGTGTTCGGCACGCCGGTGGCCGCGGTGATGCTGGCGGTCGAGCTGCTGCTGTTCGAATTGCGCCCGCGCAGCCTGCTGCCGGTGGCCATCGCCTGCTGCGTGGCCGCGGCCGTGCGGCCCCTGGTGCTGGATGGCGGCCCGCTGTTTCCCTTGCATACGGCGACACCCGACCTGGCGACGCTGGGATCCAGCGTCGCCGCCGGGCTGGTCGCCGGCGCCTTGGCGTGGACCGTGTCGACCTCGCTGTACAAGGTCGAGGACCTGTTCGGCCGCCTGCCGCTGCACTGGATGTGGTGGCCCGCGCTGGGCGGCCTCGTGGTGGGCATCGGCGGCTGGCTCGAGCCACGCGCACTGGGCGTGGGCTACGACGTCATCTCGGACCTGCTGGCCAACCGGCTGGCCGTCGATGTCGTGCTCGGCTTGATCGTCTGCAAGGCCGTGATGTGGGTGGTCGCGCTCGGGTCGGGCACCTCCGGCGGCGTGCTGGCGCCGCTGCTCATGATGGGGGCCGCACTCGGCGTGCTGGCCGGGCCGCTGATGCCGGGCCACCAGCCCGCGCTGTGGCCGCTGGTGTTCATGGCCGCGACGCTGGGCGGGATGATGCGGGCCCCCATCATGTCGGTCATCTTCGCGCTCGAGCTCACGCAGGACATCGACGCCTTGCTGCCGTTGATGATCGCCTCGGCGGTCGCCTATGGCTTCACCGTCGTGACGATGCCGCGCTCGATCCTGACCGAGAAGATCTCGCGCCGCGGCCACCACATCTACCGCGAGTACGGCATCGACCCGCTCGAACGGCACATGGTCTCCGAGGTCATGTCGCGCGACATCGTCACCATCGACGGCGACTCTGCCATTGCCGATGCGCTGGCGAGCCACTTCGGCACGACCCAGACCCATCGCGCATTTCCGGTGCTGGCCGGTTCGCGCTTCATCGGCATGGTCGATCGCCAGACGCTTGCCGAGGGCCTGCGCCGCCCGGGCGTCGTGCGCGTCGCCGACCTGTTCGGCGCGAACGTGCCGGCGATGGCGCTGCCGGACGAGAGCTGCCGCATCATCGCGACCCGGCTCGCCGTCCATGGCCTGGAGCGCCTGCCCGTGGTCAGCGACCCGCAGTCACGCCGGCTGGTCGGACTGGTCTCGCGCAGCGACCTGGTCAAGCCCTCGCTGGCGGTCGGCGACGAGGAGGATGTCTCCGAGCGCTTCTTCGCACTGCCATTGGACGCCGCCAGGACACGCTTTCGCGCGCTGACGGGCGGAGCCGCAGACGGCCGCGAGGAGCGCTGAGATGGACGCACAAGGCGTCCGCCGCTGGCTCGGCAGCTTCCTGCCGCCGCCGGTCACCGTGTCGAGAAAGGAGATCTTCCTCGGCTGCCTGGGCGCACTGCTGGGCGTTTTCTGCGCCGCGTGGACGAGCCAGCGCATGCTGCACGGCTTCAACCCGTGGTTCATCGCGCCCATGGGCGCCTCGGCCGTGCTGCTGTTCGCGGTGCCCGCCAGCCCGCTGGCGCAGCCCTGGTCCATCATCGGCGGCAACCTCGTGTCGGCGCTGATCGGCGTGACCTGCGCCGCCCGCATCGACGACCCGGCGCTCGCCGCCAGCCTCGCGGCGGCGCTGGCCATCGGTGCGATGTTCGCGCTGCGCTGCCTGCATCCGCCCAGCGGGGCCGTGGCCCTGACGGCGGTGCTCGGCGGCCCGGCAATCAAGGCGCTGGGCTACCGCTTCGTGCTCTGGCCCGTGGCGGTCGACTCGCTGCTGCTGCTGCTGGCCGCGCTGGTGTTCAACGTCGCCGCGAGGCGCCGCTATCCGCACCATGCGGTGCCGCACGTGAACGTGCACCACACGCGCGATGAGCCGCCGGGTGCGCGCGTAGGCCTGGCGGCCAGGGACCTGGACGACGCCTTGCGCGCGCGCGGCGAACTGCTGGACGTCAGCCCCGACGACCTGGAGGAACTGTTCATGGAAGCCGAACACCGGGCCTGGAAGCGCCGTTTCGGCAGCCTGCGTTGCGCGGACGTGATGTCGCGCGACGTCGTCTCGGTGCTGCCGTCGACGCCGGCCCGCGAGGCCTGGCAACTGCTCATCGAGCACGCGATCAAGGCGCTGCCTGTCGTCGACCCGGGCCGCCACGTGCTGGGCATCGTGACGCTGCACGACTTCTTCCTGGGCCACGACCTCGTTCCGGGCGCGGCCGGCAACGCGTCCTGGCTGGTCGGCGACATCATGACCAAGGACGTGCTCACGGCCAACCCGCAGCAGGAACTGGTCGACCTGATGTCCGCCTTTTCCGATGGCGGACGCCACCATCTGCCGGTCGTCGACGGTGATCGCACCCTGGTCGGGATGGTCACGCAGTCGGACATGGTGGCGGCGCTCTTCAGGGCGGGCCTGGAGCGCCCCGCGGCCTCCGCCGAGCTGCAGCCAGTGGCATAGTCGCCCGATGGCTGTCGCCGACCCTCTCGACCCTCCGCTGGACGTGCTGGTGGCCTCGCATCGGCGGGCGCGGCAGCAGTTCGAGACGATGCGAGAGCTTGCGACGCGCGCGCCCGAGGCGCCCGTCGATGCGGTGGCGCGCCGGGCCGGGCAAGCCGTGATTTGCGCTGTCGACCAGTCCATTCGGCTCCATCACGAGGTCGAACAGGGCGTGCTCTTTCCCGAGTTGATCGAATCGATGGCCGGGTCGGATCCGGTCTGCCTGCGCGAGATGATCGCCGGCCTGACCGAGGGCCATCGGGCGCTCGCTTCGGCGTGGGGACGCCTGCGGCCGGCTTTCGCCGCCCTCGCCGAAGGCCGGCCCGCGAACGTGGGCGCGGACGACGTGGCGGCACTGATCGCGCAGGGCGAGCGCGTGTTCCGGCGCGAGGATGACGAACTGCTGCCGATGGCCAACCGGCTGCTGTCCGACGAGGCGCGCCATCGCGTGGCCGCGGCGATGCAAAGGCCAGGTCGCGACCGGACGACCTGAGCTTCGCTCCCCTTCAACCGAGGATGACCTGCAGGCTGTGCTCGTAGGCGGCGGTCAATGTATCGAGCCGCTCCAGCATGGTTTCGCTCGCATGCACGAGCGCGCGGCGTCCGTCGGCCGTCTCCGCGGCGCGTAGTCCGCCCAGCAGTCTCAGCCACTCGTCGCCGATCGCGGCCAGGGCCTGGCGGATGTCGGGCGAGCGCAGCGGCGTCTGCTCCAGTTCGCGCTGCGCGGCCTCGAATTCGTCCAGCAGCGCGGCGATCCTGGCGGCCGACGCCGCGGCGGGCTCGCGCGTGGGCAGGAGCGTCCAGACCAGGCTCAGCTTGGCGATGCGCTGCGCGCGCATGCGCTGGCGTCCGCAAACGTTGACGATATGCAGCGCGCGCCGCCCTGAAGCTTCCTGCAGGGCTTGCGTCAGCTGTTCCGCGGTCTCCAGCAGGCCGCCAGCCAGGGCGTCGATGCGGAGCAGGGCGTCGGCGTCCAGACGCGCAGGTTCGAGGGCGGCGACGAGCGCCTCCCAGCAGCGGGTCGCCTCATTGAATGACGCCTCCGCCGGCGTGCCGGCGCACTGGCGAGCCAGCATCGCCAGGTTGTCGCGCACGCGTTGCGTCGATTGCGCGCCGACCTCGGCCGCCGCGCGCGTGTCCAGCTTGAGCAGGCGCTGGGCGACGACACGCACCAGGCGCTGGGACAGCATGCGCAGCTGCCCCGCGCGGTTCATCGCGTCCGCCCACTGCGCCGCCTCGATGACCGAGCGCGACACCTCGCCCAGGCGCAGGTTCACGTTCATCGCCGCACCGCGCAGCAGGCCGAAGGCCTCGCTCTCGCCCAGGCCGCGCGCGCTCATCAGCACGCCCTTGGCGCGATCGACATTGCGGCGCTCCTCGAGTTGTCCGTGGGCGCGGGCGAGGGCGCGGCGCAGGCCGGCGTCCTGTCGCT
>JBJMWF010000413.1:0-4518 GCA_045810265.1 Vitreoscilla sp. | reverse complement strand
CGAATAGGCGGCCAGCGCAGCGAGGATGGTGGCGAACAGCGTCGTGAAGCCGCAGATGACCAGGCTGTTGCGCAGGAACGCGAGGAAGTCGACGTTGACCCACATCTCGCGGTAGTTGGACCAGTGCGGTGTGAAGCTGGCGGTGACGAGGTTGCCGGTGACCACGTCGTTGTAGTCCGACAACGAGGCGTAGACCATGAATGCCACCGGCGACAGCGTGAGGGCGACGATGGCCCACACGAGCAGGTTGAGCAGCCGTTGATTCGTCCTACGCTTCATCGGTCATGCTCCGACGGAAGGTGCGCATCCACAGCGCCACGAAGACCAGCATCACGGCCATCATCACGAACGACACCGCCGCGCCCTCGCCGAAGCGCCAGTAGCTGAAGCTCTGGCGCGTGAGCAGCGGCATCAGCAGGTCGCCCCATTCGCCCGGATAGCCGGCGCCCTTGCCGAACATCATCGCGACGATGTTGTACGAGTAGATGTTGTCGATGATCTGGAACATCACCTGGATCACGATCACCGGCTTGAGCGCGGGCAGCGTGATGTTGATGAAGCGCTGCCAGGCGTTGGCGCCGTCCAGGCGCGCCGCTTCGTACAGTTCCTCGGGCACCGCCTGCAGCGCCGCCAGGAAGATCAGCATCAGCACCGGCCAGGCGCGCCACACCGTCGGGATCACGATGGCGAAGAAGGTGTTGCTGCCGATCAGCCAGAACGGCTTGTGGTCCATCAGGTGCAGCACGTCGACCAGCACGTGGTTGATGATGCCTTCGTCGCGCTGCCACATGAAACCCCACAGGGTACCCACGACGTAGGTTGGCACGACCCAGGGCAGCATCAGCAGCGTGCGCGCCGCGGCCTTGCCGGGGAAATCGCGATTGAGCAGCAGCGCCACGCCCAGCCCGATGGCCACGGCACAGATCGTCACCAGCACCGAGTACAGCGCCGTGTTGCGCAGCGCGCCCAGCATGCCCGAGTGCACCGGGTTGCCGGCATCGAACAGCACGCCGCGGTAGTTGCGCAGGCCCACGAAGGGCGCGTCCATGAACTGGCTCAGCGTGTACTGGTTGAGCTTGAGCAGGGACATGCGAAAGCCCTGCACGATCGGCACCAGGTTGACGATCACCATCATCAGCGCGGCCGGCGCGAGCAACAGGTAGGGAAAGGCGTCGAACTTGCGGCGGCGGCGCGGGCCGGCCCGCGTGGCCGCGCCGGCGATCGCGCCCAGGCCGGGTTCGGACAGCGTGGTCAATTGGCCTCCTCCAGCACCTTGTCGGCCTCGCTGACCGTGTCGGCGATCAGCGCGCGCATCGCCGGCACGGTGTACTTGTCGCCGATGCCCGAGGACAGCTCCGCGAGTTGTCCCAGGTGCTTGGTGTAGACCGTCTCGAGCGGGCCCCAGGCGGGAATCGGCGGATAGGCGCGGCCATCGGCGGCGATCGCCGTGAGCCTGGCGCAGGCCGGATGGCGCTGCGTCCACGCCGGATCGTTGGCCGCATCGAGGCGCGCGGGCATCATCGACGACAGCAGCGCCAGCTGCACCTGCGGCGCCTTGCCGCCCAGGTACTTGACCAGGTCCCAGGCCTCGGCCTTGTGGCGCGAACCCTTGAAGATGGCCAGGTTGGAGCCGCCGAAGAAGGTCGCGTGGCCGTTCGTGCCCGCCGGATAGGGCGCGACGTCGAAGTTGTCGCGCGCCAGCGAACCGGCGGGGGATTCGAAGATGCGGCGCATCAGCCACGGCCCCGAGAAGATGACGCCATAGTCGCCGCCGACCCACGCGCCTTCGAGGATGTCCGAGTCCTTCTCCAGCGCGTTCGACGGCACCAGGCCCTCGACGGCCAGCGACGAGTAGAAGTCGATCGCCCGCAAGGCCTGCGGCGTGTCCAGCGCCGAGTGCTTCGCGTCGGCGCTGAGCACGTCGCCACCGGCATTCCAGATCCAGGGCGCCAGGTTGTGCACGACGTTCCAGTCGTTCTTGCCCGCGTAGGCGAGCGCGGCGATGCGCTTGCCGCCGACCGTCATGCCGTTGATCTTCTTGAGCGCCGCGTGGAACGACTCCCAGTCGGCGAACGCCTTCCTGGGGTCGACGCCGGCCTGGCGGAAGACATCGGTGCGGTAGAAGGCAGCGCGGACGTCGGCGTACCAGGGCAGGCCATAGACGCCCGGGTGGCCGAACACCTGGGTGGTCTTCCACAACTCGGCGTAGTACGGTGCGCCGTCCCCGACCTCGGCCAGCTGCGCCGCGGACAGCCGCTCCAGACCGCCCATGGCGGCGATCGCCGGCATCCAGGTGGTGCCCAGTTCGAGCAGGTCGGGGCCGCGGCGCGAGGCGGCCGCGGCGGTGATCTTGTTCCAGCCGGATTCCCAATCCAGCACCGTCACGCGCACCGTCACGCCCGGATGCTGCGCGATCCACGGCGCCAGCAGTGCGGGCACATCGCGTTGCGCGTTCGTGGTGACCGGCATGACCCACATCGTCAGCTCCACCGCGGGGGCGCGGCCGGCCGAGATCGCCAGCAGCAGTCCGAGCACAGCGGAACGCAGAAAACTTTCCCGGCGCTCGGTTGTGCAGCGCGGGTCGGCGGCGAAGATGGGCTCGAACGACACGATTGGTTAAATCAATTTGTTTGCAGTATCAAGGCGGCGGGTACGGCGGTCAAGTCCGTCGCGCTGAGGGTTTACGCGCTTCCGAGCGCTTGGCGCATCTCGACAAGACGGTCGGCACAGCACGGTGTTATCAAGCCAGAATGCACGCTCTCGGCCGCACCGGCGCAAGCATCAGCTACTAGCTGCGAAGGCTGCCGCGCTGTGCGAACCGGCGGACGTCCGCGGATCAATGCAGCCGAGGGCTCGCCTCGTAGAGGGCCGGCCAGCTGGACGTTCCGCGGCGTTCGGGTTGGCGAGCATTACTTCAATTTGATTATCTTAATACACTGGTTCTCAGCCCCGCCATCATGTCTCCGGTGAACAAGCCCCCCGTCGCCAGCCTGTCCGGCACCAATCTCGAGTTCGCCCGGTCGCACAACCGGCGCGTCGTGATGGAGGCCATCCGCCTGCATGGGCGGCTGACGCGGGCCGACATCGCGCGCCTGACCGCGTTGACGCCGCAGACCATCTCCAACATCGCCAGCGAGCTGCAGAAGCTTGGCTTCCTCAACGCGCTGACGCCCGAGCGCGGCACCCGCGGCCAACCGGCCACGCCGTTCGTGATCAACCCGGACGGCGCCTATTCGATCGGGCTGCAGATCGACCAGAACATGATGGTGGCGGTCGTCGTCGACCTGTCCGGCAAGATCCGCGGCCGCTGCACGCTGGCCGTCGACCATCCGACGCCCGCACAGGCGCTGCCGCTGGTGCGCGACGTCGTCGAGACGCTGCGCAAGTCCTCCGATGCCGACTGGAGCCGCGTGCTCGGGCTGGGTCTGGCGGTGCCCGGCCCGTTCGACGTCGAAGGCCTCAGCGCCGTCGGGCCGACCGCGTTGCCGGGCTGGCAGGACCTGTCGATCGCCCAGCAGGTCGGCAACGCCATCGGCCTGCCGGTGATCATGGAGAACGACGCCACCGCCGCCGCGATCGGCGAGCGCCTGCACGGGGTCGCGCGCACCTTTCGCAGCTTCACCTACCTGTTCATCGGCACCGGCCTGGGCGCGGGCATGTTCCACGACGGCCACCTGTACAAGGGCTCGGGCCACAACGCCGGCGAGATCGGCCACATGATCGTCGTGCCTGACGGCCGGCCCTGCCCCTGCGGCAACCGCGGTTGCCTGGAGCGCTACGTGTCGCTGCAGGCCGCCTACGAGGCGCTGGAGATCGGCGACCTCGCGCACGCCACGCCGCAGATGCTGCTGGACCCCAGCCCTGCGGCGCGCGCGCGCCTGGACGGCTGGCTCGACGAAGCCGCGCAGCGGCTGCGCCAGGCCGTCAACATCCTCGAGTCGATGCTCGACGCAGAAGCGGTGGTCATCGGCGGCTTCCTGCCGTCGTCGGTGCTGGCGCTGCTGATCGAGCGGCTGGAGCCCTTGCACACTTCGGTCGCGGCACGCCGCAACCGCCAGACGCCGCGCGTGATCGCGGGGCTGGCCGGGCATGACACGGCCGCTCTGGGGGCGGCCGCGCTGCCGATCTTCGACGAGCTCAATCCCAATCTCGGCGTGCTGCTGAAGGCGGACGCGCATGGGTGAATCCGTTACTTTTGTTCTGACGATTTCGGGCTAGTCCAATTTCTATTGGGCATTGCGAACCGGTCGGCGCTTCGGGGTGCCGACCGGCTTTTTTTTGGTTCTTCGCCGATCTACGGGAGCGCTCAGCGACAAAGAGAAGGCGGTGTTTGGGTCGAGTCACGCAGGGCGCCTCGACCACGACCTGCGGACCGAGGTGCCTGGCATGTTCTAGTTCGCGCTGCGATGTCGACGAGCGGGACCCCTTCTTCGCGGACGAGAACGTGCCTGGCGCCGATCTCGTCGGGGCCGGCGTCAGGCATCGCACCGAGTCGCCGGTCGCCGCTGGTCCGATGAT
>JBJMWF010000412.1:0-2723 GCA_045810265.1 Vitreoscilla sp. | reverse complement strand
CTTGGCGATCAGGCGGATCGCGGCGATGTCGCGGTGCTCGGCGTTGTTGATGTCGGTGGAGTCGTGATAGAAGGCCGACAGCGCGCCGACGAGGCCCGTCATCACGGCCATCGGCTGCGCGTCGCGGCGGAAGCCGCGCAGGAAGAAGTGCATCTGCTCGTTGACCATCGTGTGGTGCGTCACACGGTTGACGAAGTCAGACTTCTGGTCGGAGTTCGGCAGCTCTCCATACAGCAGCAGGTGGCAGGTCTCGAGGAAGTCGCAGTTCACCGCGAGCTGCTCGATCGGGTAGCCGCGGTACAGCAGCTCGCCCTTGTCGCCGTCGATGTAGGTGATGGCCGAGTTGCAGGACGCGGTCGACAGAAAGCCCGGGTCGTAGGTGAACTTGCCGGTCTGGCCGTAGAGCTTGCGGATGTCGATGACCTCGGGGCCGATGGTGCCCTTGTAGATCGGCAACTCCATGCTGGGGCTGCCATCGGAGAACGACAGCGTCGCTTTGACGTCGGAGGGGGTCATTGGGAATTCCCTTTCTTGAGGACTTTGGCAGCAGGACGGCGCATCAGCGCCAATACTTCGTTGACTTCGGGGATGTCGAGCGCGCCGGCGGGCTCGCTGCGGGCGAGCAACAGGTCGAGCAGGTCGTTGTCAGGCAGATCCATCAGCGGCTGAAGGCCCGCCACGTGGCGGATCGTCAACCCGTCGCCCTGTTCGTTGAAGAACCGCTCGATGAACAGGTCGTTCTCGAGCAGGCCGCGCTTGCACCGCCACTTCAGGCGGTTCAGTTCGGTCGGGTCGATGGCGGCGTCCATTGTGCGCAAGGTGACGGTCATTGATTGGAGAGTCGCGTCTCGAAGGGCTTTCAGACCGCGCGGCGCAGCAGCATTTCCCGGATCTTGCCGATCGCCTTGGTCGGGTTCAGGCCCTTGGGGCAGACGTCGACGCAGTTCATGATCGTGTGGCAGCGGAACAGGCGGTACGGATCCTCGAGGTTGTCCAGGCGCGCACCGGTATCCTCATCGCGGCTGTCGGCGATGAAGCGGTAGGCCTGCAGCAGGCCGGCGGGGCCGACGAACTTGTCCGGGTTCCACCAGAAGCTGGGGCACGAGGTGGAGCAGCTGGCGCACAGGATGCACTCGTACAGGCCGTTGAGCTCGTCGCGCGCCTCGGGCGACTGCAGGCGTTCCTTCTCGGGCGGCGGCGTGTCGTTGACCAGGTACGGCTTGATCGAGTTGTACTGCTGGAAGAACTGCGTCATGTCGACGATCAGGTCGCGGATGACCGGCAGGCCGGGCAGCGGCTTGAGGATGATCGTCTGCGGCAGCGACAGCATGTTGGTCAGGCACGCCAACCCGTTCTTGCCGTTGATGTTCATCGCGTCGGAGCCGCACACGCCTTCGCGGCAGGAGCGGCGGTACGACAGCGTCGGGTCGATCGACTTGAGCTTGATCAGGGCGTCCAGCAGCATGCGCTCGGACCCGTCGAGTTCGATCACGAGGGTCTGCATGTAGGGCTTGTCGTCCTTGTCCGGGTCGTAGCGGTAGATCTGGAAAGTGCGCTTGGTCATGGCCATAAATCCTTCTCGCGTCAGAACGAACGCACGGCAAGGGGAATCGATTCCGTCGTCAGCGGCTTGAGCTTGACCGGCTTGTAGTCGAGGCGGCTGCCTTCGCTGAACCACAGGGTGTGCTTGAGCCAGTCGACGTCGTTGCGGCCGAGGGGGTTCTTCGGCGAATCGGCGGGCTCTTCGTAGTCGACCACCACATGGGCGCCGCGGCATTCCTTGCGCGCGGCCGCCGACACGATGGTGGCCTGGGCGACCTCGATCAGGTTCTCGACTTCCAGCGCCTCGATGCGCGCCGTGTTGAAGACCTTGGACTTGTCGCCCAGAGTGATGTTGGCCACGCGCTGGCGCAGCGCCGCGATCTGCTGGACACCTTCGTCGAGCAGGGCCTGGGTGCGGAACACGCCCGCGTGCTTCTGCATCGACGCGCGGATGTCGTTGGCCACGGTCTGCGCGTACTCGCCGCCGACGTTGCCTTCCAGCCGCGCCAGGCGCGCGAGCGTGCGGTCGGCCGCGTCGGCCGGCAGCGCCTTGTTGGAGCGCGCCTTGAGGCCGGCCGCGACGATGTGGTTGCCGGCCGCGCGGCCGAACACCAGCAGGTCCAGCAGCGAGTTGGTGCCCAGGCGGTTGGCGCCGTGCACGCTCACGCACGAGCATTCGCCGACCGCGTACAGGCCGTTGATCACGGCGTTGGGATCGCCGTCCTTCGGGGCCACGACCTGGCCGTGGATGTTGGTGGGGATGCCGCCCATCTGGTAGTGGATCGTCGGCACCACGGGGATCGGCTCCTTCGTGATGTCGACGTTGGCGAAGTTGTGGCCGATCTCGAACACCGAGGGCAGGCGCTTCATGATCGTCTCGACGCCCAGGTGGGTCATGTCCAGGTGGATGTAGTCCTTGTTCGGACCGCAGCCGCGGCCTTCCTTGATCTCCTGGTCCATGCAGCGCGAGACGAAATCGCGCGGCGCCAGGTCCTTGTAGTGCGGGGCGTAGCGTTCCATGAAGCGCTCGCCATCGGCGTTGCGCAGGATCGCGCCTTCGCCGCGGCAGCCTTCGGTCAGCAGCACGCCCGCGCCGGCCACGCCGGTGGGGTGGAACTGCCAGAACTCCATGTCTTCCAGCGGGATGCCGGCGCGCGCCGCCATGCCCAGGCCGTCGCCGG
>JBJMWF010000411.1:0-6299 GCA_045810265.1 Vitreoscilla sp. | reverse complement strand
TGGTGCGCGGCGGCGACGTCGGCGTACATCTGGGCGAACTCGGCCTGGTACTTGCGGCCGAAATTGGGCGGCACCATCATGCCGGCGATCACCACGCGCGCGCCGGCGCTGGTGGCCAACGTGGCCATCGCGTCGAGGTTCTTGTGCGTGTCGCTCATCGGGGTGCCCCGCAAGGCGTCGTTGCCGCCCAGCTCGATCACCACGATCTTCGGACGACGCTGCTTCAGCACGGTGGGCAGGCGCGCAAGGCCGCCGGCCGTGGTGTCGCCGCTGATGCTCGCGTTGTCCACGCTCCAGGCCGGCTTGTCGGCGGCCAGCCGCTGGCCCAGCAGCGCGACCCAGCCCGAGCCGCGCGCCAGGCCGTACTCGGCGGAGATGCTGTCGCCGACGACCACGATCTCATGGTTGGCGTCCGCGCTCGCCGGCCCCGCCGCCAAGCCGGCCGCCAGCGCCGCCGCGACGCTCGCGCTAAAGTGCAGGAAGCTGCGGCGCGTCGTCCGCGCCCCGAAAAGTGAATGCATGTCAGAACCCATCATCGTCGTCGACCGTCTCACCCGGCAGGTGAGCGACGCCACCGGAACCCTGACGATTCTCCATGACATCTCATTCACCCTGAATGCGCGCGAATCGGCCGCCATCGTCGGCGCCTCCGGTTCGGGCAAGAGCACGCTGCTTGGACTGCTCGCGGGCCTGGACGTTCCCACCTCCGGCTCGGTCAGGATGGCCGGCAGCGACCTGTTCTCGCTGAGCGAGGATGCGCGCGCGGCGGTGCGCGCCGAACGCGTCGGCTTCGTCTTCCAGAGCTTCCAGCTGCTGGCCCACCGCACCGCGCTCGAGAACGTGATGTTGCCGCTGGAGCTCGCGGGCGCGCGTGACGCCCGCGCGCGTGCGACCGAGATGCTGGGGCGCGTCGGCCTGGGCGAACGGCTGGGCCACTATCCGCGCGTGCTGTCCGGCGGCGAACAGCAACGCGTCGCGCTGGCCCGCGCCTTCGTCGTGCGCCCGCAGGTGCTGCTGGCCGACGAGCCCACCGGCAGCCTGGACTTCGCCACCGGCGAAACGGTGATGCAGCTGATGTTCGACCTCAACCGCGAGATCGGCACGACGCTGGTGCTGGTGACGCACGACACGGCGATCGCGGCGCGCTGCGAGCGGCAGTTGCACATCGAGGCGGGGCGCTTGCTGGACGCTTTGCCGGCCTGAATTGCGGCTCTGACTTTCGGGCCTTGGCGTGATCGGTCGCTTGGTGCCTTGAGGGCCGTGTTGCTTGCCGGCTTGGTCCGAGCAGAGTCCCACACTGACCCCTGCTCGGATCAAGCCGGCACGCAATGAAGCCGCGGTCCAGGCACCAAACTGCGCCAATGAAAAAAGCGCCCAACCTTCACAGGCGGGCGCTTTCGTGTTCGATCGCGGCGCATGCAGCGCCGCGAGCAAGCGGGCTTACTTCTTGGCCGGAGCGGCCGGTGCCTGCTGCTGTTGCTGCTGTTGTTGCTGTTCGGCAGCGAACTTGTAGTCGGTCTTGGCGGCCTTGCGCAGGCTTTCCTGGTATTCCTGCAGCTTGACTTGTTCCATCTGCTGCTTGACCTTGTCCTTGACTTCGTCGAAGGCCGGGAACTGCGCCGTGCGCGTGTCCTCGAGCTTGATGATGTGATAGCCGAACTGCGTCTTGACTGGCGTCTCGGTCATCTGGCCCTTCTTCAGGCCTTGCAGCGCGGTGGAGAACTCCGGCACGTAGGCGCCCGGCTTGGCCCAGTCGAGGTCGCCACCGTTTTCGGCGGAGCCGGTGTCCTTGGAGCTCTTCTTGGCCAGGTCCTCGAACTTGGCGCCGGCCTTGATCTGGGCGATCAGCTTCTTGGCGTCGTCTTCGCTGTCGACCAGGATGTGGCGGGCGTGGTATTCCGTGCCCGATTGCTGCGCCTTGATCTTGTCGTACTCCGCCTTCGCATCGGCGTCCGTGACCGGGTGGGTCTTGACGAAGTTCTGGAACAGCATGCCGATCAGCACGGTCTGGCGCGCCAGTTCCAGCTGCGACTTGTAGTCAGGCGAATTGGCGACGCCGTCCTTTTCGGCGGCCTGGGCGAAGATCTCGCGCATCACCGCGGTGTCCTTGGCCTGCTGCTTCAGTTCGGGCGGGGCGTCGGCCTGGCCATGGGTGGCGGACTTGATCAGCGCGTCGACGCGCGCTTGCGGCACCGGCTTGCCATTGACGATGGCGACGTTCTGCGCCATCACTGCCAGCGGCAGCACGAGGGTGCCGATCAGCGCGGCCGAGGATTTGAAATTCATGCTGGGAGACTTTCGAGCAAACGGTTTTGGACGTGACCAGGAGCGTGTAAGTTCCTGGGGGTTTCACCATGTCGCGGGAGCTGTTCAGGTTGAAGAAAACCCGATACTCCTGGACACATCAAAAGGCACCCATCGCGAAACTCTATCGAGAATCCGTGACGCGGAAACGAAGCCGAAACAAGGATCAGACTTCGTCCGGCGTGCGGGCGTCGATGGCGAGCGCATGGACGCCCTCGGCCATCCAGGGGCGAAGGGCATCATACACGAGGCGATGACGTGCAACTCGGGGCAATCCCGCGAACCGCGCGCTCACGATGCGCAGGTTGAAATGGGCCCCGGAGCGCGCGCCGGCGTGCCCCGCGTGGGCGGCGCTGTCGTCCACGAGTTCGAGCGCGAGCGGCTCCAGCCGATCGGTCAGCGCCTGCGTCATCGCGTCATGCAGGGAGAGGGCCGTCATGCTCAGGGCGCCGGTTCGTCCGCCGCCTGGTGCGGCTCGAGGTGCTTGCCAAGGTAGAAGAACACGCCGACGAAGAAGGCCAGCATCAGGCCCACGGTGCCGAAGGTGTGGAACGCCACCCAGTAGTCGCGCACGAAGTAGACGACCACCAGATTGAGCAGCCCGATCAGCGCGCACAGCGCGACCCACGAGAAGTTCAGGCGCTGCCAAACGGTGTCGGGCAACTCCATCTCCGCGCCCAGCATCGAGCGGAACAGGTTCTTGTTCAACAGCGTCTTGCTGCCCCAGAACACCAGGCCCGTGCCCCAGAAGTAGATGCTGGGCTTCCACATGATGAACATCTGGTTGTGGAACCACACGGTGAGGCCGCCGAAGACGACGATCAGGGCCAGGCTGATCCACAGCGCGGTGTCGATCTTGCGTCCGACGGCCTTCATCCACGCCACCTGCACCAGCGTGGCGGCCAGCACCACGACGGTGGCCAGCAGCGCCGGCGCCTCGGTGGCCCCGACCACGCCGCCCTGGACGATCGCGCCCAGCCAGTGCGTCGCGAACGCTGCGCCCTGGTCGGGCATGCGCCCGGCGATCTTGTACGTCGCAAAGAAGAAGACCAGCGGCAGGACGTCGAAGAGAAGTTTCATGGTCGGCGGGGCGCCCGGATCAGGCTGGACAAGGGGCGCGGACGGCGGCCGTGAGGCAGCTCGGCAGGAGGAGTGGCAGATGCAGCCACAAACAGTGAACGGCGGGGCCGAAGTCTAGCGCAGACGTATTTCAGGACGAGCACGAGACCTCGATGTGCCGCGCCCAGTCCGGCGGCAGCGCAGCGTAATGCGCCTTGTCCGGCTGCTCGTCGTACGGGCGGCGCAGCAGCTCGTGCAAGGCCCGCACCTCGCCGAAGTCGCCGAGCGTGGCGCGATCGATCGCCGCCTGCGCCAGGTGATTGCGCAGGATGTACTTGGGGTTGACGAGGTTCATGGCGGCGCGGCGTTCGGCGTCGGAGCGCGTCTCCGATTCCAGCCGGCGCAGGTAGCGCTCGCCCCAGGCGTCGGCCTGCTCGCGGGCGATGAAGTGGTCGCGGAAGGCGGACGGGGTCGCGCCGGCGCCGCGGTCGAACTCGGCGAGCGCGCGCATCGCGATGGTGTGGTCGACGCGCTCGGCGGCGAGCAGCTCCAGCAGGTCGTCGAGCAGGGCCTTGTCGCCTTCCTCGGCGGATTCCAGGCCCAGCTTGGCGCGCATGCGGTCCGAGTACGCCTGGACGAACAGCTCGCCGAAGGTGTCGAGCACGGCGGGCAGCGAGGTGTCGGGGTCGTCGCACAGCGGCCGCAGCGCATGGGCCAGCGCATGCAGGTTCCACCAGGCGACGTTGGGCTGGCGTGCGAAGGCGTAGCGGCCGCCGGTGTCCGAATGGTTGCAGATGTGGCCGGGGTCGAAGCCGTCGAGGAAGCCGAACGGGCCGTAGTCGATGGTCAGGCCGAGGATGGACATGTTGTCGGTGTTCATGACGCCGTGCGCGAAGCCGACCGCCTGCCAGTGCGCGACCATGTCGGCGGTGCGCCGCACCACCTCGGCGAGCCAGGCGTGCAGCGGATCGAGGCCGTCGCGGCCGCCGACCAGCTCGGGGAAATAGCTGCCGATGGTGAAGTCGACCAGGCGGCGCAGTGCCTCGTGCTGGTCGGAATGCGCGAAGTGCTCGAAGTGGCCGAAGCGCAGGAAGCTGGGCGCCACGCGCGTGACCACGGCGCCGGTCTCCATGGTCTCGCGCCTAACCGGCAACGCCGACCCGGCGACCGCCAGGGCGCGCGTCGTGGGCACGCCCAGCGCATGCATCGCCTCGGAGCAGAGGAACTCGCGGATCGACGAGCGCAGTACGGCGCGGCCGTCGCCCATGCGCGAATACGGCGTGCGCCCCGCGCCCTTGAGCTGCAGCTCGAACGACGGCGCGCCCGGCTCGGCCTGCCATTCGCCCAGCAGCAGCGCGCGGCCATCGCCCAGCTGGCCGGCCCACACGCCGAACTGGTGGCCGCTGTAGACGGTGGCCATGGTCTGCAGGCCGGGCCAGGTTGCGCGGCCAGTCAGCACGTCGATGGCGCGCCAGTCGGGGCGCGTGGCCCAGTCGGCGGGCCAGCCCAGCAGGGCGGCGCAGTCTTGGCTGGTGGCGACCCAGTGCGGATCGGGAAAGGCTTGCGCCGGCAGGTCGGTGCCGAAGGTGTGGCGGCGCACGGGCGCGGGCACGGTCTCGTCGTCGCGGCGCACGTCGTCCACCTCGCGCGTGAATTTCGCGAAGCGGTTGATCCAGTGCGAGGGATCGGGGCCGGCGGCAGGGGCGACGGCGGGGTCGGCGGAGGCGGCTGTGGTCATTTGCAGTCAGTCTAGCGAGCCCCCTGGCGCGGCGGCCGCGAAGGGCTTTAAAGTAGGGCGGCCTTGCCTGCGGGCAAGTGTCGCGCCGGCGACATCGCCAGGCGGCCGGTGGAGTGGGGCCAAGACCGACAACAAGGAGACAAGCATGAGCGTCCTGATGGGCCAGATGATGAAGATGCCGTTGACCGTGTCGTCGCTGATCCGGCATGCGGCGCGCCATGCGGGCGACGTCGAGATCGTGTCGCGACGCTGCGAGGGCGACATCCACCGCAGCAACTGGGCCGAGGTCGAGAAACGGTCGCGCCAGCTGGCGCAGGCCCTCCAGACGCTGGATGTCGCGCCCGGCCAGCGCGTGGCCACGCTCGCGTGGAACGGGCATCGTCACGTCGAGATCTACTACGGCGCGTCCGGCTCCGGCCGCGTCTGCCACACCATCAACCCGCGGCTGTTTCCCGAGCAGATCGAGTGGATCGCCAACGACGCCGAGGACGCGGTGCTGTGCTTCGACGCCGGCCTGCTGCCACTGGCCGAGAAGCTCGCGCCCAAGCTCAAGACCGTGCGCCACTTCGTGCTCATGGGCCATCGCGGCCAGATGCCCCAGTCCACCGGGATTCCGAACCTGCTGTGCTTCGACGACCTGCTCGCGCAGCACGACGGCGCCTACGACTGGCCGGACATCGCGGAGGACACGGCGGCCACGCTCTGCTACACGTCGGGCACCACCGGCCATCCCAAGGGCGCGCTGTACAGCCATCGGTCGATCGTGCTGCACTCGTACGGCGCCGCGCTGCCCGACGCGATGAACTGCTCCACGCGCGACGTCATCCTGCCCATCGTGCCGATGTTCCACGTCAACGCCTGGGGGATCCCGTACACGGCCGCGATGGTCGGCGCCAAGCTGGTGATGCCCGGGGCCTGGCTCGACGGCGCGTCGCTGTACCAGCTGTTCGAGACCGAGAAGGTCACCTTCAGCGCCGGCGTGCCCACGGTGTGGCTGGGCCTGCTGAACCACATGAAGGCCAAGGACCTGCGCTTCAGCACCTTCAAGCGCACCGTCATCGGCGGCTCGGCCTGCCCGCCGGCGATGATGAAGACGCTGCAGCAGGATTACGGCGTCGAGGTGATCCACGCCTGGGGCATGACGGAGCTGTCGCCGCTGGGCACGCTGTCGCGGCTGCAGTCCAAGCACGACGCGCTG
>JBJMWF010000410.1:0-13902 GCA_045810265.1 Vitreoscilla sp. | reverse complement strand
TGAGGCTTGACCCTATAACTTTGACTCCAAGTCAAAGAGTCGTGGTTTGCCCTTCTGTTGAAGCAGTCATAATACCGATTCGAATTCCATGATTTGGCTGTCACGTTCGTGTGAACGCGACAGCATCCAGTTAAGCCTGATGACCATAGCGAGGTGGTCCCACTCCTTCCCATCCCGAACAGGAAAGTGAAACGCCTCTGCGCCGATGATAGTGCGGGTTCCCGTGTGAAAGTAGGACATTGTCAGGCTAATATCCAGTAAACCGCCCGAGCTAGCAATAGCTCGGGCGTTTTGCTTTTGGAAGAGCGAAAGGCCATCGCCGAGAGACCCATCTGCCCGGCACCCGCCCGGACGTAGCGGCTGGATGGCACGACGCAGTTCCGCTACGCCAACAAAAAACGCCCGGCTTGCCGGGCGTTCGTTGGTCGTGAGCCGCGCTGGGCCGAGGATTCGGCATCGTTGCCGTGGTCGATCAGACGGCCGTCCTCGCACGAAGATCCGTTGGCAGCTTCTCCTGCGCATGTCGTTCGGCCAAGGTCTGTGCCCCGCACGCCAGCATGAAGAAGTCGTAGGAGTCCGCATCGCCGCGGCTGCGCGGCGATCGCAGGTACTGCAGGTGCAGGTCGCGGCGATCGCGCCGCATGGCGGCGAACTGCATTGCACCCGACGTCGACTTGAACGGTGGCGATGCCTGCCGGCCTTTCAGCAGCGCCGGCTCAGGCCAGGGCGGCGATTTGGAGAATGCGGCGCTGTCCGAGGCTGCCGAATAGTCGTGCCAGGTCAGCAGCGGGCTTTCGGCGAGAAGGTCGAGTTCGCTTCGCAGGCGCTGCGCGCCCGGCCACTCCACGGCGATCGGCAGGCACTGCCCGAGCGTCACCATGGCCAGCGTCGTGGCCTTGTTGGCGCGCCGGCTGCCGAGGACCTCCGTCAACTTCGGCATCGCACGCGCCAGTACCGATGCAGCCATGATGGTGCCCGAGCTGTAGCCGACGACCATCACCTCCTTGAGGGCGGGCGCGCCCGGCTGGCGCATCCGCGCCTCCACGGCCTCGACCAGGCGGGCCGCCATCTCGTCCAGGCGCGCGTCGAGCGCCGGTATCTGGCCGAGGGCCTGCTGCCGCATGAACGCATAGAGACGCAGCAGCCATTCGCAGTCGACCCGCCGGGCAATGAGACGCCAGGCCAGCGCGCCCAAACCCAATCCCAATACGGTCGCGGCAACGGTCGAGACGGCCCCGGTGAGCGCCGCCAGCGCACCGATGACCAGGAGGCCGGTCGCGAGCGACAACACGCACACGATCAGCGGAAACATCGCCAGCCAGAAGGCCGCTGGCGCCGCGCGCCAGATGCGCCGCAGCACGCCGGCAGCCAGGCCCCCGGCATAGATGTTCCAGTAGTCCTGCGCCATTTTGAGCGGCGTACGCCGCCAGTGACGCCGCACGATGTCGTCCCAGCGCATGAAGTGCACCCGCGTGCGCATGGTGACCGGCCGGCCACCGAGCGCCGATGACGCGCCGCGCCAGAGCGACGTCCACACCGACGCCCAGCGGCCGATGCGGTGCCGCTTGCCGAGCGCCAGGGTCTCGTCGTGCGCCGCATTGCGCTGGGCGATGCCGGTGCGAAACAACCGGTGGTAGAACGTCGCGCTCTTGGGATCGAAGCCGCTGAAGAAGAACACCAACCGGTCGGGCGCGTCGGACTGGATGCGCGCATCGAGCTGCGGTGCGATCGGCGGTGCCGGCGCCAAGGTGTCGATGAAGTCCTCGCCTGGGACCGTCGTGTCGTCGGGACTGGCCATGACGCGCACGCTATTGCGCCTGCGGCCGCACGGCCACCTGGTCATCGTGCTCGAGCAGCACACCGTCGTCGACCAGCCTGCGTAGATGGCTGGCGGCCCAGCGCGCGGCAGCCGCGTCATCCAGACCCGCTCGCTGCGCGACGATTCGATAGATCGGCGTCTCGCACATCCAGGCCACCAGCTCGTCGAAGCGGCCTTGCCGAACCTCGAGCAAGTGGAACATCAGCAGCGCGCGGGCCGCGTGCTGCGCATGACGCTCGGGATGAAGTTCGAAGGCGCTGATGCGTTCGCGGCTCGCGGCCAGGGCCTGGGCGACGTCGCCGAAAGGTCGTCCGTGGCCAGGCAGCACCGCCCGGGGCTGCAGGCGCTCGATCAGCGACAGCGTCGCGCGCGTCGGGCCAAAGCCGTCTTCGCCGACCAGTTCCGGGAAGATGATCGCCAGCCGCTCCTCCCACAGTGCGTCGCCTGCGATCAGCGTGCGCGTCTGCGGCTCGAACAACATCACCGCGTCCATGTCGTGGCCGGGCGCGGCGTGGATCTGCCAACGCGCCTCGCCCAGCGCGATGCTCTCGCCCGGCACCAGCGGCCGGTCGGCGGCGAAGCGCGGGCACGGCTGGTCGGTCAGGCGGTAGCTCAGCGCCTCCTCGTCCCAGCGTGCGACCAGGGCCAAGCTCGGCGACGGAATCCAGGTCTCGACGCCACCGCGCCGCTGCAATGCATCGTTGCCGCCGCAGTGGTCCGAATGGAGGTGGGTGTTGACGATGCGGCCAAGCCGCTCGCTGGCGAGCGCATGGTCGATCAGCGCCAGCGTCTGGTCCGCGTGGCCGCTGAAGCCGGTGTCGACCACGGTCGCGGGAGTTGCCCCGGCCGCGCGAAAGACAGCCTGGTTGGCCGAGAGCCAGCCGCGCTCGAGCACCCTCAGGCCCAGCTCCCGCTGCAAGGCGGACGCGATCTCACCCGACTCACCGGACTCGCGTCCAGGCATCGCGGCAGAGGCTGAAGCTGGAGGCGCGATGACAGGCACGGTGCAGACGGAACCCTTCAGGAGGCTGGTGAGCGCAACTCGCGTCGCAGGATCTTGCCGACATTCGACTTCGGCAGCTCGTCACGGAACTCAATCGTCTTCGGACGCTTGTACGCCGTGAAATTCTCGCGGCAATACGCCGCAATATCCTCTTCGGCAAGCGCCGGATCGCGGCGAATGACGAACAACTTCACGGCTTCGCCCGATCGTTCGTCGGGCACGCCGATCGCAGCGCATTCGAGCACGCCCGGATGCAGGTTCACGACCTGTTCGATTTCATTCGGATACACGTTGAACCCCGACACCAGGATCATGTCCTTCTTCCGGTCGACGATGCGCACATGACCCTGTTCGTCCATGATGCCGATGTCGCCCGAGCAGAAGAAGCCGTCGGCGGTCATCACCTTGGCCGTCTCGTCCGGCCGCTTCCAGTAGCCGGCCATCACCTGCGGCCCGCGGATGCAGATCTCCCCGGCGCTGCCGAACGGCAGGTCAGCGCCGTCGTCGCCACGGATGGCGATGTCGGTCGACGGGATCGGCATGCCGATGGTGCCGGTGAACTCGCGCTTGTCCAGACGATTGCTCGTCGCCACCGGCGAGGTCTCGGACAGCCCGTAGCCTTCGACCACGGGACAGCCGGTGATCTTGAGCCACCGCTCGGCCGTCGCCTGCTGCACGGCCATGCCGCCGCCGTTCGAGATCACCAGGTCGGAGAAGTCCAGCTTGGCGAACTCGGGATCATTGGCCAGCGCGTTGAACAAGGTGTTGACCGCCGGGAACATGTTGACCCGATAGGACTTCAGCGTCCTGATGAAGCCCGGGATGTCACGCGGATTGGGCACCAGGATGTTCATCGCGCCCAGGCGCGCGCCGAACATGTAGCAGATGGTCAGCGCATAGATGTGATACAGCGGCAGCGCGCAGACGATGGACAGCGGCTTGTCGCCCAGTTGCTCGAACATCGGCTTGAACCAGGCCTCGCTCTGCAGGATGTTGGCGACGACGTTGCGATGCAGTAGCGTCGCGCCCTTGGATACCCCCGTCGTGCCGCCCGTGTACTGCAGGAAGGCGATGTCGTCGCCGCCCAGCACGACCGGCGCGAGCACGCCGCGCGTACCCTGGGCGACAGCCATGTTGAAGCGCGTCACGCTGCGATCCTTGTCGAGTGGTAGCCGGAACTCCGGAACCATCTTCTTGACGTGACGCAGCACGAAATTGACGACCTGGCCCTTGGCGAAGCCCAGCATGTCGCCCATCGACGCCAGCACCACGTGGCGGATGTCCGTCCGGTCGATCACGCTCTCGAGCGTGTGCGCGAAATTCTCGAGCACGATGATGACCGTGGCACCCGAATCGGCCAGCTGATGCTGCAACTCGCGCGCCGTGTACAGCGGATTGACATTGACCACCACGCCGCCCACGCGCAGCACCGCGCCGATCGCGACCAGATACTGCGGCACGTTGGGCATCATCAGCGCGACGCGGTCGCCTCGCTGCACCCCCTTGGACTGCAGCCAGGCGCCGAGTGCCTTGGAGCGCTCGTCGATCTGGCCGTAGCGAAAGCGCACGCCCATGCAGGCGGCGGCGTCGCGCTGCGCGTGCCGGGTCCACGACTCCTGCAACAGGTCGACAACCGACGAGTAGGAGTCCACGGACACCATGGCCGGCACGCCCGGCGGGTAGTGCGCAAGCCAGGGACGCGGCGTCGAGCCGGCGGGAGCAGAACTGGCGAGGGTATCGATCATGGTCGAACATTGTGATGCACCAGGACCACCTGCCAGCTCGGGAAATTCGGCTATGCGAGCTAGGGCAATTGGCTCAGGACATCGTCATCGGCCAGCGGACCTGTCGCGGCCGCGACAGCCCGCGGGTCGAACAGGCGCTGTGCCAGCGCCGTCTCGCGCGCGTGGATCGTCGCCAGGAATTCCCTGGCACCGCCCATCGCGCCGAACGCCTCGAAGCCGGATTCGAGAAAGGCCTGCAGCGAGCCCATGCCCGCCGCGCGCGCCGGCCCGCGCATCGCCTTCAGGCTGACTCGCAGCGTCAGGCTGCGCGTGTGGCGATCGAGGGCCTCGCCCACGCTCATCACCAGCTCGATCTGGCGCGCCCGCGCGCCGGGCTCGCCCGCGGCTTGCCATGCCCGGACGTAGCTCACGCGGCTCGGCGCCCCGCCCTCCAGGTGGATCCCCATGGCCGTGTCGAGTCGCTCGGACAGCGCATGCACCTCGGCCAGCGACTCGACCGTCGCGACGGTGTCCGCCGGGAACAGCCGCACCAGCGCCGGCACGATGCGACTGAACTGCGCGTCGCGCTGCGTGAAATCCTGCGGGCCGTACAGCTCGTTGAGGAAGAAGTTCGCCGCGCGCCCGTAGCGCGGATGCGCGAGCAGGCCGGCGTGCGCGCGGGCAAAACGCTGTTGCTGATAGGCCTTGAGGGCTTGGACAGCCTGCGCCAGGCCCGGCGTGGCGGCGCGCCGACGGCGCTCGGCTTCCACGCCGGCCAGGGACTGCAGGATGCGGCTGGCGATGTCGCTCATCGGCGCAAGCGTATCAGCCGCCACGACGCGTCCACTTGCCGGCAGGCCAGCGTCTTTCAGGGGCAGGGCCGGCGGCACTGCGTGATACTCGCTGGATGCTTGCCCGCGTCGCCCGACTGCTTTTCGTCGCCTGGTTCGCCCTGCTCGCCGGCCTGCTGGCCGCCGCACGCGCGACCGGCTGGACGCCGGCCTGCTGGATCGCGCTCTATTTGCTGGTGCTGGGCCATCCGACGATGTTGGTGGTGGAGATGCTGCTGGCGCGCAGCGTCGCCGCCCGCCACGGCGCCCCCGCGGCACGCTGGTTCGACATGGTGCGCGCCGTGCTTGGCGAATGGCGCGAGTCGACGGTCATCTTCGCCTGGCGCATGCCGTGGCGCTCCAACGCCATCGAGGATCACTTGCCCAAGACCTCGCGCGGCCTGCGCGGCGTCGTCTTCATCCATGGCTACATCTGCAACCGTGGCCTGTGGAATCCCTGGATG
Source organism: Vitreoscilla sp. (assembly GCA_045810265.1). Taxonomy (GTDB): domain Bacteria; phylum Pseudomonadota; class Gammaproteobacteria; order Burkholderiales; family Burkholderiaceae_C; genus Scleromatobacter. The sequence continues at coordinate 8,062 of JBJMWF010000410.1, read as the reverse complement.
AAGCGGCTGCTCAAGCTCGATCGTGCGTTCGTCGCGGTGAGCCTGGAGCCGCTGTTCACCAGCCTGGACGACTACGTGCCGCAGATCGAGCGCGCCGTGCGCCGGGTCGAGGCGGCCACCGGGCTGGCCCCCGTGATCGTCGCCCACAGCATGGGCGGACTGGTGGCGCGCGCCTGGCTGCGCTCGCGCGCAGCGCACAAGCGCAGCGACGGCACCGACGAGGCCGCGCGCCTGATCACCATCGGCACCCCGCACCGCGGCACGTGGCTGGCGCGCATCGCGAGCACGGTGAACGGGCGCCAGATGGGTGTCGACAGCCCCTGGATGACGACGCTTGCGGCCAAGGAGCCGGCGACGCTGCCGGATCTCATCACCAGTTGGTGGAGCGAGTGCGACCAGATCGTCTTTCCGCCGCCCACCGCCGTCTACCCGGGCAGCGAGGCCAGGCAGCTGCGCGGCGTGGGCCACATCGCGATGACGGCGCGCGAGGAGGTGTGGAACGAGATTCGGCGGCGCATCGACTACTGAGCGGCGCGCTCGGGTCTCGCGTCGCGCAGGTTGCGCGTGCTCTCCGGCAGGCTTTGGCTGCCGGGTCTAGTCCATGTCGATGTCGAGCAGCAGTTGCCGCGTCGGCTCTATCCCCAGGTGAAGCAGCGCGGCGATGTCGCGCACGTCGTCGGGCAGCGCTGCGTTGTCCCAGCCGTTCATGGTGTGGCGCGCCAGCCGGATCGCCAGCAGCACGTTGCGCACCTGGGAGTTGTCGGCATGGCTGTCGTCGGTGATGCGCACCAGGATCTCGGGCAACCGCCACAGCTTCATCAGCACGTGCTGCACGTCGTTCAGCTCGGCGTTGAGCACATCGCGCTGGACGGCGCTCGAGCGCAACGTGACATCGGCCCGCTGGCGACGCTGCAGCTCGAGCGCGAGATCGGGTGCGTTCAGCCACAGCAGCATCTCGGCGAAGTCATGCAGTTGCGCAGCCTCATGCAGCACGACGGCATCGTGGTCGGCGCGGTGGATCGCAAAGCTGGCGGCGAAGCGCGCGGCGCGGTCGGCGCGCAGCAGCACCTGGCGCAGCCCGGCCAAGGCCTGCGGGTGATCAGCGAGGCGGTCTTCCACCGTGGGCTGCGGACCGAAGGTGCGAAAGAACGGCGTGATGCCCATCAGCACCAGCGCCTCGACCACCGTCTCGGCATCCGTCAGCCGGCGATTGGCGCCCTGCGTCGAGGCGTGGACCAGCAGCTTGAGCGTCATCAGCGGATCGCGCCCGATGACCTCGGCGATGATGCGCGCGTCGACATCGTCCTCGATCGACCGCATCTCCTCGATCGCGGCCGCGGTGCTCGCGAGCACCGGGATCTCGAGCTGGCGGAAGTAGCGTACCCAGCCATTCACATCGCGGGGGATGCGCGAGGTGGTGTCGGAGGGCAGGGCGCTCATGGGGAATCCGGGGCTCGAAGTCGACCGCCCCAGTCTTCGGGGCGGCCGTTACTTGTGTTATCGGACGGCCGCGCGCTGACTTGAGCCCCCGGTCGCCTCAGAGCCGGCGCACCTGGACATAGCCGACCAGTTCGCCGTCGACGAACAGCGCGCCTTCGGGTGCGCCGGCCTCGGCGTGGAACTCGACGCTGACGTCGTGCTGGCTGCGGCGTCGCTGGCGCGCGTGCAGCGGACGCGCGACGTCGCGCGCCTGGCGGGCGAGCGCCGCGCTCGCACTGCGCAACAGGTGCGACAGCAGGCGGCGCCAGCTGTCGCTCAAGGAAGGCCGTCGCGCGGGGCGGTGGCCGGTCAGGACGGGGGTCATGTCGTTCTTTCGTGGCGGCACTGGGGCCGCTGGGCTGTGTTCAGAGGCTGGGCGGCTTGCTGCGCACGTCGTGCCGCAGGTCAAGGCTGGCGAGCTCGCGTTTCAGGGCTTGGCGGCCCTCACGGCGGGTACCGCCATGGGCATTGCCGTGCTGCCCCGCCTGGCGAAAGCGCGCCGCGGCGACCAGCGGATTGCGTGGCTTGGAAGTGGGGACGATCAACTTGGACATGGTCTTCTCCGATGAATCGGGGGCCGAAATGCGCGAAGGCCCGGGGGTTGCACAACCGCCCGGGCCTTCGCGAAGAAATGCTTCTCGAGAGACTCAGAGCGGTATCGGGAACGGCTTGGCCGCATTGCGGGTGGCCACGAAACGAACAACGCGCGCGCTGCGCAGGGCCGTGGCGACGGCTGCGTTGGCGATACGAGTTCGATTCAGGACTGGGCGCATGGAAGCTGGGTGAGGGTTGCGAGGCGGGGCGTCGCGCCGGTGGCCGACGCTTGTCGCAATGATAAACAAGTCTTGATCTTGCGCAAGTGCTTTATCAATCAAATGATCCGAGCGCGTCGCACGCAGGCATCACCGCACGCCAGGCGGCGGTGAGAGGCTGCTGCGTGGCCGCCCGGCCGCGGGCGGTCAGCGCTTCTTCTTCAGTGGCGCGATGCCCGTTTGCGCCGAGTGCCACAGCGCCATCGGATCGTCCGGCGGCGCGGGGGGCGCGGCGGGCCTGGCCGTGACGCCGGGCGCCAGCTTGCGCGGGGCCGCGGCGGGTGCGGGTGCGGGCGCCGCCGGAGCCTCCGGCTCGGGCATCAACACCTCTCCGAGCAGGTCGAGCAGCCGCGTACGGGCGCGCTGCGGATGCCGGCGGTAATAGGTCAGCACCAGGCCGGTGATGAAGCGCTCGTCGTCATCCTGCGGCAAGGGACTGTCGGACGGCGGGGGCGGCGCTGCCGCCGTGCCGGGCTTGGCGTCGCCATGTTCGGCGTCCATCCAGCCGACCGGCTTCTGGCAGCATTGCTCGAACTGGCGCGCGAGCCGCTCGCCGATCAGGCGTGACCGGCTCTTGATCTGGCTCCAGTAGCTGGGCTGGATCTGCAGCCGCTCGGCAAAACGGCGTTCCAGGCCCCGCAGCGTTGCGGCGTCGGGGTGCTTGATGGTGCTGCGGACGAATTCGTCGAACAGCGCGAGCGCGTTGTCCAGGCGGATAGAGGCCACGTCTCGGGGGGCGTGCATGGGGTGCAATGATAAAGGCTCGTGTCGCAGGGCGCAGGCGCACTGCGCAAGGCCCTGCCCGGCCGCGCTGCAAGAATGCGGACAAGTGCTCGGGGTACCATGATCCGATGCCCTTGATCTGCATGCTCAGTCGTCGCCGCGGACGCCTTCTCGCCCTGCTGCTGTCGGCGGCACTGAACGCATGGGCCGGCGCCACGACGCCAGGCGCCCAGCCGGCCGCCGCGCCGACCTCGCCGCTCGCCAGGCCGATGGCCCCGGCGTCCGCGCCGGGCGACGACAGCCTGGCCGAGGACAACGCCAACCTGTCGGCCTCGGCGCGCCGCATCTACGACGTCGGCCGTCCGCGCCTGCTGCAGGTGCGCACGTTGCTGCGCGACCAGGACAGCCAGGCCAGCGTCGGCTCGGGCTCGCTGGTTGGCCCCGACGGCCTGATCCTGACCAACTACCACGTCATCAGCCAGGTGGCGCTCGAGCCGCAGCGCTACCGGCTCAGCTTCCAGACGGTCGACGGCGTCACCGGCGCGCTGCAACTGGTCGCGTTCGACGTCGTGCACGACCTGGCGCTCGTGCGAATGGCCAAGCCGCCCGCCGCCATCGCCACGCGCGGGCTGTTCGAGTTCCGCCCGGCGGCCACACCGCTGAACCAGGGCGAGCGCATCTTCTCGCTGGGCAATCCGCTGGACGTCGGCTTCGTCGTGGTCGAGGGCACCTACAACGGCCTGGTCGAGCGCAGCTTCCTGCCGCAGATCCTGTTCTCGGGCTCGCTCAATCCGGGAATGAGCGGCGGGCCGGTGCTCGACGATCGCGGCCACATCGTCGGCGTCAACGTCGCCACGCGGCGCGGCAGCCAGCAGATCAGTTTCCTGGTGCCGGCCGAGTTCGCGCAGGCGCTGATCGCGCGCAGCGCCCAGGCCAAGCCGATCACCGGCTCGGTCGAGGCCGAGATGGCGCGCCAGCTGCTCGCGCACCAGCAGCAGCTGACCACGCGCTTCGTGGCGCTGCCGTGGCGCGAGACCAAGCACGCGCACTACAGCGTGCCGGTGCCGCAGGAGGACTTCATGCGCTGCTGGGGCTCGTCGAATCCGTCGGAGTCCAAGGGGCTGTCGTTCGAACGCTCCGACTGCCAGATGGACACGGCCATCTACATCAACGAATCGCTGCGCACCGGCGATCTGGCGGTGCGCCACGAGGTCTACGACGGCAGCAAGCTCGGCGCCCTGCGCTTCGCGCAGGAGGCCGGGCAGAGCTTCCGCAACGAGGGCATGGGGCGGCGCACGCACGACCTGACGGCGCCCAAGTGCCAGGAGGACTTCGTCGAGAGCGCCGGCCTGCCCATGCGCACGGTGATGTGCCTGCGCGCCTATCGCCACCTGCCGGGGCTTTACGACGTGGCCGTGCTGTCGCAGTCCGTCGATGGCAAGACCGAAGGCGTGCAGGGCCGCTTCGACGCGCGCGGCGTCAGCTTCCAGAACGCCCTGCTGCTCGCCAGCCACTACCTTCAAGGATTCGCATGGAAACGCTCGCCCTGATCGAGACGCTCGACCGGGACGGCCAGCCGCGCCAGGTCCTGCGCGTCTCGCAGTGGCCGGTGCGCATCGGCCGCGCGATCGATTGCGACCTCGTGCTCGATGATTCGCACGTCGCCGCGCACCACGCGACGCTGGTCTTGCGCGAGGACGGCGTGCACATCGAACCGGCTGCCAGCCTCAATGGCGTGCGCCTGGGCCGTGCCGCGATCGCGCCCGGATCGACACCGCTGCTGCCGCCCTCCAGCGTGATGACGATGGGCGCGACGACGCTGCGCGTGCGCCTGGCCGGCGAGGTGTTGGCACCCGAGCAGCGCCTGCTGGACCTGCTGCAATACGAGCGCCGGCACGCCGTGACGCTGATGGTGCTGATCCTGTTCGCGGCCGTCTGGAAGGGCTTCGAGCTGTGGCTGACCACCATGCCCGGCGCACAAGGCTCCGTGCTGGCATGGAGCTATCTATCGGCGCCCATGGGCCTGATCGTCTGGTGCGCCCTGTGGGCCATCGCCTCGATGATCTTCCAGCGCCGCTTCGCGTTCTGGGCCCATCTGTACATCGCGCTCAAGTGGCTGCTGATCGCCGTCGTCACCGAAGCGGTGACGGCGCAGATCGCGTTCGCGCTGTCGATGCCGTTCATCGACAAGGTGGGGCGCGTGGTCTTCGTCGGCGCGATCGCCATGATGGTGTGGCGCCACCTGGGGCTCCTGCTGCCGTCGCGGCGGCACGCGTTCGGCATCGCGATCGGCAGCGCCGTCGCGGTGGGGGGCGGCCTGCTGCTGGTCGATCGCGGGATGCAGCAGCAGCCGCTGGTCGGCGACCTGTATCTGGGCACGATCTCGCTGCCAGGTGTGCGCCTTGCGAAGCCGGTGTCGGTCGATGCCTTCGTGAAGTCGGCGGCGCCGCTCGAAAAGACGCTGTCGAACTGGGCCAAGCCCGGCGACGACGATGACGATGCCGCGCCCGGCGAGGACGACGACTAAGGGTCGACGCCGACGACAGCCGACAACAGCGGTGATAGAGTCCGGCCGCATCGCGTAGAGGACGCGATGGCCGGCAGTGCGCCTCGCGCACTGGGGCGGCCGAATCAGAAGAACATTCACGGAGGAAACCCATGCTCAAGCGAGCCTTCGCTGCCGCGTGCGTGATCGTCGCCCTGGCGAGCACCACCGGCTGTGCCGTCAATCGCGCCGAATCGACGCTGATGGCCGATGCCGACCTGTCCAAGGTCAAGACGCTGTATGTCGTCCACTCGGACGCCAGCAAGCACGATGTCGACAAGGACCTGAAGGTCGCCTTCGAGAAGCGCGGCTACGTCGTGACGTCGGGCCCCGCGCTGACGCCGCCCTATCCGCAGGACGCCGTCGTCACCTACGTCGACAAGTGGATGTGGGACATGACGATGTACATGATCGAGCTCACGGTCACCATGCGCAATCCGGCCTCCGACTACCCGCTGGCCACCGCCCACTCGATCCACACGTCGCTCACGCGCAAGTCGCAGGCGGAGATGGCCGACGAGGTCGCCGCCAATCTCATCGCCGCCAAGCACTGAGCGCCGGCCGTCACCGTCGGGGATGCGTGCGCGTCTCGGACGGTCGGCCTTGCCTGTTTCCCGGGCGGCGCGTTCGCGCGCGGCCTTTGTTGTCCATTGAACCAACGCGAGTCTCCATGACCATCCAATCCACGCTTCGTTCCCTGTCCCTGGCCGCGCTCTGCGCCTCCGTCGTCGTGCTCGCCGGCTGCGCGTCGCCTTCCACGCCCGAAGGCATGATGCCGACCACCGCGATCGCGGGCCAGCACGCGCAGTCCACCAGCGTCGTCGTCGCCGGCGGCTCGCAGACCAACTCGCTGGGCAAGTCGCAGATCTCGAACGAGGCCTTCAAGCAGGCCATCGTGATGTCCATCGAGAAGAACAAGACCTTCTCCAGCGTCGTCAAGGGCGCGGGCGGCGACTACCAGCTCGCCGTGACCGTGGTCAGCATGGACCAGCCGTCCTTCGGCTTCAGCTTCACCGTGAAGATGGAAGCGGCCTGGTCGCTGAAGAAGGCCGACGGCACCGTCGTGATGCAGGAAACCATCAAGTCCGAAGGCACCGCCGGCGCGACCGAAGCCTTCGCCGGCACCGAGCGCCTGCGCCTGGCCAACGAGTACGCGGCGCGCGCCAACATCGCCGCCGGCCTCGAGAAGATCGGCAAGCTCAGCTTCTGATCTCCCGCGGGTAGGCGAAGGGCGCGCATCCGCGGCGGATGCGCACCCTTTTTTCATGGGCGACGCGTCGTCGCCGCCTACTCGACGTCGACCGGCTTGTGCTCCTTGCGCAGCGCGTTCTGCACGCTGGCCGGCGCCGGCTCGTAGTGCGAGAAGGCGATCGTGTAGTGGCCTTCGCCGCTGGTCATCGCGTTCAGCCGCGTGGCGTAGGCGATCAGTTCGGCGGCCGGCGCCTGCCCGCGCACGATCATCGCGCCGCCCAGCTGCGCCTCGGTGCCGTTGACCTGGCCGCGACGCGACGCGAGGTCGCCGGTGATGTCGCCCATCGCTGTTGCAGGCGCCAGGATCTCGACGTCGACGATGGGCTCGAGCACGATGGGCCGGGCTTCCATGATGGCGACCCAGGTGGCCTTGCGTGCCGCGGTGGCGAAGGCAATGTCCTTGCTGTCGACGCTGTGGCTCTTGCCGTCGTGCACGGTCACGCGGATGTCTTCCACCGCGTAGCCGGCGATCACGCCCGCGGCCAGGGCCTCGCGCACGCCCTTTTCCACCGCCTGCATGAACTGGCCGGGAATGGCGCCGCCCTTGACGATGTCGACGAACTCGATGCCCGCGCCGCGCGGCAGCGGCTCGACGCGCAGGAACACCTCGCCGAACTGGCCGGCCCCGCCGGTCTGCTTCTTGTGGCGATGGTGGCCTTCGGCCCTGGCAGTGATGGTCTCGCGGTAGGCGGTGCGCGGCGGGCGCGTCTCGACCTCGAACTTGTGCACGTCGCGCAGCCGCTCGAGCAGCATGCGCAGGTGCAGCTCGCCCAGGCCGTTGACGACGGTCTCGCGCGTGGCCGCGACCTGTTCGATGCGAAGGCACGGATCCTCGTCGACCGAGCGCTGCACCAGGTCCCACAGGCGCTGCTCGTCGCCATGGCGCTTGGGCTGGATCGCGATGCCGTGCACCGGCACCGGGAACGCGAGCGGCTTCAGGTGGATGTGACTGTCCTCGGGGGCGTCGTGCAGTACGGCGTCGAAGTGCAGCGCGTCGACCTTGGCGATGGCACAGATGTCGCCCGGCAGCGCACGCGCGATCTCCACGTGCTCGCCGCCCTGCAGGCGAAACAGGTGGCCGACCTTGAAGCACTTGCGGGCGTCGCCGACGAACAGTTGGGTGTCGCGCGTGATCGTGCCCTGGTGCACGCGCAGCACGCCCATCTTGCCCACGTACGGATCGACGGTGACCTTGAACACGTGGGCCAGCACGTGCTTCGCGGGATCGGGCGAGGCGTGCACGAGCCTGGCG
>JBJMWF010000409.1:0-6722 GCA_045810265.1 Vitreoscilla sp. | reverse complement strand
TAGGTCGAGAACTTGTAGCCGCGGCGATATTCGAACTTGTCCACCGCCTTCATCAGGCCGATGTTGCCTTCCTGGATCAGGTCGAGGAACTGCAGGCCGCGGTTGGTGTACTTCTTCGCGATCGAGATCACCAGGCGCAGGTTGGCCTCGATCATCTCCTTTTTCGCATCGCGCGAGGCCTTCTCGCCCTCGTTCATCTTGCGGTTGATCTCCTTCAGGTGCTCGATGGGCACCACCGCGCGGGCCTGGAGGTCGATCAGCTTCTGCTGCAGTTCCTGGATCGCGGGCAGGTTGCGGCCCATCACGACGCTGTAGCCGCGATTGCCTGCGATCTCCTTCTCGGCCCAGTGCAGGTTGAGCGAGTTCGAGGGGAAGGTCTTGATGAAGTGTTCCTGCGGCATGCCGCACTTGTCGACCACGATCTTGCGGATCTCGCGCTCGTAGCGGCGCACGTCGTCCACCTGGCCGCGCAGGATCTGGCACAGGCGCTCGATGGTCTTGACCGTGAAGCGGATCTTCATCAGGTCGTCGGTGAGCGCGGCCTGGGCCTTGTCGTACGAGGGCGAGCGGTAGCCGTCCTTCTCGAACGCCTTGCGCATCTTGTCGAAGTGCGTGCTGAGCTCGCCGAACTTGACCAGCGCCTGCGCCTTGAGCTCCTCGAGCTTCTTGGTCAGCGCCTTGGAGCCGCCGGCGCCGTCGTCGTCGTCTTCCTCGTCGAACTCGTCGAAGTCTTCTTCCGCGACGTAGTCGTCCGCTTCATTGGTCGACACGAAGCCGTCGACCGCTTCGGAGATCTGCATCTCGCCCTTGGCGATGCGGTCGGCCACGGCCAGGATCTCGGCGATCGTCGTGGGCGAGGCCGAGATGGCCTGCATCATCGACTGCAGGCCGCCTTCGATGCGCTTGGCGATCTCGATCTCGCCTTCGCGCGTGAGCAACTCGACCGAGCCCATCTCGCGCATGTACATGCGCACCGGGTCGGTGGTGCGGCCGAACTCGGAGTCGACCGTCGACAGCGCAGCCTCGGCCGCCTCTTCGGCTTCCTCTTCGGTCGCGCCGGACTGGGTCTGGCCGGAGATCAGCAGCGTGGCGGCGTCGGGCGCCTGCTCGTACACGGCGATGCCCATGTCGTTGAGCATCGACACGATGGCTTCGAGGATCTCGTTGTCGACCAGCTTCTCGGGCAGGTGGTCGTTGATTTCCTGGTGCGTCAGGAAGCCGCGCGTCTTGCCCATCTTGATGAGCGTCTTGAGCTCATGGCGGCGCTTGGCGACTTCCTCTTCGGTCAGCTGCGTCTCGTCCAGGCCGAACTCGCGCATCAGCGCGCGTTCCTTGGCCCGCGACACCTTCATGCGCAGCGGCTTGACCTTGGCCTTGACCTCGCCGACTTCCTCGACCACCTCTTCGACGCTGTCGGCCTCGACTTCGCCTTCCAGATCGGCCTCGACCTCGGCGTCGTCCTCGAAGGCCGGAACCTTGGCGACTTCTTCCTTCTTGCCCTTCTTGCCCTTGGCTTCCGGCGCGGCGGTCTTGGCCGCAGCCTTGCCCGTGGCCTTGGCGGCGGGCGTCTTCGCGGCCGGGGCGGCCTTCTCGGCAGTCTTGGCCGCAGGCGCCTTCGCGGCAGCCTTGGGCGCAGCAGCGGACACCGCCTTCTTCTCGACGACGGGCTTGTCGGCGGCCGTCTTGGCGGCGGCGGTCGTCGTCTTGGCAGTATCAGCGCTCTTCTTGGCAGTCATGCGTTTCCTTGAATGAATGTCGACCCAGGTCGCCCGGCTTTTCCGGCCCGCGTCAATGTCGACTTGCCCCCTGAATATGCGGGCAAGCGTCGAAAAACAAAGTCAGGCAGTGAATTTCCCCTCGCGTGCGACGCGACGGGACACCGGCAGGCAAGTTGGCGTGAACGTGGGTCGAATGAGCAGCTCTTGCGGGATGAGGTGGCCGAAATGGATGCCCTTGACGAGGGTGGCCGGGGCCCGGAGTCTGCTGCTCTCACTGCACGTCACAGGTTGCCGCTGAGTGGGATATCGGATTATACCTCATCCCCCCATGAAAACCACTGTTTCGCCAAGGCTCCGCGCCTGTCCGGCAGGCGGTGCCGTGCGCCGCCCAGTCACTCTTCGGCACGTTGGGCCGACAGTCGAGCCTTGACCTCTTCCCAGTATTTGTAGACCTCGCGATAACGCACCAGCGCGGCCGGATCGGTCGCCGCCTGGGCGATCAGCGCCTGGGTGCGCGCGCGCAGTTCGCGGTCGAGGAGGGTGTCGACGGCGCGGCGGAAATCGGCGTAGGTGGCGTCGGGGTCGGCATCGCCGTCAGCGATGCCCAGCGCCTCTTCGCCGAGCTCCGGGTCGTCGCGCAGGGCGTGGCTGAGGATGGCCCAGGGCCGCGGGCCGTGCTCCGAGTGGTCGCGCTCCAGCCAGGCCACCAGCGGCCCGTACGGCGCGGGCAGGCCGTGCAGCAGCTCGTGCTCGTCGGTCGACAGCTGGTCCCAGTACTCCGGGTGGCCGAACAGCATCTGCACCGCGCGGCTTTCGGGCGTCTTGGGTGCCGAGCGCGGCACGCGACGCATCGCCGCCAGCTCGGCGGCCTCGCGATCGCGCGCGGCGTATTTCGGATTCGATGGCCGGCCACCGAACTTGCCGCTGAACCGGCCGCCGCCGTAGCCTTCCTTGGAGCGCGCGCGGCCCGAAGCCTCGCCCGGCGCGCCGTAGTTCGCGGGGTCGTGCTCGTCGATGTCGGGCGGCGCGCCTTCATGCCAGGGCTCGCCTTCGTTGTTGCGTCGCGCGCGGGACGCGCCCGCGGCGGTCTTCCAGAGCGCCTTGAGGTCGTCCAGCGGCAGGTTGGCCTTGCTGGCGAGCTCGCCCAGCAACTGGCGTTGCAGCGCGCCCTCGGGCAGAGCACTCCACAGCGGCTTGGCCTGCGCCAGCATGCGGGCTCGGCCCTCGGCGGTCGCCATGTCGCAGTCCTGCTGCGCCACCTCGATCAGTTGCTGCGACAGGGGCAGCGCGTTCTGGACATACTGTTCGAAGGCCTTGGTGCCGTGCTCGCGCACGTAGCTGTCGGGGTCGTGCTCCTTGGGCAGGAACAGGAAGCGGAAGCTGCGCGTGTCGGTGGCGTGCGGCAACGCGGCCTCGAGCGCGCGTCCGGCCGCCCGCCGCCCGGCGGCATCGCCGTCGAAGCTGAAGATCACCTTCTCGGTGAAGCGCAGCAGCTTGTGCACGTGCTCGGCGGTGCAGGCGGTGCCCAGCGTCGCCACCGCATTGGGAAAGCCCAGCTGGGCCAGCGCCACCACGTCCATGTAGCCCTCGGTGACCAGCACGTACCCCTTGTCGCGCAGTCCCTGGCGCGCCTCGAACAGGCCGTACAGCTCGCGGCCCTTGCTGAACACCGGCGTCTCGGGCGAGTTGAGGTACTTGGGTTCGCCCTTGTCCAGCACCCGGCCGCCGAAGGCGATCACCTCGCCCTTGACGTTGCGGATGGGAAACATGATGCGTTCGCGGAAGCGGTCGTAGCGCTTCTGCGTGGCCGGGTCGTCGCCCGAGACGATCACCATGCCCGACTCGACCAGCAGCGGGTCGTCGTAGCGGGGAAACGCGCTGGCCAGCGTGCGCCAGCCTTCGGGCGACCAGCCCAGCGCGAAGCGCGCGGCGATCTCGCCGCTGAGCCCGCGCCCCTTCAGGTACTCGATGGCGCGCGGCGAGGCTTTCAACTGCTGCTTGTAGTGCTCGGCGGCCTTGGCCAGGATGTCCGACAGCGTCGTGCTCTGCGCCTTCTTGCGCGCCGCCTCCGCGCGTTCCTCGGGCGAGGCGTCGTCCTCGGGCACCGGCATGCCCACCTGCTGGGCCAGGTCGGTGACGGCGTCGACGAAGCCCATGCCGTGGTGCTCGCACAGGAAGCGGATGGCGTCGCCATGCACGCCGCAGCCGAAGCAGTGGTAGGTCTGGCGCGTCGGGCTGACGATGAAGCTGGGCGACTTCTCGCCGTGGAAAGGGCACAGGCCCTTGTAGTTGATGCTGGCCTTCTTCAACGTGACGGTGCGGCCCACCAGCTCGACGATGTCGACGCGGGCGAGCAGGTCTTGGACGAATTGGCCGGGGATCACTCTGGCAGTGTAGAAGGAAGGCGCGCCGGAAACGAAACGAGCGCCTCTCGGGCGCTCGGAACTTGGCGGGGCCGGTCAGCTCGGCCGGGAAGACAGGTTCAGACGGCGAAGTCGGTCAGCTGCTTGCCCGATTCCAGCGCGGCCGACAGCCACTTGGGCTTCAGGCCGCGGCCGGTCCAGGTCTGGCCGCTGGCAGGGTCGCGATATTTCGCGGCGACCTTGCGACCGCTGGTGCTGGCGCGCGGGCCGGCGGTCTTGGCCACGAGGTCGGCCGCGGTCAAACCGTGCTCGGCCATCAGTGCGCGAACCCTGGCAATGGCTTCGTTGCGCTCCTGACGGCGCGCGTCCGAAATCTGGCGATCGATTTCCGCCTTCTGGGCCAGAAGTTCCTGCAGGGATGACATGTCTCAAATCCTCGTGTCGATTCGACTATTGAAACATCTTATCGCGTAGTACGCAAAAAGAAACTCAATGGGGTGGGCGCGCGTGACACTTTGCACGTGTCGAGGCGCTTCGACGCGAATATACACCGACCCCGCCTGAAAATATTGCCTTCACGTGAAGTAAAAGCAATCGTGGGAGGGGAAAAGTCTCGTTCAGGCCGCCGGCGGTACGTAGCCGGCGGGTTGTTCGGCACCGCCGCCGAAGAAGAAGCTTTCCATTTGGCGCGCCAGATATTGACGGGCGCGTGCGTCGGCGAGGTTCAGCCGATTCTCGTTGATGAGCATGGTCTGGTGCTTTTTCCAGGCTTCGAAGGCTTCCTTGCTGACGTTCTCGTAGAGCCGCTTGCCGAGGTCGCCCGGCTGGGGTGCGAAGTCGAGGCCTTCGGCCTCGCGCTTGAGGTAGACGCATTGGACCGTGCGTGCCATGGGGAACTCCTGCTGTTCGTTGAAAGGCCGCGCACGGGACGGTCGCGGCCGTTGAAGGGATGGCGATTGATCGGGCGCTAGGGCAGTTTCTTCACGAGTACCTGCGAGCGCCGATCCCAGTTGTATTTCTTCTTGCGCGCCTCGGGCAACCAATCGGGGTCGACCTGTTCGAAGCCGCGTTTGATGAACCAGTGCATGGTGCGGGTGGTGAGCACGAATATCGACTTCACGCCCAGCGCCTTTGCGCGGTGTTCGATTCGCTTGAGAATCCGGTCGCCGTCGCCCTGGCCCTGAACCTGCGGCGATACCGTGAGGGCTGCCAATTCAGCGGTGCCGGCTTCGGGATACGGATACAGCGCGGCGCAACCGAAAATGATTCCGTCGTGCTCGATGACGGTATAGGTGGCGACATCGCGTTCGATTTCGGTGCGGCTGCGCTTGACCAGCGTGCCGTCGCGTTCGAACGGCTCGATCAATTGCAGGATACCCCCGACATCGTCGGAGGTCGCTTCGCGCAGGCTCTCGAGTTTCTCGTCGACGACCATGGTGCCGATGCCGTCGTGCGTGAAGACTTCCATCAGCAGCGCGCCGTCGACGGAGAACGGCAGGATGTGCGAGCGCTCGACGCCGCCCTGGCAGGCCTTGACGCAATGCTGCAGATAGAACGCGGTGTCGAACGGATTCTGCGGCGCCGGCAGGGTGGCGACCAGGCGCTCGGCCTCGGCCAGCGCGAGCTCGGTGTCGATCGGCGTCTCGGGGTCGGCCGGGTTCTCGTGGATGCCGGGCACCTCGGTCAGGAACAGCAGCTTGTCGGCCTGCAGCGCGACAGCGGTCGACGTGGCCACCTCTTCCATGGTGAGGTTGAAGGCCTCGCCGGTGGGGGAGAAGCCGAACGGCGACAGCAGCACGACGGCGCCGATGTCGATCGCGCTGCGGATGGCCGCCGCGTCGACTTTGCGCACGACGCCGCTGTGCATGAAGTCGACGCCGTCGACGATGCCTACCGGGCGGGCGGTGAGGAAGTTGCCCGACACGACGCGCACCGTCGCATTGGCCATCGGGGTGTTGGGCAGGCCTTGGGAGAACGCCGCCTCGATCTCGAAGCGCAGCTGGCCGGCGGCCTCCTGGGCACAGTCGAGCGCCACCTCGTCGGTCACGCGGATGCCGTGGCTGTAGCGCGCCGGGTGGTTCTTGGCCTTGAGCTGGTCGTTGACCTGCGGCCGGAAGCCGTGCACCAGCACCAGCTTCATGCCCATCGCGTGCAGGATGGCCAGGTCCTGCACCAGCGCGTTGAGCTTGCCGGCCACGATCATCTCGCCGGTGATGGCCACCACGAAGGTCTTGCCGTGGTAGGCGTGGATGTGCGGCGCCACGGCGCGGAACCAGGGCACGAAGGTGTGGGGAAAGACCAGATCCAGGCTCATTGTTCGTGCGTGGTGTTTTCTGCCCGGCATTGTGCCGCACCGGGTCAATCCCATATGGGATGCACTCCTCGTTTGTCCAGATATTGCGCAGATAATCGCCGGCTCGTGAATTCGCCTACTCGTCCCCCTGCACCGCGTGCGCCCGCCGCGCCCCGACCGCCACGCGCCGATCGCCCGGAGCGCGCCCCGCGCGCCGCGCCCGCGCCGGCCAACCCGGTGCCGCCCATCACCTTCCCCGAATCGCTGCCCGTCTCGGGCCGGCGCGAGGACATCGCGCGCGCCATCCGCGAGCACCAGGTCGTGATCGTGTGCGGCGAGACCGGTTCG
>JBJMWF010000408.1:0-5669 GCA_045810265.1 Vitreoscilla sp. | reverse complement strand
GGGCACGGCGTCCGCTTCAACCGATTCGATGTAGCCGTCGATGACTCGAACCTGCATCCTCCCGCCATCCCGCAGGGTCTGCGGCGGCAGGACGATGCGCACCAGCGCGTAGCCGGCCTCGTCGTACTGGGCCTGCAGCACGGCCACGGCCTGCTGGATCTCGGACAGGCTGGCGCTGCGGCCGACGATCGCGGCGAACGGGTCATCGCGTCGAGGCACATCGTCGAAAGCTCCCGTCACGTCGACGGCGGCAAGCGTGACGTGGAGGTCGGCGGCGGCGGCAGCGCTTGCGGGCGACGCTTGCGGCAGCGGCGCCACGCGGGCCGTGCCGGACTCGATCGGCGGGCGTCGATCCTGCGGCGCCACCTGGCTGGGCAGCGGCGCAGCGGATTGCGCGAGCGCGGCAGGGCCGAGCACGCACATCGGCAGGGCAAGCATCGCGGCATTGCGCATCCGGGCATCTCTTCCCTGGGGCTGCAACCCGGCAAGGCTATCCCAAAGCGGCGAAGAGCACTTCAATAGTTTTCAAGCTCCGCTGCGCCTGCGCCTCTGCGCGCACGGGCGGGGCTGCGCCCACGCGCTCACGAGCGTCGCTCGCGCGCCCGGCGGCGGAACCAGACCCGCCGCTCGCTGATGCGCTCGAACGTGAAGATGCTGCTCAGCAGGCCGCCGATGGACGACAGCTGGTCGACCGTGGCGGACGCCTCGAGCATCAGCTCCTGCATCACGCGCCGCTCGCTGACGTCCTCGCCTTCCTTGATGCGCGACAGTGCGTGCATCACGTACAGGCCGATCATGGCCGCGATGATGAAGATGAACTCGAAGTGCGCCACGCGCAGCACGGCCACCTCGTGCGTGGCCACGTTCGAGGTCCAGCGCACGACGAAGTCGAACTGGTTCGCCTCGAGACGCTCGACCAGCGCGCCCGCGACCAGCGGAGCCAGGCCGCCGGCCGCCGACGAGACCAGCCCGACGGCCGCAAGATAGGACGTGGCCTCGGCCCGCGGCGCGAGCTTCAGCCCGAGGTTGCCGGTGGCCAGGCCGATGCCGCCGCTGGCGATGCCCATGATCGCGTGCACCACGGCCAGCAGCGCGAACTGCAGTCCGAACGGCGCGCCCGCCCGCGTGACGACGAGCGCGGCGGTGCAGGCAAAGAAGGTCGGCAGCACGACCGAGAGGATGGCCTTGTTCGACAGCCGGTCCGAGACGCGGCCCCAGGCATAGAGCGTGAGCGCGTTGGCGATCTGGCTGATCACCCACAGCTGCGTCACGGCGCCCAGCCCGTAGCCCAGTTGCTTGAGCAGGTAGATGGTGACGAAGGGGCCGGCGAAGTTGCTGGCCACGTTCCAGGAGCCGAGGAAGACGAGCAGGCGGCGGAAGTTGGGGTCGCGGAAGGGCGCCGCGAGCTTGTCGCGCATCGAACTCCTGGGTCCGGCCGGCGCCATCGGCGGCTCGACGCAGCGGCCAAGATACCAGCAGCTCGCCAGGCCCGCGAGGCCCGAGCCTGCGAACGCGATGGCGTAGGCGTTGGAGGTCGATCCGAACGGCGCACGTTCGACCAGCCAGCCGGCGGCCAGCGTGAAGATGCAGCCGAGCACCGTACCCGCCGCCAGCCGCCGTGCGAAGTACGAGCCCAGCGGCTGGCCGGCGAACAGCTGGTGCATCCATGAATTGAGCGCGCAGGCGGCGACCGCCGAGAAGGCGCAGATCGCGAACTTGCCGAGCACCAGCAGCGGCACCGTGGCCGTGCCCCGCGGCAGCAGCGGCAGCAGCGCGAGCAGCAGGATGACGGCGCGGGCGCCAGTCAGCAATCCCACCGCCATCGGCTTGCGCCGCCCCACGCGCTCGACCAGCACGGTGGCCGGCAGCTGCAGGCCCTGGACGATGTACGGGATGGCCGCGAGCAGGCCGATGGCCAGCGGGCCGGCGCCGGCTTCGACGGCATAGCCGGCCAGCACCACGCCGCCGAACAGCGCTCCGCAGACGCTGGCCCAGGCCGAGTCGCGCACCAGGTAGGACTGGGCCTCGACGATCTCGGGGTCCGGCGCGACGGGGTTGACGGGCTCATCCACGAAAGGTCTTCCTCGTCGTGGAGGTGATGCCGGAATCGGCCTTGGTGAAGGTCATGGATGGGTCTCCTTTGAACGACGCAAGGGCAGCAAGGTCCATACCTCGTCAGCGCGGCCGTGCCTTGCTTTGCACGTTCGTTCAGTGTCTTGCATACAGGGTGGGGTATGCGGATGAAATCGCTTTTGGCACAGCTCTTGCCAACTCCTCGGCGTTGGCTCCCGGTCGGGGAGCTTCTGATGGAGTCGTCGATGAACGTGCGATCGCGTGTCTTTCCCACCGTTGCCAAAGGCTCGCGAGCATGTGCCTCGAGGCTCCCGCTGCGCCCGGTCGCGGTCGCTCGAATGATGCGCCTCGCGTCGCGGAACGGGTCCGCTCGGGCCCCGACTTCAACCGCGTTGAAACTCTTGCCGCAATGCGCTGGATGAGGTGGCCATGCGCATCGCGATGATCAGTGAACACGCGTCGCCGCTGGCCTGCATCGGCGGCGTCGACTCGGGCGGACAGAACGTCTACGTCGCGCAGGTCGCGCGCTGCTTGGCCGAGGCGGGGCACCAGGTCGACGTCTTCACGCGGCAGGATGCGCCCGGGCTCGCGCGCGTCGTCGACACGGAGCAGGGGTATCGGGTCGTCCATGTGCGAGCGGGTGCGGCGGACTTCGTGCCCAAGGAGAAGCTGCTCGATCACATGCCCGAGTTCGCGCGCTTCTGTCTCGACTGGATGAAGACGTCCCCGCGCTACGACGTGATCCATGCAAATTTCTTCATGTCGGGATGGGTCGGGCTGCGGTTGAAGGAACAGCTCGGGCTGCCGCTGGTGACCACCTTCCATGCGCTGGGCCTGGTGCGCCGCGAGCACCAGGGCGACGCCGACACCTTCCCCAAGGAGCGCATCGACATCGAGCGCGCGCTCGCGCTGCGCAGCGACCGGCTGATTGCCGAGTGCCCGCAGGACGAGGTCGACCTGCAGCGGCTCTACGGCGCCGATCCGCGCCGCATGGCGCTGGTTCCCTGCGGCTTCGATGCGGACGAGTTCGCGCCGATCGAACGCGCGCAGGCGCGCGGCCAACTGGGCATTCCGCTCGACGAATTCACGGTGCTGCAGCTGGGCCGCATGGTGCCGCGCAAGGGCGTCGAGACGGTCGTTCGCGCGATGGCCGAGCCCGCCTGCGCGGCGATGCGACTGCGGGTGGTCGGCGGTGATTGCGACGTCGCCGACCCGGCGCGCACCCCCGAGATCGGTCGCCTGCTGGCGGTCGCGCGCGACTGCGGCGTCGCCGATCGGGTGATCTTCGAAGGACGCAAGACACGCGCCGACCTGCGCCTCTGGTATGCCGCGTGCGACGTCTTCGTGACGACGCCGTGGTACGAACCGTTCGGCATCACGCCGCTGGAGGCCATGGCCTGCGGGCGACCGGTGGTCGGCAGCGCGGTCGGCGGCGTGCAGTACTCGGTGGTCGACGGCGTCACCGGCCTG
The DNA here is from genome assembly GCA_045810265.1 of Vitreoscilla sp. Lineage (GTDB taxonomy): Bacteria > Pseudomonadota > Gammaproteobacteria > Burkholderiales > Burkholderiaceae_C > Scleromatobacter. Next base: position 2,126 of record JBJMWF010000408.1, on the reverse strand, counting down.
CTGGTGCCGGCAAAGGATCCGGCGTCGCTCGCGCGCGCGCTGGCGACGCTGGCAGAGCAGCCCGAACAGGCGCGCCGCATGGGCGAGGCCGGGCTGGCGCGGGTGCGCGAATCGTTCACCTGGGAAGGCGTCGCGGCCGCGCTCGCCGCAGTGTTCGCGGAGGCGGCGCGCGACGCATCGGCGCGGCCGTCCAGCGCGCGCTTCCACATCATGGGCGTGCACCCGCCGCTGCCCTCGGGCAACAAGCAGGCGCCACGGCCCGCGATCTTTCTCGACAAGGACGGCACGCTGGTGCATGACGTTCCCTACAACGTCGATCCGGCGCGGCTGCGCTTCACGCACGGCGCCATGGAGGCCATCCGGCGCTGGCGCGCGGCTGGCTATCTCGTGGTCGTCGTCACCAACCAGTCGGGCCTCGCGCGCGGGCTGTTCGACGCGGCGGCGCTGGAGCGCCTGCACGACGCGCTGGCCAGGCGGCTGGAGGCGGCTGACGCGCCCATCGACGGCTTCCTGGCCTGCCCGCACGGCCCCGACTCGCATTGCGCCTGCCGCAAGCCGCGCCCGGGGATGCTGTTGGCGGCGGCGCGCGCGCTGGGCATCGACCTCGAACACTCGTGGATGGTCGGCGACATCCTCAACGACGTCGAGGCGGGCCACCGCGCCGGCTGCCGCAGCGTGCTGATCGACAACGGCAACGAGACGGAGTGGCTCGGCGGCCCGATGCGCACGCCCGAGCTGCGCTGTGCCGACCTGCTGGAAGCCGCCCTGCTGACGCTGGGGCCGCGGTTCGCGATGGCCGGGCTGGCGGCGGACGCCGGACTCGGGGCGAGTGCATGAACGCGGCCCGGGTCATATCGCTGAGATCGACCGAGGGCTCCACGCCGCCGGCATTGGCCGACGTCGACCCGGCGCGCGCCGCCGCCTGGCGTGGCGTGCGGCGCCTGCTGGCCATCCGGGTCGACAACCTGGGCGACGTGTTGATGACCACGCCGGCCCTGGCCGCCGCGGCCGCCAGCGTACCGGGGCTGGACATCACCTTGCTGGGCAGCCCGTCCGCGTCCGCGCTGGCGCCGCACCTGACCATGGTGCGCGAGGTCATGCCGGCCCGGGTATCGTGGGTGCGACATGCGGACGGCCTGCCACCGGAGGACGACGCCGCACTCGTCGACAGGATCGCGCGCGGCCGCTTCGACGCCGCCGTCATCTTCACGGTCTGCACACAGAGCGCGCTGCCGGCGGCGATGCTGTGCCGCATGGCGGGCATCCCGTTGCGACTGGCCCACGTGCGCGAGAACCCGTACCAGCTTCTGAGCGACTGGGCGCCCGAGGTCGACCTCGATCTCGCGACGGCGCGGCATGAAGTCCGCCGCCAGCTGGATCTGGTGGGGCGCGTCGGCTGGCAGGGCCACGACGAGCGCCTGCGCTTCGAGCTGCGGCCCGAGGACGTCGCGCATGTGGACGCCATGCTCGACGTCGAGCCCACGCGCCGGCGCGGCAACCGCATCGTGCTGATCCACGTCGGCGCGACGGCGGCGTCGCGCCGCTGGCCGGCCGAGCGCTTCGGCCTGGTCGCCGACGAGATCGCGCGCCGCGAGGGCGCCTGCATCCTGTTCACGGGCAGCGCCGCCGAGGCGCCGCTGGTCGAGGCCGCGCGCGGGGCCATGCGCATGCCGTCGCGATCGCTCGCGGGCCAGCTCTCGCTCGGGCAACTGGCCGCGCTGGTCGCGCGGGCGCAGCTGGTGGTCAGCAACAACAGCGGCCCGGTGCACCTGGCGGCCGCGCTCGGCACGCCGGTGGTCGACCTCTACGCGCTGACCAACCCGCAACACACGCCCTGGCAGGTGCGGGCGCACGTGCTGAGCCACGACGTGGCCTGCCGCAACTGTCTGAAGAGCACCTGCCCGCAAGGCCATCACCGGTGCCTGCGCGGCGTCTCTCCCCGGAGGGTGGTCGACGCCGCCCTCGACCTGCTGGGGTCGCTGGCCGACCCGGTTTCTTTCGCGAAGGCGGTTTCATGATCACTCTGGGCATCAATGCGGCGTTCCACGACAGCGCCGCGGCACTCGTGCAGGACGGCCGCCTCGTGGCTGCGGCCGAGGAGGAGCGCTTCTCGCGCATCAAGCACG
>JBJMWF010000407.1:0-8707 GCA_045810265.1 Vitreoscilla sp. | reverse complement strand
CTGGCCATGCCGTTCTCGGTGATGTAGACGGGCGGCAGCGTCGGGTAGCGCTGCTTGAATTCGAGCAGCAGGTCGCGCAGGCCGTCGGGAAATACCTCCCAGCCCATCTGGGTGCGCTCGACGTCCGGCAGCGGGCGCGCGACGAAGCCGTGGCTGCCGTCGCTGGCGATCACCTGGCGGAAGGAGTAGTTGATGCCGATGAAGTCGAGCGGGGTGCCGATCGTGGCCATGTCGCCGTCGCGGATCGGCGCCTTTGCCTGCGGCCACAGCTCGCGCAGCGGCGCCGGGTAGCGCCCGAGGAACAGCGCATCGAGCGGCCAGTGGTTGGAGCTCGCCGCCGCGCGCTCGGTGGCGATGCGGTCATCCTCGGAATCGCTGGCCGGCGTCACCTGGCAGACGTTGGCGACCAGGCCGACCGGCGCGGCGTCGTTGGCGCGCAGCGCCGCGGTGCCCAGGCCGTGCGCCAGCAGCAGGTGGTGCATCGCCTCGACGCCATAGCGCGCGTCGGTCAGGCCCGGCGCGTGGCGGCCCTCGGTGTGGCCGATGTAGGCCGAGCAGTACGGCTCGTTGAGCGTCATCCAGCCGGCCATGCGGCCCTTGAAGACGCGGCCCATGGCCTGCGCGTAGTCGGCGAACCGGAACGCGGTGTCGCGATTGAGCCAGCCGCCGCGATCCTGCAGGTGCTGCGGCAAATCCCAGTGATAGAGCGTGGCCCAGGCCGCGATGCCGTGGGCCTCGAGGCGGTCGAGCAGCCGCTGGTAGAAGTCGATGCCGCGCTGGTTGAGGCGGCCGTCGGCGTCCATCACGCGCGGCCAGGCGATCGAGAAGCGGTAGGCGTCCAAGCCGAGGTCGGCCAGCAGCGCGACGTCCTGCGCGTAGCGGTGGTAGTGGTCGCAGGCGACGTCGCCGTTGTCGCCGAGGTGCGTCTTGCCCGGGATGGCACAGAAGGTGTCCCAGATCGACGGCACGCGGCCGTCCTCGTGGGCCGCGCCCTCGATCTGGTACGAGGCCGTCGCGGCGCCGAAGACGAAGGCGGGGTCATGCATCGCCGAGCCGGCCGGCGGAAGAATGGGAGGAATGGCGTTGCTCACGATCGGCCCCTGGATTGGAACGGCCATGGAACCGGTTCCATGTGGCGCGATTCTGCCCGCCGCGACAAGGCGTCGTATCAGTGGAAACACCGACGGGCCGGCATGACCCCGAAGCCCCACGTGTCTTTGCGGCCGAACCTATGCTGCACGCCGAATCCAGCATCCCAAGGAGCCACTCGATCATGCGCAACCATCCTCTGGGCCGCACCGGCCTGTTCGTGTCCGAACTCTGCCTGGGCACCATGACCTTCGGCGGCAGCGACGGCATCTGGGGCAAGATCGGCGACCTGGGCCAGGCGGACGCCGAGCGCCTGGTGGGCCAGGCGATCGACGCTGGCATCAACTTCATCGACACCGCCGACGTCTACTCGGGCGGCGTCTCCGAGACCATCACCGGCCAGGCGCTGAAGAACCTGAAGATCGCGCGCGAGAGCGTCGTCGTCGCCACCAAGGTGTTCGGCGAGACCAGCCCCGGCGTCAACGGGCGCGGCGCCTCGCGCGGCCACATCATGGACGGCGTCAAGGCCAGCCTGAAGCGGCTGCAGCTGGAACACATCGACCTGTACCAGATCCACGGCTTCGACCCGGCCACGCCGATCGAGGAGACGGTGCGCGCGCTCGACCAGCTGGTGCGTCACGGGCATGTGCGCTACGTCGGCGTCTCCAACTGGGCCGCCTGGCAGATCGTCAAGGCGCTGGGCATCTCGGAGCGGCTGGGCCTGTCGCGCTTCGAATCGCTGCAGGCGTACTACACGGTGGCCGGGCGCGACCTCGAGCGCGAGATCGTGCCCATGCTCAGGAGCGAAGGCCTGGGCCTGATGGTGTGGAGTCCGCTTGCGGGCGGCCTGCTGAGTGGCAAGTACACCGCCGGCGCCAACGCCGAGGCGGGCAGCCGCCGCCAGAGCTTCGACTTCCCGCCGGTGAACCGCGAGCGCGCCGACGTCGTCATCGAGGCGATGCGGCCGATCGCCCAGGCCCACGGCGTCTCTGTGGCACGCGTCGCGCTCGCCTGGTTGCTGCAGCAGCCGCAGGTCACTAGCGTGATCGTCGGCGCCAAGCGGCCCGACCAGCTGGCCGACAACATCGCGGCGACGGAGCTCACGCTTGGCGCGGAGGAACTCGGGGCACTCGATGACGCGAGCGCGCTGGCGCCCGAATACCCGGGCTGGATGTTCGAGCGGCAAGGCGAGGTCCGGCGCAGGCAGCTCGCCGAGTCCGGCCGCTGAGGACCGGGCTGCCCGGCCTTGCAGCATTGGTTACTCTTTTTTCGTCAGGAGAGCCCAATGTCGGGCAGGGCGTGGGCCATCATGGCGGCCCGAAGTGAACCGAATGCCGCGCGCCGAGATCGCGGCCGAGATTGAAGCCGTGACGAGATCCCTGTTGCCCAGCCTGGCCGTTGCCGCCCGTAGCCCGACGGGAGGGCAGGAATGAGCGTACGCCCGGCCGCTCCGAAGGGAGCTCGCACCGCAGCCGGCAGGCGGAGGCTAGCCTGATGAGCACGGACTACCTGCCTTTCGTCTCGGCCGAATCGAGCCGGCCCGTCCACCGGGGCACGCGCTGGCAGCGCGTCGCCCTCTGGTTCGTGATCTGCTGGTTCTTCTTTGGCGGCCTCGCCCATTTCGCGCTGACCGAGCTCGAGATGCGCATCGTGCCACCGCAGATCCCCGAGCCGCGCGACGTCGTGCTGTTCACCGGCATCCTCGAGCTCGTCGGCGCGTTCGGCCTGCTGTTTCCCTGGACGCGCCGCCTCGCCGGCTGGGGCCTGTTCCTGCTGACGCTGGCGGTGACGCCGGCCAACATCTACATGTTGCACATCCACGACCAGTTCGACATCCCGGTCTGGCTGCTGTGGCTGCGCTTGCCGGTGCAGGTCGTGCTGCTGTGGCTGATCCTGTGGGGCAGCCGCTGGCGGGCGGCGCGGCGGGGCTACTGAGCGCAATGCGCGAAGGCGCCGAGGCGCCTTCAGGGGATCCGGGTCGCGCGCGTGACGTGCGAGCTTCAGCTCAGCTCGTGCAGCACCTTGCCGCCCTGCTTGACGATGTAGGTGCCGTAGCCGGCCGCGGAGCTGGCGACGCTGCCGATGCCCGACAGCACGGCCTTGGCGCCGGCGCCCACGTCGGTCGCGGCAGTACCGAGGTCGGTCACCGCGAGTTCCGCATCCGCGCCCAGCGTGGTGGCCAGGTTGGTGGCGACCGACGCGCCTTGCGTGGCCACGCCCCAGACGTCGGCCATCGCGTTCTCCACATGCAGCACCCCGTGGCCAACCGCGGTCGCGGTCTCCGACAGGCCCTCGCCAACCCCCTTGACGCCGGCAGCGACCGCATTGCCCAGGCCCTTGGCGACGTCGACGACGCCGGTGCCGATGGCCTTGACCGAGTAGTAGGCGGCCTCGCCGAGATCTTCCACGCCGGTCAGAACCGCCTTGCCGACGAACTCGCCGGTGGCCGCCAGGGCGTGCAGCGCCTCTTCGCCGATCGTCACCTGCGTCCCATGCTTGCCGGCTCCGGAACCGGCCGCGGACGAACGCTCCTGGGCGGCCTTCGGGACGGCGATCTTCTTTTCTGGCTGGCTGGCTGCCTTGGCCTTGCCTTTCGACACCGGGGTGGCGAAAGGGGCCTGCGCGCCACCCGAAGAGTGGACTTGGGTCATGGTGAGACTCCGGTTTGGATGGCTGAATACTAGTGCTCGAGCGTCGGCCGAAATCGCCGATGAGCGCCGGAATCCCCCCGCTATATCAACCCCGACACAGTTGCGCAAACTCCAGAAAAGCGCCTGTCGGACGGCCAATTCGCCGCAGTCGAGCCCCGTCCACCGACAGGGTGGTTAGCACGCATGTAACCTCCGCGGGCCGCTCGTCCGGGGCGGCCACCATCGACAACCCAGAGGTCCATCCATGCCCAAGACGCTGTCCCCGAAGAAGGCCGCTGCCGCCAAGGCCCGCCGCGCCGCGCCCATCGCCACGCCCACCGACCTGGGCGCCCAGGCCACCCAGGAGATCTCCGGCGCACTCAACGCCATCCTGGCCGACGTGTTCGCGATCTACCTCAAGACCAAGAACTTCCACTGGCACATGAGCGGGCCGCACTTCCGCGACTACCACCTGCTGCTGGACGACCAGGGCGACCAGCTCTACGCGATGACCGACCCGATCGCCGAGCGCGTGCGCAAGGTGGGTGGCATCACCCTGCGCTCGATCGGGCACATCGCCAGGCTGCAGCGCGTGTCGGACAACGACGCCGACTTCGTGACGCCGCTGGACATGCTGGCCGAGCTGCGCCAGGACAACCAGCAGCTGGCCGCCAGCCTGCGTGCCGCGCACGAGGTCTGCGACGAGAACCGCGACATCGCGACCGCCAGCCTGATCGAGAACTGGATCGACGAGACCGAGCGGCGCGCCTGGTTCCTGTTCGAGGCGAGCCGCAACGCGGACACCGGCGGCCATTGACGGCAAGAGGCCGTCGCACGCACGGCCCGCGCTACGATGGACGCATCCGACGAACACCACACCAGGAGTCCTCATGAAAGGCGATCCCCAGGTCATCGCGCACCTTCAGGCCCAGCTGAAGAACGAGCTGACCGCGATCAACCAGTACTTCGTCCACTACCGGATGTACAAGCACTGGGGCTTGGACAAGCTGGCCAAGAAGGAGTACGAGGAGTCGATCGGCGAGATGAAGCATGCCGACCGGCTGATGGATCGCATCTTCATGCTCGACGGCCTGCCCAACCTGCAGGACCTGGGCAAGCTGATGATCGGCGAGACGCTGCTCGAGGCGCTCGAGTGCGACCTGCGGCTCGAGCGCGCCGCGCAGGCCACCATCAAGGACGGCATCGCCGGCTGCGAGGCCGCGCGCGACTACGTCTCGCGCGAGCTCCTGCAGGGGATCCTGGAGGATACCGAGGAGCACGTCGACTTCCTGGAGACGCAGCTGGATCTGGCCGCCAAGGTGGGTGAGCAGAACTATCACCAGTCGATGATGGGCGAGGTGAGTTGAGGCGGTCGACCGGGCGCAAGACTGGCGCCGAAAGGGGTTTTCTTTCCGTCTTGTGAATGCGAACGATTCGCGTTAGTATTGCGTCCGAAGCCACCGCCCCGGAATCGCCCGCATGTCGCTCACCGCCGCCCACGCCACCGCACCGCAGGAGAAGCGCCTGTGATCGTCTGCGTCTGCCATCGGGTGTCCGACCGCGACATCGAGCGCGAAGTGCGACACGGCTGCGCTTCCTTCGAGGAGCTGCAGGACGAGCTGCGCGTCGCCACGGCCTGCGGCCGCTGCACCGATTGCGCGCGTGACACCTTCGACGTCGCCCGTGCCTGCCGGCCCACGGCGGCCGAGGCGCAGGCGGCCAACGCGGCCCGCGTCATTCCCATCGCACCTCACGCGCCGGCCCAACTGGCCGCGTGAGGGCCGGCGGTCAGGGCCGCTGCACTTCCAGCTGGCGATAGACCTCGGCGGACACCTGCGTCAGCGCCGCCCGGTCCGCGGCCGCGGTGATCGCGTAGCGGAACGGCCCGTCCATCCAGCAGAAGACATTGACCGGCCCTTCGCTGACGAAGCGGAAGGCCGTGTCCACGCGCGGTGTCTCGCCGGCACGCAGGTCGGCGTTGGCCTGGCCCCGGGCCGAGGGTTTCTCGTTGGAGACGTATAGCGTCAGCCGGTGGCCGGCCTCGTCGCGGTACATGAACTGGGCCACCGGCCCGCGGTCGCCCGGCAGCAGTCGGCCGCCTTCCAGCGCGTAGCCCAGCGCCTGCAGGTGCGGCGCCTTCATGGTCGCGCCCATGCGCTTGGACAGCCAGGTGACGAGCTGATCCTCATGCGCCCCGTCGACCTCGACCGGCCGCTTGACCTCGGGCGTGTAGACGGCGTGGGCGATCGCGGCGCGGGCAGCGAACTCGTTCGCCGCCGACTGCGCCGCGGCGAGCGCCGCACCGTCGTGCGCGCCGCGCAAGCCCCAACCGGCGCCGCCTGCGGCCAGCGCCAGCACCAGCGAGGCCGCGGCGGCGAGGGCGGGCTGGCGCAACCAGGCCGCGCGGCGGCGTGCGCGGCGCTGCAGCGCCGGCGGCACGGCCTCGTCGAGCACCGGGTCGAACAGGACGCGCAGCTCGCGCTTCTGGGCCTCCCAGGCGCGCACGCGGGCGGCCTCCTCCGGCCGGCGCGCGAGCCAGGCGGCGACTTCGGCGCTGCGCTCGGCGGTCAGCTGGCGGTCGGCGTAGGCGTGCAGCTCCGCCTCGGTCACCGGGATGTCGCGGCCAGGAGGCGGCGGCGGGGGCAGGGCATCGGTCATTTGACGACTTTCAGGCGCACGGCTTCGCCGCCGGGCGCGGACGGCGTGCCGTCCAGCAAGCTGCGCAGCCGTTCGCGGCCGCGCGACAGGCGCGACATCACGGTGCCGAGCGGGATGCCCAGCGTCTGCGCGATGTCGGCATAGGGCATGTCTTCCAGCGCGACCAGCAGCAGCACTTCGCGTTGCTCGGGCGCCAGGCGCTCCAGGGCCGCCTGCAGGTCCAGCACGGCCAGGCGATCGCCTTGCGTCGGGGGCGTGGCGCCCTCGGGCGTGTCCTCGTCGATCGCCTGCGTGGCCAGCCGGCCGCGGCGCAGCGCGTCGACATGGAGGTTGTGCATGATCGCGAACAGCCAGGCCCGCATGTCGGCCACGCTGCGCCACAGGCTGGCGCGCGACCAGGCGCGCTCCAGCGTGTCCTGCACCAGGTCGTCGGCGTCGTCTCGGTTGCCCGCGAGCGCGCGCGCATAGCGGCGCAGCCGGGGCACCCAGGTGATCAGGTCGGCGTCGGGGTCGGGCGGGCGCATGGTCAGGGGCCGGGCCGGACGTCGAAGAAGCTGTCGGGCCAGGACGAGTCGGACGAGCCCGCATCATCGATCGGCGCCGGTTCGGTCCGGCGCTTCAACCGCGCGCTCAGCAAGGCCTTGATGCGGCTGCGCAGGCGCGCCTTGCGCAGGCGCGGGGCGGCCGGGCCGGCGGCATTGAACAGCGGCATCTGCGCCGTTTCGCCCACACCGGCCGGCGCCGTGGATTCCGCGTGCGCCTCGTCCGCGGCCCACGGCGGCGCCGCGCCTGCCGATGCGGCAGGCTTGTCGGGGCGCGATGGGCGCGGCATGGCCGGCGATTCAGCCCTTGATCACGTGCCAGACGTCCTTGAACTTGTCGCCGCTCATGTCGCCGGGCTTGGCGTCCTTCGCGTACGTGTACAGCGGCCAGCCCTTGTACGCCCACTGCTTGCTGCCGTCCTCACGCGTGACGATGGACCAGTCGCCCGTGGCCGAGTCGGAAGCCTGCGCCGCGACCGGCGGCCACAGCTGGGCGCACGGGCCGTTGCACGCGCTCTTGCCACTGCCGGCGGTGTCCTTGTCGAAGGTATAGACGGTGGCGCCGGACGGCGTGGCCAGCACCCCGTGCATGGGCACCGCGGGGGCGTCGGCGGCCAGGGCCACGACGGCGAACAGGGCGGTCGCCAGGGCAGTGAACAGGGACTTGAACATCGGATCTCCTCGGTTGGTCTTGCAGCGCGAAAGGCGGTGCATGCCGGGGTGGACGCAAGCCCGCCCGCGTTTATTCCACCCGTCTGAAGATATATTTCTTCGCGACGCGACGCGCGGCCGAGCTCGGCGACGCGAAGACGGTATTTCGCTGGAGCGCTGCTCACCAAGGTGCCTGGCATGTTCTCGTTCGCGCCCGATGCCGGCTATTTCAGACCCGTTGTTCGCGGACGGGAGCGTGCCTGGCGCTGATCCCGGCGGGGCCGGCGTCAGGCACCGCACCGAGTCGCCGCAAGCAGCTTGTCCGATGGTGGCATCCATCGCGGCGATTCGGTGCGATGCCAGACACCTTCGGCAGAACGGCTGCGGCCCCTGTCAGGAATTCGTCGGCCAGCTCCCTTATGCTTGCATCAAGAGACCGCCGCATGACGGCGGCCCGATCACGACAACCGCCGCCACCTCGGTGGACGGCGCATGGAGACACGACGCATGACCGCATCCTCGGGCACCGGCGTGGCCGCCTTCCTGGCCGCCCGCGACTTCCTGCTTCAACATCGCTCGGACTACGCCACCGCCTACCGCGACTTCCGCTGGCCGCAGCTGGCCGAGTTCAACTGGGCACTCGATCATTTCGACGCGCTGGCCCAGGGCAACGAGGCGCCCGCGCTGTGGATCGTCGACGAGAACGGCGCCGAGGACAAGGTCAGCTTCGCGCGCATGTCCGAGCGCTCGGCGCAGGTCGCCAACTGGCTGCGCTCGCTGGGTGTCGCGCGCGGCGACCGCGTGCTGCTGCTGATGCCCAACGAGGTGGCGTTGTGGGAGACCATGCTCGCCTGCATGAAGCTGGGCGCCGTGATCGTGCCCACCACGACGCTGGTCAGCACCGACGACCTGGCCGACCGCTTCGACCGCGGCGGCGTCCGACACGTGGTCTGCAGCGCGTCGGCCGCGTCCAAGTTCGATGCCTTCCCGAGCGCCTACACGCGCATCGCGGTCGGCGCGCCCGCCGGCCAGGTGCCGGCCGGCTGGCTGGACTACGCGGCCTCGCTGGCCGCGCCGACGGCTTTCGTGCCCGACGCCCCGACCCAGGCCACCGACCCGCTGTTCCTCTACTTCACG
>JBJMWF010000406.1:0-11177 GCA_045810265.1 Vitreoscilla sp. | reverse complement strand
TGGCCGACATGCTGCTCAGCTCGGTCGCGATTCCCTACGTCTCGCTCTATTGGCGCGTGGCCGGCGCACTGCGCTGGCGCGTGCCCTTCTACTGATGTTGCCGCTGCACGCCGCCCGCACCATCCTGGTCTTCCGCGCGCTGATGCTCGGCGACTGGCTATGCGCGACGCCCGCGCTGCGCGCGCTGCGCGCCGGCGCGCCGGGCGCTCACATCGCCCTGTGCGGCCTGCCCTGGACGGCGCAGCTCGCGCAGCGCCTGCCCGCGGTCGACGAATTCATCGAGTTCCCCGGCCACTCGGCCTTGCCGGAACGCATCCCCGAGCCCGGCGCACTGGATCGCTTCGTCGACACGATGCGCGGTCGCCACTTCGATCTCGCGCTGCAGATGCATGGCAGCGGCTCGGTCGTCAATCCGCTGGTCGAGAGCCTGGGCGCGCTGGCGACGGCCGGCTTCGCCACGCCCGGCACCGCGGCGGGGCTGGACCTGGCCGTGCCCTGGAGCGAGCATGGCAGCGAGATCGAGCGTTGCCTGTCGCTGACGGATGTCCTGGGCGCGCCGCGCGACGGCCTGCACATCGACCTGCCGCTGACTGCGCTCGATCGGGGGGAGGTCGCACGCCTGCGTGCCGCGTATGGCGTGAATCGTCGCTACGCGATCGTCCATCCCGGCTCGCAGCTGCTGTCGCGGCGCTGGGCACCCGAACGCTTCGCCGCCGTGGCGGACGCGCTGGCCGACGCCGGCCTGGCCGTCGTGCTGACGGGCAGTGCGGCCGAGGCGCCGCTGACCGGCGCGGTGGCCGCGCTGTGCCGTCGCCGCGTCGTCGACCTGGCCGGCGCCACCGCCTCGATCTGGGCGCTGGGGGCGCTGGTCGAAGGCGCGGCGATCGTCGTGGCCAACGACACCGGCATCTCGCACATCGCCGCGGCGGTGCGCACGCGCAGCGTGATCGTGGCCTCGGGCTCCGACGTGCCGCGCTGGGCGCCGCTGGATCGCCGCCGCCACCGCGTGCACTGGCATGCGACGCCGTGCCGCCCCTGCGCCCATGCAGTCTGCCCCACCGCGCACGAATGCGCGGCCGGCGTGCCGCCCGAATCGGTGATCACCACCGCCCTCGAACTCCTGGAACGACAACCATGCCCGACTCCGCTGGCCGCCTTCGCATCCTGACCTGGCACGTGCACGGCAACTACCTGTGGTACCTGACCCAGGTGCCGCACGAGTTCCACCTCGTGACCGACGCCGCGCGCTCGACCCACCACAGCGGCCGCAGCGGCACGCTGCCCTGGGGCGACAACGTGCACGACGCGCCGATCGAGGCGATCCGCGACATGGAGTTCGACCTCATCCTGTACCAGTCGCGCGCCGAGTACGAGAAGGAGCGCGCGACCGTGCTGTCGCCGGCCCAGCAGCGCCTGCCGGCCGTCTACCTGGAACACGATCCGCCGCTGGAAAGCCCGACCGACCAGCGCCACTGGGCCGACGACGGCCACAACACCATCGTGCATGTCACCGGCTTCAACGCGCTGATGTGGGCGCACCGCGAGTCGCCGGTGGAGGTCATCGAGCACGGCATCAAGCTGCTGTCCGAGGCGACGTACAACGGCCGCGAGCCGCAGGGGCTGGTGGTCGTCAACAACCTGGGCACGCGCGGCCGCCGCCTCGGCCCGGACGTCTTTCTCCAGCTGCGCGAACAGGTGCCGCTGACGCTGGTGGGCATGGGCTCGCTGGAGCTCGGTGGCGATGGCGAGGTGGCCAACCGCGACCTGCCGGCCTTCATGGCCAACTACCGTTTCTTCTTCAACCCGATCCGCTACACCAGCCTGGGGCTGTCGGTGCTCGAGGCCATGATGGTGGGCCTGCCCATCGTCGGCCTGGCGACCACCGAGATGCCCACCGTCATCGCCAACGGGGTCAACGGCTGGCTGGACACGCGGCCCGAGCGCCTGGTCGACGTGATGCGCCAGCTGATCGCCGATCCGGCGCTGGCCCGCCAGTGGGGCGAGGCCGCGCGCCGCACCGCGCAGGAGCGCTTCGGCATCGAGCGCTTCGTCGCCGACTGGGATCGTCTGTTGCGGCGCGTTGCCGCGGGGAGCCACGCATGACATTGCCCTTGCACGATCGCCGCATCCTCGTCACCGGCGGGGCCGGCTTCATCGGCTCGCACCTGTGCCGTCGCCTGCTCGATCGCGGCGACGAGGTGCTGTGCGTCGACAACTTCTACACCGGCTCGCGCGAGTTCATCGCGCCGCTGCTGTCGCATCCGCGCTTCGAGTTGATGCGCCACGACGTCACGTTCCCGCTGTACGTCGAATGCGACGCGATCTTCAACCTCGCGTGTCCGGCCTCGCCGATCCACTACCAGCTCGACCCGGTGCAGACCACCAAGACCAGCGTGCACGGCGCGATCAACCTGCTGGGCCTGGCCAAGCGGTTGCGCGCGCCCATCCTGCAGGCCTCGACCAGCGAGGTCTACGGCGACCCCGACTGCCATCCGCAGGTCGAGGGCTACTGGGGCCACGTCAACCCGATCGGGCCGCGCTCGTGCTACGACGAAGGCAAGCGCTGCGCCGAGACGCTGTTCATGGACTACCACCGCCAGCACCGCGTGGGCATCAAGATCGCGCGCATCTTCAACACCTACGGGCCGCACATGCATCCGGGCGACGGCCGCGTGGTCTCCAACTTCATCGTGCAGGCGCTCACCGGCGAGCCGATCACCATCTACGGCGACGGCCGCCAGACGCGCTCGCTGTGCTACGTCAGCGACACCGTCGACGGCCTGATGCGGCTGATGGATTCGCCCGCCGAAGTCACCGGACCCCTCAACCTGGGCAATCCGCACGAGCTGAGCATGCTGGAGATCGCCGACACCATCCTGGAGCTGGCCGGCAGCGCGTCGCGCATCGTGCATGCGCCGCTGCCCGAGGATGATCCGCGCCAGCGCTGCCCGGACATCACGCAGGCCCGCGCGACGCTCGACTGGGAGCCGCGCGTGGAACTGCACGACGGGCTGATGCAGACCATCCGCTGGTTCGACGACTACCTCAGCCGCCGGCGCGGCACGGCGCCGGTGCTGTCGCGCGTGGCGGACGACGCGGACGCGCACGCCGCCGCGGCGCGGCCCGCCGGGGCACGCGCGTTGCCGAAACGCCCGGGTGCCTTGAGGCCAATCGAGCGATGACGATCGGACAGGCAGGGAGAACGTCGACATGAACCTCTTGAGATGGATTGCGCTGGCCGGACTGGCCGGCATCGCGGGCCGCGCCGTCGCGCGCAGCCACACCCGGCTGTTCGGCGCGGTGGTGCCGGACAAGGCCGTCCTGGAGGAGCCGCGTGCGCACAACGAGCAGCTCGAGACCTACCAGGACCTGCTGGACGAATCGCTGCACCTGACCTTCCCCGCGAGCGATCCCATCAGCGCCCACGCGGCCACGCGCTGTGCCGACCCGATGGAGACGCCGGCCAACCCGTCGGACTGGCGGCTGCATCCCGGCTCGCGCCAGCGCACGGCGCCGTCCGCCTGAGCGGGTGCGCGCCGCCTCACTCGTCCATCGCGTCCGGCCCCATGTAGCGGTCGAATTCGCCCAAGTAGCGGTCCCCCAGGCGAGCCTGCAGCGCGGCGTCGCCGCTGCGCGCCAACGCCGGGAACCAGCTGCCTTCCTCGTCGAGGATGTGCCAGTTGACGGCGTCCTGCAGCGAGGCGAGTTCCTCCTCGTAGGCGGCGCTCATCGGCTCGGTGGCGGCGAGCAGGGCCAGCATCACCTTGAAGCGACTCTGCGCGTCATAGGCCGCCACCGCATGCGCCTTCTGGCGCGCGGCAGCCATCGCCGGATAGAGCACTGCCTCTTCGGCGACGGCATGCCCCGTCAGCAGGGTTGCCAGGTGTCGCTCCGCGTTTCGTCTGGCGACCGCGGTGCCGGTGGCCTTGACCGCCTCGAAGGCGTCCTCGATCTGTTCGTGGTGCATGACGACCAGGCGCAACCACGGACAGCTGCGGCCCAGGTCCGCCGCTTTGGAGCGCGCCTTGAAGCGGCGCATCTGGTTGTGGGCGGCGGCGCTGGCCGCAATGGCCTGGTCGAGGATGTGCATGGCGATGGCGGATTCGAGGGGGTTGATGCGAGCACAGGCCGGTCATGCACCTTTGCGGTTCATGAACTTTGCAAGACCCGTGCCGGAATGCGGCGATGGTCTCCGCTCGAAGGCCTGGTGTCCGCGTCCGATGCTGCGCAACCGTTGCGGAACGATCTCCGCCTGAACGCTTACAAAGTCGGAAACGCTTGCAGGCGCAGCGCGATGTGCGCTGCAGGGGCGACCTCACTCGCCGGCGTCGGGGGAACGTTCGAGCAGTTGGCGCAGCAGCCGCGACTGGCGCTCCACGCGATGCGCGGAGGCTTCGTGGCGCGCCGCCTCCTCGTCACGATGCATGTCCCGGCTGGTCGCCGCCATCTGCTCCAGCAGCTCGGCCCGCTCCTGCAGGGCGCGAAGCGCGTTCCAGAGCGCGCCGTCGGTGGCTTCGCCGATCGCCACCTCGAGCGAGCGCACCGTGAAGGCGTGGCCCGTGTGGCAGCGATAGCGGACGGGCTCCACGTCGCGCACCTGCCACAGGCCGCCATGGCATTCAGGGCAGGTGAGCGGCGACGGCACGGCGATGGAGCGCAGGTGATCGATGTGATCGCCGGTGCCCAGGCTGAGACCTTGCTCGTGCGTCAAGAGGCTGGGTGGGTCGTTCATCGTGTCGCTCCTTGCTGGCGTGGGCGTGGCCACGAGTCGCGACAGCAGTCCGGGCATCTCCGCCAGTGGCACGCAGTGGTCCACCGCCACATGCCTGAGCGCGCTCGCGGGCATGCTGGCCTCGACCGCCTCGTCAGGATCCTGAACGATCGCCAAGCCGCCGGCCTGCTTGACCGCCTGCAGGCCCACGGTGCCGTCGTCCAGCATGCCGGTGAGGATCACGCCGATCACGTGCTCGCCGAACTCCAGCGCCGCCGAGCGGAACAGCGGATCGATCGCGGGGCGCGCGTAGTTCTCCTTGGGACTGCGCGTCAGGCGCAGCCGGCCGTATTCCACCATCAGGTGACGATCGGGTGGCGCGATGCGGATGGTGCCGGCGACCAGGGGCTCGCGGTCGCTCGCATGCGCCACCGACAGCTTGCAATCGAGCGCGATCAACTGCGGCAGCACGCTTTCGTTGGCGCCGATGTGCAGCACGACCAGCACCGGCGCGGGGAAGTCGGCGGGCAGGCCGGCTGCCAGTTGACGCAACGCGGCGACGCCTCCAGCTGAGGCGCCGACGACGACGAGCCGCGGCACGCGGGCTGTTGAAGAACCAGGGACGGCAGGCATGCGTCGCGCCAGCAATTCTCCGTCCCGGGCAGGCACTTCGGCCGTGCGCAGCGAGTACAGTCTCTTCGCGAATTGAACGCGCAGAGCGAACGGAATGCGGGAGAGCATCGATGACGACCAACGTGCCCGACAGGGCGGAAGAAGAAGCGGCCGACGCGACAACCGCCGTCAACCCGCGTTCGCGCGCGACCCGCTTGCCCATTGTCGGGCTGGGCGGTTCCGCCGGCGCCATCCCGGCGCTCAGCAGGTTCCTCGAGCAGGTGCCCGAGGACGCCGGCATGGCCTTCGTCGTGCTGATTCATCTCGATCCCGCGCAGGAAAGCAAGCTCGCCGAGGTGTTGCAGCCGCATACCCACATGAAGGTGGTGCGGGTCGACGCCACCGTGCGGGTCGAGGCCGACACCGTCTACGTGATCCCGCCGGCCAAGGCGCTGCGGATGCTGGACGACCATATCCAGCTTGGTGACCTGCCCAAGGACCGCTCGGGCCGTTACCAGGTCGACCTGTTCTTCCGCACGCTGGCCGACACGCACGGCCCGCACGGCGTGGCCGTGGTGCTGTCGGGCGCGGACAGCGACGGCGCCATCGGCATCAAGCGCGTCAAGGAACGCGGCGGCTTGACGATCGCTCAGGACCCGGACGAGGCCCAGCACGCCAGCATGCCCGAGACCGCCATCGGCACCGGCATGGTGGACTGGGTGCTGCCGGTCATCGACATGCCGCGCCGCATCGTCGACTACGTGCGCCTCGAATCGCGCGTGACGCTGCCTCCGGAGCACCAGGGTTCCGCCCCCAAGCCGGCCACCGATGCCGAACTCGAGTCCGACCTGCGCGAGGTGCTGAACTACCTGCGCAGCCGCACCGGGCGCGACTTCGTCAACTACAAGCGCGCCACCATCCTGCGCCGCATCGGCCGGCGCATGCAGGTCAACGGCGTCAGCGAGCTGTCCGAATACCTGGACAGCCTGCGCACGCGTCCGGGCGAGATCGGCGCGCTGCTCCAGGACCTGCTGATCAGCGTCACCAACTTCTTCCGCGACAGCGATTGCTTCGCCGCGCTGCAGGCGCGCCTGCCCAGCCTGTTCGAAGGCAAGTCCTCGTCCGATAACGTGCGCGTGTGGGTGGCCGCCTGCGCCACCGGCGAGGAGGCGTACTCGATCGCCATCCTGCTGGCCGAGCATGCGCGCACGCTGGACGCGCCACCACAGATCCAGATCTTCGCGACCGACCTGGACGAGCAGGCGATCAGCACCGCGCGCGACGCCATCTATCCGCTGACCATCGAGGCCGACGTGTCCGAAGACAGGCTGCGCCGCTACTTCACCAAGGAGCACCGCGGCTACCGTGTGCGGCGCGAGCTGCGCGAGCAGGTGATGTTCGCCGAGCACGACCTGCTCAAGGACTCGCCCTTCTCGCGGCTGGACCTGATGTCCTGCCGCAACCTGCTCATCTACCTCAATCGCGAGGCGCAGCAACGCGTCTTCGAGACGGCGCATTTCGCGCTGCTGCCCGGCGGCATGCTGTTCCTGGGCGCTTCGGAGACGGTGGACGACGGCAGCCCGCTGTTCCAGGTGCTGGACAAGAAGAACCGGATCTTCGCGCCGCGCCTGGTGCCGCGCACCAGCCTGCCGGTGCCCATCGGCCAGAGCGCGCTCACCCGCGCGCTCGAGGCGCAGGAGGCGCTGCGCGCGCCGGTGATCGCGCAGTCGGCGTTCTCCGCCGAGGCCATCGCCGCGCGCTCGCCGATGACGGCCAACGGCCGGCCCGTGTCGTGGGCGGAGATGCACTTCAACCTGCTCGAGGCCATCTCGCCGCCGTCGATCCTGGTCGACTCCGAGCACGACATCATGCATCTGTCGCGCAACGCCGGACGCTTCCTGCAGTTTTCCGGCGGCGAGCCCAGCCGCAACCTGCTGCACGCGATCCATCCGAGCCTGCGCATCGAGCTGCGCGCCGCGCTGTACCACGCGGCGCAGAGCGGCGAGCGCGCCGAGGTGGCGCCCCTGGCGGCCGACCTGGGCGGCGGCACCACCATGATTCGCATGACCGTCGTGCCGGTCGGCGCCGCGGCCAACGGCCTGATGATGGTGACCATCGAGTCCGTGCGCCCGGACGCCGCTGCGCCGATCCCGATGCAGGCCGAAGGCGGCACCAGCAACGACCCGCTGGCCAACCTGCTCGATCGCGAACTTGAGCGCCTGAAGGCGCACCTGCGCGACACCATCGAGCAGTACGAGGCCTCGACCGAGGAGCTCAAGGCCAGCAACGAGGAGCTGCAGGCCATGAACGAGGAGCTGCGTTCGGCCACCGAGGAGCTCGAGACCAGCCGCGAGGAGCTGCAGTCCATCAACGAGGAGCTGACCACCGTCAACCAGGAGCTCAAGGGCAAGGTCGACGAACTGGGCCACTCCAACAGCGACATGCAGAACCTGATGGACGCCACGGCCATCGCCACGCTGTTCCTCGACCGCGAACTGCGCATCACGCGCTACACACCCTCGGCCGTCTCGCTGTTCAACCTGATTCCGACCGACGTCGGCCGGCCGCTGTCGCACCTGTCGAACAAGCTGGAGTACCCGGGCCTGGACGAGGATGCGCTGCGCGTGCTGCAGGGCCTGGTGCCGATCGAGCGCGAGGTGCCGGACGCGCAGGGCCGCTGGTACCTGGTGCGCATGCTGCCCTACCGCACGGTGGAAGATCGCATCGCCGGCGTCGTGCTGACGCTGGTCGACGTCACCGAGCGCAAGCGCAGCGAGGAGGCGCTGCGCCTGTCCGAGCAGCGCTTCGACGCCATCGCCGAGAAAGCCGCGGTGGGCGTGCTGCAAGCGACGCCGGAGGGCCGCATCACCTTCGCCAATCACTTCTACCATGCGGTGTTGGGATACGCCGACGGCACCCTGGTGGGACGCCAGTTGCTGGACCTGATCCATCCCGACGACCGTCAGGCTGCCGCCGAACTGTTCGCCGGCATCCGGCAGGCCAGGCACTTCGAGACCGAGAAACGCTGCCTGCGCAAGGACGGCAGCGTCAACTGGATGCACAGCAGCGCGACCTGGATGCCGGTGCCGGAAGAGGACTCGGGGTCCCTGCTCGTCGTCTGCACCGACGTGACCGAGCGCAAGGATGCCGAGGAGCGCCTGCGCCGCAGCGAGGAGCGGCTGCGGCTGATCATCGACAACACGATGGACCACGCCATCTTCTCGACTGACATGAAGGGCTGCATCACGTCGTGGAATTCCGGCGCCGAGCGACTGCTGGGCTACACCGAGGCCGAGGCGCTCAATCGCAATGCCGAGATGATCTTCACCGAAGAGGATCGCGAAGCCGGCGCGCCTGCCCAGGAAATGCAGAAGGCGTTGACCGATGGGAGCGCCGCCGATGATCGCGTGCATCGCCGCAAGGACGGCCGCCGCTTCTGGGCCAGCGGCGTGGTCACCTCGATGCATGACGCCGGCGGCCGGGTGGTGGGCTTCGTGAAGATCCTGCGCGACCAGACCGCCGCGCGAGCCGCGCAGGAGGCGATCGCGGCCGGCCGGCTGCACCTGGTGCACGCGCTGGAAGAAAAGGAGAACGCCCGCGCCGAGCTCGAGATGGCCGACCTGGCCAAGGACCGCTTCCTGGCCGTGCTGTCGCACGAACTGCGCAATCCGCTGGCCGCCATCGCGGGCGCCAGCGCGACGCTGGGCTCGGCGGCGGCGCGCGACGCCGCGGTGGCCTCGCGGGCACAACGCACCGTCGCCCAGCAGGTGCAGACCATGAGCTCGCTGCTGGACGACCTGCTGGACATCTCGCGCCTGCGCCTGGGCCGGTTCGAACTGCGCCGACGGCCCAGCAGCCTGTCGTCCATCGTGGATGCGGCGGTGGACGCGGCGCGCCAGAACATCGAGCACGGACGCCACACGCTGTCGGTGGGCTTGCCGCCGCAGGGCGTGACACTGGACGTCGATCCCGTGCGCATCAGCCAGGTGATCTGCAACCTGCTGGTCAACTCCGCGAAGTACACCCCGCCGGGCGGACACATCGAGGTCGTGGCGCAGGTCGACGATTCGAACGTCTCGATCACCGTCACGGACAACGGCCGCGGCCTCAACGAGGAGGCGCGTGCCTCGCTGTTCGAGATGTTCTGGCGCGCACCCGACCTCGACTCCTCCAGCGGCCCCAGCATGGGCATCGGGCTCGCGCTGGCGCGCAACATCGTGCGCCTGCACGACGGCACGCTGGAAGCGCGCAGCGAGGGCCCGGGTCGCGGCAGCTCGTTCGTCGTGACCTTGCCAGTACCCCGCCAGGCCGAGCGCATCGACACCGGTTCGCGCGACGAACCGCGCCACGCGGAACGGCACCCGGCCGGCTCGCAGGCACCCTTGCGCATCGTGCTGGCCGACGACAACGAGGACGTCGTCTGGACCCAGGCCTCGGTGCTCGGGGCGCAAGGCTTCGAAGTGCGGACCGTCTCCAACGGCGACCAGGCGCTGCAGGCCTTGCGCGAGTTCCGGCCGGACGTCGCGTTGCTCGACATCGCCATGCCCGGACTGAGCGGCCTGGAGGTGGCCAAGCGGGTGCGCGCGGAGCCTTGGGGACGCGACATGCTGCTGATCGCAGCCACCGGCTGGGGCAGCGACGCCGATCGCCAGCGCTCGCTCGATGCCGGCTTCGACGAGCACCTGGTCAAGCCGATCAAGCTGGACGAACTGACGCGGCGCCTGGCCGAACGGACGCCGGACTCGGGGGACGCCGGCTGACGCCTGGCGCCGATGTACGGCCGTTGCGCAACGGCGCCCGGCTCGCCGGGCGCCGTCTGTGCGTGCGTTCAGGAATAGGAGTTGCTGCGATCCGGGCACCTGGCCAACGCCGCTTCGACACGCCCTCCCTGTGCATCTTGTCGGCATCCTCCTGGCCAACGAACGGGAGCAAGAACCAAGATGACATTGCTGGACCAGATGATGGCCGTCGTCACGCCATATCGATCCGAGACCGAGCGTATCGAGGCGCGCAAGTCGGCCAGTGCGCTCGCGCTGGACTGCGAGTGGCTGTCGGAGGTGGTACGGCAGCACGCGGCCATCGAGCAGGCGCTAGAGCAGGTTCGCGTCTCGACCCACGGCTCGCAGCGCCGGCACGCATTGCAATGGCTTGGCGCGCTGCTCAATGGCCACTCGCTCGCGGAGCAGGCAGTGCTCTATCCGGCGGTGTCGTTCGAATGCCGGCGTGCGCATGCCGTGGCGGCCTACGCCGACGAGAGCAGCCTGAAGATCGAGCTGGCCGCCTTGCAGACCATGGACCTGCCGGACTCCGACTTCCACGACAAGCTCGAACGGCTGCGCGCCGATCTCGTGTTCCACATCCACGAGGAGGAGAGCCATTGGTATCCCGCGCTCTTCCACGCCGTGGACAGGCCGATGCACGCCTTGCTGTCGGCCCGCTTCGGCGCCGAATTCCGGCGCTACATGGGCGCGGATGCAGATTGACGGGCGCATCGGTAACATGAGCGATGCGCCGGGCATCTTCGCCCGGCATCCCGGCCTCCACCCGGCCCCGCCGGCCCGGTGGTCCGCCTTCGTCGCCCAGCCTCGCATTGCCCATGCCTCTTCGAGCCCGTCCCCGCTCCGCCACGCTGCGTTGCAGCATGCGACAGCGGCTCGCGGGTCTGGCGATGGCGCTGGCCGCCTGCGTCGGCGCGGAAGCTCGGGCCGCGGTTCCCGATGCGCCGCCGCCGCGCGATTCCGCCGCCCCCGCACCGCCGTCGCCGGCCGTGCCGTCGACGCCTGCGCCCGGTCCCGCGCCGGCCAGCGGGCCGTCGCACCTGCCCGACTGCTCGCGCCCGCTGTCGCTGGGACTG
>JBJMWF010000405.1:0-6177 GCA_045810265.1 Vitreoscilla sp. | reverse complement strand
CGCCGCCGCCGCTTCAGGACGCTGGATGCCCGCGGCGCCCACGGAGCTGCCGGGGCGCTACGTCAAGCGCGGCGAGGTCGTCGGCTACGTGATCGACGGGCCCTCGCGCCGCGTGCGCGCGGCCATCCCGCAGGAGGACATGGCGCTGATCGCGCAGCGCGGCAGCGTCGTCGCGGCGGTGCGGCTGGCCAACGCTCCGACCACGGAGATCCCGGCCCGCCTGCGCCGCAACGTGCCCGGCGGCGAGCAGGAACTCGTGTCGCAGGCGCTCGGCAGCGAGGGCGGCGGCGAAATCCCGGTCGATCCCGCGCAGAAGGGCGGCACGCACGCGCTGCGGCGCGTCTTCGACCTCGAGCTGGACATGGCGCATCCCTCGTCCAGCGGCGTGTTCGGCGACCGCGCCTACGTGCGCTTCGACCTGGGCTGGACGCCGCTGGCGCGCCAGTGGTTCCTGCGCCTGCGCCAGCTGTTCCTGGCCCGCCTCGATGTCTGATCCCGCACTGCCCCGCGCGCTCGCCGGCATCGCGTTCCGGCGTGCCGACACCTTGCGTGACGAGCGCGACGCCGAGCGGCTGGACAAGGTCGAGGAGTTCCTGCGCAACGTCCCCGGATGGTTGCCGCCGGGCCGCGAGCGCGCGCGGGAGATCGCCGCGTTCGACGGCCAGGTCAAGCGCTGCGCCGAGCAGCTGCGCCCGCTGCAGGACGCCGGGATCGTCGAGCGATTCCGCGCGGCCCAACGCCACTTGAAAGGCCTGGCATCGGGCTGGAGCCGGGCGGCCAACCTGGTCGAGCTGTTCGCCTGCATCGGCGAGGCCAGCCGGCGCCGGCTCGGCATGTGGCCGCATCCGGTGCAGTTCGCCGGTGCCCGCCTGCTTCTTTGCGGGCGCCTGGCCGAGATGCAGACGGGCGAGGGCAAGACGCTCGTGGCCGCGCTCGCGGCCACGGCCATGGCGGGTTCCGGCGCGTCCGTCCACGTGATCAGCACCAACGACTATCTCGCCCATCGCGACTGCGAGGAAATGTCCCCGCTGTTCGATTTCTTCGAAATGTGCGGCGCCTGCGTCAAGGACGGCATGGAGCCCGACGAGCGCCGTGCGGCCTACCGCAGCCAGATCTGCTACGTGGCGGGCAAGGAGGTGGTATTCGACTACCTCAAGGACCGCCTGGCCGGCCACGGCATGTTGCCCGGCCGCGTGAGCAGGCTGCGCGAGCTGTGGACGCCGGACTCGGCGCGAGCCGGCGGCGCCGGCGAGCCCTTGATCCCCGCGCTGCATTTCGCCATCGTCGACGAGGCCGACAGCGTGCTGATCGACGAGGCCAGCACGCCGATGATCCTGTCGCGCGACGCGCCGGGCGTCTTCGACGAGGCCATCCTCGATTGGGGCATGGCGGCCGCGCGCAGGATGGTGGCCGGCGAGCACTTTCGCATCGGCAAGCGCCGCGACATCGACCTGTTGCCGGCGGCGCTGGCGCATGCCGGCGCGGTGCCCGAGGGCCTGCCGGCGGTCTGGCGCGCGCCTTCGTGGCGAGAGCTGGTGCTGCGCCAGGCGCTGTCGGCGCTGCACCTGTATCTGCGCGACCAGCACTACATCCTGGCCGAAGGCAAGGTGCAGATCGTCGACGAGTCCAGCGGCCGCGTGATGGCCGACCGGTCGTGGGAGCAAGGGCTGCACCAGATGATCGAGACCAAGGAGGGCGTGGAGCGCACCAGCGGCCGCGAGACCCTCACGCGCATGACCTTCCAGCGCTTCTTCCGGCGCTACTTCCTGCTCGCGGGCCTGACCGGCACCGGCGCGGAGGCGTCGCGCGAACTGTGGTCGGTGTACCGGCTGCCGGTGCGGCGCGTGCCGCCCAACCGCACCATCCAGCGCATGCGGCTGGACGACATCTGCACGCCCGACGTCGCCTCCAAGTGGCTGGCGGTGGCTGACGACGCCTGCGCCGCGGCGGCGCGCGGCCAGCCGGTGCTGGTGGGCACGCGCAGCGTCGAGGCCTCCGAACAGATCGCCGCCGAACTCGAGCGCCGCGGCGTGGCGCACGTGGTGCTCAACGCGCGCCAGGACGCCGACGAGGCGGCCATCGTCGCGCAGGCGGGCGGCCACGGCCGCATCACGGTGGCCACCAACATGGCTGGACGCGGCACCGACATCAAGCCCGACGAGCAGGCCAGGGCGGCGGGCGGACTGCACGTGATCCTGACGGAGTTCCACGAGTCGCCGCGCGTCGATCGCCAGTTGTTCGGCCGCAGTGGCCGCCAGGGACAGGCCGGCTCGGTGCGCGCCATCGTCTGCGTCGACGACGTGCTGTTCGCGCGCCTGCCGGCCTGGCTGCGCAGCGCGATGCGCTCGGGCCAGCCCGAGGTCGCTCGACGCGCCCTGCGCATCGCGGTGCGCTGGGCGCAGCGTCGGGCCGAAACGCATTCATACAAGGGACGGATGGACACCTTGCGGCAGGACCGCGAGCTTCATCGATTGATCGGATTTGCAGGGTGGGTGACATGAGAGTGGCAGGCAGGCGCACGTTCAGCGTGCTGGTGGTGGCGGTGTTGGCCGCGGCGCGTGCCAGCGCGTCCGCGTCCGGGGCCGGATACGACTGCATGATCGAACCGGCCCAGGTCGTGGAGGTCCGCAGCCCGGTGGTGGGCCTGCTGCAGCAGGTGCCCGTGCGGCGAGGCCAGGCGATCCACAAGGGCGACGTGCTGGTGGTGATCGAGTCCAGCGTCGAGAAGAGCCAGGCCGAGACCGCCAGCTTTCGAGCGCAGGCGCAGGGCGCCGTGATGCAGGCTCGCAGCAAGACGCAGGCCGCGCGCGAGAAGTCGCGCCGGATGGACGAGCTGGTCAAGGAGGAGTTCGTCTCCGCACAGGCGCGCGACGATGCCGCCGCCGAACTGGCCCAGGCCGAGGCCGAGCTGAAGACAGCCGAGGAGAACATGGAGCTCGCGCGGCTGCAGCACCAGGAGGCGGTCGACCAGCTCAACCGCCGCGTGATCCGCAGCCCGTTCGACGGCGTCGTGGTGGACCAGTACCTGTACCCGGGTGCGCTGGTGGACGCCGGCGACAACAAGAAGCCCATCATCAAGATCGCCCAGACCAGCCCGCTGGTCGTGCAGGCGATCATGCCGTTCAAGCTGTTCCCGAACGTGCACGCCGGCGACGCCGTCACCGTCGTCCCGGAGGCGCCGTTCGGCCGCGCGCTGAGTTCGCGCGTGAAGACCGTCGACCGCGTGATCGACTCGGCCGCCGGTACCTTCGGCGTCGTGGTGGAACTGGCCAACGCGCACGCCGAACTGCCGGGCGGCATCCGCTGCAAGCTGACGCTGGCAGCGGGGCGGTGAGCGGGCGCACGGCGGCCGCGCTTCGTCGAGGGTTACCGAGCCGGCGGTGACCCGCGGGCCGTCCTGGTACACGGCTCGATCGCTCGGTGCTCGGGCTGCGGCACAAGTGGCGGCTACGCCATCTGACGTATGGCGTCCATGGCGCGGCGGTAGCAAAGTCATGCGACGCATGCCGCCTGCGGAGACGACCGGGGTGACCTGACGTTGCCCGCCATGTCCGACGCCTCGACCACCGCCGCACCGGCCCCGCCGACCCAGCGCATCGTGCCGATCCGGCGCGAGTACAACGCCTGGGTGGCCGACGAGACGATCGAGGACTACGCGCTGCGCTACACGCCGCGCAGCTTTCGCAAGTGGAGCGGGTTCCGGGTCGCCAACACGGCGCTCGGCGCGACCTCATTCCTGGCGCTCGAGGCCATCGGGGCGTCGGTCGCGCTGGATCATGGGTTCTTCAACGCCTTCTGGGCGATCGTGCTGGTCGCGATCTTCATCTTCGCGACGGGCATCCCCGTCAGCATCTATGCCGCGCGGCACGCGGTCGACATCGATCTGCTGACCCGCGGGTCGGGCTTCGGCTACCTGGGCTCGACCTTCAGCTCGCTGGTCTACGCCTCGTTCACCTTCATCTTCTTCTCGCTCGAGGCGTCCATCATGGCGTCGGCGCTGGAGCTCGGGCTGGGCATCCCGCTGTGGCTGGGCTACCTGATCTGCTCGGTCGTCGTCATCCCGCTGGTGATGTACGGCATCACCATGATCAGCCGACTGCAGGCCTGGACGCAGCCGCTGTGGCTGGTGCTGCTGGTGCTGCCGTACGCCGCGCTGGTGCTGCGCTGGCCCGAGCAGGTGCACGGGCTGATGCATGCGTCGTATGGCATCAACGACGGCCACTTCGACTGGTTGATGCTGGGCGCGGGTGGCACCGTGGTCGCCTCGATGGTGGCGCAGATCGGCCAGCAGGTGGACTCGCTGCGCTTCATGCCCCCGCCGCGGCCGGGGCGCGAGTGGCGCTGGTGGGCCGCCGTCATCGCCGCCGGCCCCGGATGGATCCTGATCGGCGGGGCCAAGATGCTGGGCGGCGCCGTGCTGGCCTACCTCGCGGTGCGCCAGGGCATGGCGCCGTCGGAGGCGGTCAAGCCGACGCAGATGTACCTGGTCGGCTTCGCCCAGGTCTTGCGCGACCCCGCGGGCATCCTGCTGCTGACCTGCCTGTTCGTGACCGTCTCGCAGATCAAGATCAACGTCAACAATGCCTATGCCGGCTCGCTGGCCTGGTCGAACTTCTTCGCGCGCCTGACGCACGCGCATCCCGGCCGGCTGGTCTGGCTGGTATTCAACGTGCTGATCGGCGTCGCGCTGATCAAGGTAGGCATCTTCGACGTGCTCGAAGGCATGCTGGGCTTCTACGCCAACTTCGCCGTCTCCTGGATCGGCGCCCTCGTGGCGGACCTGGTGATCAACAAGCCCCTGGGCTGGAGCCCGCCGGGTATCGAGTTCCGGCGCGCCTACCTGCATGACGTGAACCCGGTCGGCTTCGTGTCGATGGGCCTGGGCACGCTGCTGGCGCTGAGCGCCTTCGTCGGGGCCTTCGGGCCCATGGCGCAGGCCTTCAGCACCGGCATCGGCTTCGCGGTGGCGTTCTGCTGCGCGCCGTTCATGGCCTGGCTGACCGAGGGCCACTACTACATCGCCCGGACGCCGGCGCCGTTTCCAGCCGGCGAATCGCGCGTCTGCGGCGTCTGTGAGAAGTCCTACGAGGTCGAGGACATGGCGCATTGTCCGGCCTACGGCTGCAACATCTGCTCGCTGTGCTGCTCGCTCGACGCACGCTGCAAGGACGCCTGCAAGCCGCGCGTGGGCATGGGCTACAGCTTGCGCGAGGCGGTGCGGCTGGTCGCCCCGCGCGTGCTGAAGGTGGCGCTGAGCCGGCGCATGCACTACCTGCTGTGCCTGTTCGGGCTGGCCCTGGTGCTCGGCGCGATCCTCTCTTTCATCGTCGCCCAGGAAGCGCACATCCTGCGCGAGCTGGCGCCCGGGGCCCCGGCGCTGGCGCACCTGATGCAGATCAAGATCGCCTGCGCCCTGGTGCTGCTGGTGGTGGCGATCGGCTCGTGCTGGTTGCTGCTGACCTCCGACAGCCGCCGCGTCGCGCAGGACGAATCCAACCGGCAGGCCTTGCTGCTGCGCGAGGAGATCCGCGCCCACGAAGCCACCGACGAGGCCTTGCAGGCGGCCCGGCAGGTGGCCGAGCGGGCCAACCAGGCCAAGACGCGCTTCATCACCACCATCAGCCACGAGCTGCGCACGCCGCTCAACAGCATGCTGGGCTACGCCCAGATCATGGAGCGCGATCTGGGCTTGCCGCCGGCCCGGCGCGCCGCGCTGGAGGTGATCCGCCGCAGCGGCGGCCACGTCGTCTCGCTGATCGACGGCCTGCTCGACATCGCCCGCATCGAAGCGGGCCGACTGACGCTGGTGCAGTCCGAGATCCGCTTCGAGGACTTCCTCGCGCAGCTGGCCGACATCTTCCAGCTCGAGACCCGCAACAAGGGCATCGCGTTCGTCTACGAGCCTTCGCCGCCGCTGCCGCCGGCGGTGCGCGGCGACCGCAAGCGGCTGGCGCAACTGCTGATCAACCTGCTGGGCAACGCGGTCAAGTACACCGCGCGCGGCCAGGTCGGCTTCCGCATCCGCTACGCTTCGGAGACCGCGACATTCGAGATCGAGGATACCGGGCCGGGCATCGCCGAGGCTGACCTGGAGCGGGTCTTCCTGCCGTTCGAACGCGCGGAAGATCCGAGCTACGCCCAGCCCGGTGTCGGCCTCGGGTTGACCATCTCCAAGGT
>JBJMWF010000404.1:0-10401 GCA_045810265.1 Vitreoscilla sp. | reverse complement strand
GTACAGGTCGTAGGAACCGTCGCGTCCCGGGTAGACGCGGATTTCGATCGGCTGGATCGACGGCGCATCGGCGTACGCCTTGACCGGTCCCAGCGGCACGATGCTGCCGGCACGGACGTAGACAGGAATCACCGAGATGTCGGCATTCGCCGCGACGACTTGCCCACCGTCGAATCTTTCGCCGGTACGCAAGTCGTACCACTTGTCCTTGCCAGGCAGGTAGACGGTGCGTACCGAGGCGTGCGGCTGAATGACCGGCGCCACGAGCAAGGCCTTGCCGAACATGTATTCGTCGGCGATCCGAAGTGCGCTGCCGTCGTCGCGAAAGTCGAACGCCAGCGCGCGCATCATCGTGCCCCGCCGGCTGGTCACGTCCCACGATGCCGAATAGATGTAGGGCAGCAGGCGATAGCGCAGACGGTCGTAGTCGGCGAGGATCGCCTGGGTGCCCGGGTCGAACGCCCAGGGCTCCTTGCCCGGACCGGTGCCGTGGACACGGAACATCGGGTTGAAGACGCCGAACTGGTACCAGCGGGTGAACAGCTCCGCGTAGGCCGGATCCCTGGGATCGCCGCCGAAGAACCCGCCGATGTCGGCCGACCAGTACGGAATCCCGCTCATCGAGAAGTTCAGCGCCGCGGGTATCTGCCTGCGCAGGACATCCCAGCTGGCGGTCGTGTCGCCCGACCAGGTGATGGCCGCGTTGCGTTGCTGGCCGGCGTAGGCGGACCGGGTCAGGATGAACGGGCGCTTGCCGGGCTGGTCGCGCACCATGCCGTCGTGCACGGCCGAGGTATGCATCAGCGGGTAGCTGTTGTAGACCCTCGCGCCGGGGCCGGCGGCCGTGCTGACTTCGCGCATCTCACCCCAATGGCCACTCAGCTCGGCCTCCGATCCATCCAGCCACCAGCCGTCGAACCCGAGCGTTCCGAGATGGCGCATGACCTGTTGCCAGTACAGCTCGCGACCCCTGGGATTCCAGGCGTCATACCAGCGCCCCTGGCCGGCCGGATAGACGTTCGGATAGACCTGGGGAAACAGGACGCCGGCCTTGTCCAGTTCGGCGGCGTTGGCGCTGCCGAGGTCGAATCGCGCCCACACCGAAACGATGGCATGCACGTGTTCGTCGTGCAGGGTCTTGAGCATCGCGGGAGGATCGGGATAGCGGGCGCCGTCGAACGCATGGCTTCCCCACTGCCCCGGCAACCAGTACTGCCAGTCCTGCACGACGGCGTCCAGGGGAAGGTCGAGGGCCCGGTATTTCGCGGCGATCGACAGCAATTCCGCCTGGGTCCCGTAGCGCTCTTTCGACTGCCACAGTCCCCAGGTCCAGCGCGCCATCAGCGGCGCGTCGCCGGTCAATGCGCGGTAGCCGCCGATGACGTCGTCCAGTTCCGGCCCATAGATGAAGTGGTAGTCGACCCCGTCGCCCGCCTCCGAGCGAATGACCAGCGGCGCTTTGGACGCCAGGCCGACATCGACGTCGGTGACCGAGGCGTTGTTCCACAAAAGGCCGAAACCGAGTGGCGAAACCAGCATGGGCACTGCGACGTCGCGATTGGCCTGCTGCAGATGGACGGTGGTGCCGCTGTAATCCAACATGCCATTCTGGTGCTGGCCGAGGCCATAGATCGCGCCGTCGCTACCGCCGGGCAGGTCGAAGCGCGACTGCACGCCCTGGTGCAACTCGCGGCCGTCGTCCTGGAGGATGCGCTTGCCCTCGAGCGTCATGAAAGTCAGCTTGCCCGTGGCCCGCTCGGCGACCACTTTCAGGGCCGACGTGGACAGCGTGACGGTGTCCGGCCCCTCGGTGACGGCATAGTGCACGCCCGCAAGATGGCCGATCACTGCCGGGCTGTCGTTGCCGGCGAATCCCGCTGCGCCAAAGCGCACGTGGACGATCCGGTCGGTCAATGGCTCCAGCGTCAGCACGCCCGCGGCCGTCGGAATGGCCAACTGGCCGGACGCCGTCAATGGGGTGTCGGCCGGTGTTGCGAGCGCGCTGCCGCAAAGGAACAGGCATGACCACATCAACCAACTCAGGCGCATCTTTTCTCGCGATTGTTGAACGTCGACGGTCGCCCGCCGCAACCCGACCTGACGCTGCCTCACCGTGAAGTCGTCGACCGCCGAGTTGTCATTGATGACCCGCAAACGATGGGACATCAAAGCCTGATGTAACGATAAATCAAGGCGGGATGATAATTGGACGCACCAAAAGGCCTGACCAGGAAAACACCTAGCAGCCTGCTCAAACACCTTGCTGAACAGTGGGTCGCCGGTCGGCCTTGCGTCATTCGGAACACCTGATTGACCGTCCAATGTGCGGCGCCCACACGTTCACCAATGGCCCGGGTCTCGATGCGTCGGTCCGACGATTCCGTGCCGGCCAAGCAACCATCCGACGCGCCACTTTCGGGCGATGGTCGATGAAGCGCTCGCGACGAGGGATGGGGCAAGGCGTAAGGGGTTGAAGGGTGCACACATCGTCATTGCGTCCAGCTCGAAGCAGACGCTCCGGGCTACAACGCCGCGGCCGTCGCGGACAAGGGCCGGTGCTACAGTGCGCCGCTGCGCGCCCGCCCCTGCGGCGCTGCGCCTGCCTGGAACACCCGTGCCCACTTCCACATCCAAACCACCCGCGACACCGGCGAAGACACGCCGCCGCGGGAACGCACCGACGCTTCAGGACGTGGCGCGCGCGGCAGGCGTGTCGGAAATGGCCGCGTCGTCCGCGCTCAACGGGGGTCGCCGAGGTTCGGCTCGCGTGTCGGCAGAGACATGCGAACGTGTCCTGGCAGCGGCGCACCGCCTGGGGTATCGGCCCAATGCGACCGCGCGTGCGCTCGTCAACCGGCGCACCGATGCCCTGGGCTTCGTCACGCACATCCTGGGCGAAGATCCCAACCTCTACTTCCTCGAAGTTTTCAGCGGCGTCCTGCAGAGCGCCACGGCCGCGGGACAGACGACGGCCGTCTTCACGCTGAACCACTGGAGCGAGGCTTCGGTGCGCATCCCGGCGTTGTGTGATGGCCGCGTCGACGGCCTGATCCTGCTCGCCCCCAACCTGGAGGACGACCTGTCAGGGTGGTTGCCGTCGCACACGCCGCTGGTGTCGGTGCACGCCGACAGGCCGATGGCCGGGGTGCCGGACATCGGGACGGACGATGAGGCCGGCGCTTTCGCGATCGTGCGCCGGTTACTGGACATCGGGCACCGGCGCATCCTGCATGTCGGTGGACCGTCCGGCTTTTCAATGACGGATCAGCGCGTCGAAGGCTACCTGCGAGCTCACGCCGAAGCAGGCGTCAAGCCTCCCCGCGACCACGTGATTCGTGCGCCGCTCAGTGTCGATGGTGGCCGCGAGGCGATGCAGGAGTGGATGAGGCATCACCGCGGCCAACCGCTGCCGCAAGCCGTGTTCGGATGCAACGATGCCATTGCCTTCGGCTGCATCGAGACCTTGCGCTCGCATGGTCTGCGTGTGCCGGTGGATGTCTCCGTCGTGGGCTACGACAACACGTACATGGCGCGCTCGGCGCACATGGCGACGGTGCACCAGCCGCTGCACGAGATAGGTCGGCGGGCCGTCGAGACGCTCTTGCAGCGCATCGAGGCGCGGCGCCAGGGCGAGCCGCATGCGCCCGAACCATCCAACATCATCCTGCCCACCGACATCGTGACCGGCGAGACGCTGGCCAAGCCGCGGAAAACGCGCCTGGCCATCGCCTGATCGCAGCGGGCACATCGTGCGTCGTGCGTCGCAAACGACGCCCAAGTAGGTGTTTTCCTGGCTAACCTGATTCGGTCATCGAACTATTATCGCAGCGTGATTTAGCGTTACATCACGTTCCACATTCGTCATGTCCAGGTGCCAAAGGCAACTCGTTGACTTGCCATGCCTTGGCAAGGGCCTCTCGAAAGGCTGTGGAGGCAGGCCACCAACGAACGCGACTCGTTTCCGCTCATGAACAACTACAGCAAGCAACTCACCGTCCTCTCCATCCTCACGGCGACCCTGGCGGCTGGCTGTGGCGGCGGTGGGGGCGGCGGCACGCCGGCCCCGACACCGGCCCCTGCTCCGGCCCCGAGCTCTGCCCCTTCGCCTGCACCCGCACCCGCACCTGGACCGGCACCGGCCCCTGGGCCTGCACCGGCGCCTGGCCCTTCGCCGGCGCCGACGCCGGCCCCAGCCTCCATCTGGAAGAGCCTGAAGTTCGGCGGCGGCGGCTACGTCACCGGCCTGGTCTTCCATCCGACCACCGCCAACCTGCTGTACGCGCGCACCGACATCGGCGGCGCGTACCGCTGGAACCAGGCCGCCGCGTCCTGGGTGCCCATCACCGACGGCCTGGGCTTCGGTGCCGCCGAGAGCCGGTATCACGGCATCGAAAGCATCGCGGTCGATCCGAACAACGACCAGATCGTCTACATGGCCGCCGGCATGTACACGACCGAGGGCAACGGCCGCCTGTACATCTCCAGCGACCGCGGTGACCACTGGAGCCACGTCGCCCTGCCCTTTCCGCTGGGCGGCAACAACCCCGGGCGGGCCATCGGCGAACGCCTGACGGTCGACCCCAACAAGCCCTCGACGCTGTTCTACGCCACGCGAACGGCCGGCCTGTGGAAGAGCGTCGACTCGGGCCTCACCTGGGCCCAGGTCAGCTCGCTGTCGACGGCCAGGTTGACACAGGATCAGGTCAATGCCCTGGGCGGCGGCAGCGCGATGGGCGTCGAGCTGGTGGTCTTGGACACCGGCACCAAGGGCAGCGGATCGGCGACGCAGACGCTCTACGCTGCGATCGCCCCGGACTACGTCACCACGGCGGGCCTGGCCTCGAATCTGTACAAGTCCACGGATGGCGGCGCTTCGTGGACGCCAGTGTCGACCCCGATCTCCGGCTATCACATTCCCCACATCGTGCGCGCTGCGGACGGCATGTTCTATGTCGTGTTCACCAAGGACCCAGGCCCGGGCGCCTCCGGCCCTGCCGGGCTCTACAAGTTCGACGGCAGCACCTGGACCTTGCTGAAGGACCCGAACGCGGGGACGACGTCGACCATGGGCCTGGGCGGCGTGTCGGTCTCGGGCACCGGCGCGAGCACCCGCATCGCACTGGGCGTGACCAACACCTGGGGCGACTACAGCGGCCAGAAGATCATCCAGCTGTCGGACGACGATGGCACGACCTGGCGCGAGATCGCCGCCACCATGCCGCACACGCCCGCCGCCGACCCGTTCTGGGGCTGGCCCGACGATGTCGAGATCGATCCGTCCAACCGCGACCACGTGCTGTACGTCCATGGCGGCGGCGTCTGGGAGACTCGCAACGCCTCTTCGTCCACGCCGAGCTGGACCGAACCGATCGATGGCATCGAGGAGACCGCTGCACTCGCGCTGGCCACGCCGCCCGCCGGGGCGCCGTACACCGTGATCGACAGTTCGGGTGACGTCGGCACCTGGATCGATACGGACGTCACGATCAAGCCGACCCTGACGCCGGGCACCTCATGGAGCAATGGCTTCGGCGCCGACATGGCGTGGTCGGACCCGCTCTACATCGCCACCATGGGCCTGATCAACGGCACCGGTACCCCTTACGGTGTCTGGTCCGGCGACGGCGGCAAGACCTGGACGCCGTTCGCTGCCCTTCCTGCCGGCAGTGCCGAAAACAAGGGCAACGAGGCCAGCATCGCGGTCACCGGGCGCAACAAGGCGGTCTGGGCACCCGAGTACTCGGTGCCGTCCTATACCACCGACAACGGCGCGACCTGGGTCGCGACCAACCTGCCGCCGATCTCCGACATCTACCCTCGCGCCTACCACCTGGCGGCGGATCGCAAGAACCCGAACAAGGTCTATGCCTACGATTCGGGCGCCAACTGGTGGGGCACGCCGGGCAAGGTCCATGTCTCGACGGATGGCGGCCACACGTTCACGCTGAGCCAGGGCTCCGTGGCCGCCGGGCTGGCTCCCAACTACTTCCTGAACACCTCGCTCGTGGTCAATCCCAACGCGGAGGGCGACCTCTGGCTGGCCGACGGCAATGCTGTCTACCACTCGCTGGATTCAGGAACAAGCTGGACCAAGCTGAGCCAGTTCGCGTCGATCATGGGCAGCAACCCGTGGCCCGACGTGCAGGGAGCCACCTTGGTGGCATTGGGCAAGGCAGCGCCCGGCGCCGCGTACTCGGCCGCGGTCTACGTGGTGGGCGTGGTCAACGGCGTGTGGGGCGTGTACCGCTCCGACGACGGCGGTGTCACGTGGACCCGCTTCAACGACGACGCCCACCAGTTCGGCGGCATCGGCGTGATGGCGGCAGACCAGGGTCTCTACGGACGCATCTACCTGAGCGGGACCGGCCGCGGCGTGTTGTACAGCAATTGAATGCATGCCTTGCCAGGAATGCGGCGTTGTCCGCGTCGCTGAGCCCTTCGAGGCGATCGTCGAACACCGGTTTTCACCCCCACCATGCACCTGTTCAAACTACAGCATCGCATCGCCCTTTGCGCGGCGGCCGTCGCCTGCGCGGCCGTCGCGGCCGCCGAACCCTCGCCTGGTGCCAATCCGGTGCTGCGGGACACCTTCACCGCCGACCCCGCGCCGCTGGTCGTGGGCGATGCGGCCTACCTCTACGTGGGCCATGACGAGGCCAAGGGCAACGCCTTCTTCCTCATGAAAGAGTGGCTGGCCTATTCGTCCAAGGACCTGCGCCACTGGACGGCCCACGGCGCGATCATGAAACCCACCGACTTCAAGTGGGCGGTGGGCGATGCCTGGGCCGCTCAGGTGGTGCAGCGCAACGGCCGCTTCTACCTCTACGTCACCGTGCAGCACGACGACACCCAGCCCGGCAAGGCGATCGGCGTCGCGGTGGCCGACAATCCGCTGGGCCCGTTCAAGGATGCACGAGGCTCGGCGCTGATCACGGACGCCACGACGCCCAGCCCCTACGGCTGGAGCGACATCGATCCCACCGTCTTCATCGACGACGACGGCACCGCCTGGCTGGCCTGGGGCAACCCGGTGCTCTATCTCGCCCGGCTCAAGCCGAACATGACCGAGCTGGATGGCCCCATCGAGAAGGTCGCGCTGCCCAACTACACCGAGGGGCCGTGGTTGTCCAAGCGCAAGGGCCTGTACTACATGACCTACGCATCGATGGCGCACCAGGGCCTGTTCGAGCATCTGTCCTACGCGACCGCACCCTCTCCGCGCGGCCCCTGGACCTACCAGGGCCTTCTGACTGGGCCGGCGCGCAACAGCTACACCATCCACCCCGGCATCATCGACGACTTCAACGGCCAGTCCTACCTGGTCTACCACAACGGGGCGCTGACCTTGCCGGATGGACAGGTCGGCGACGGCGGCCGCCGCTCCATCGCGATGGAGTACCTCTACTACGACGCCGACGGCCGCATGTGGCCCGTCACGCAGTCCGAGGCCGGCATCAGCGCGCCGCCCCGGCCGCCTGCCGGCAAGGTGCCCGCGCCCGCGGACCCCGGCCGCTCCGACCCTCGCGTGGCCGTCCAGCAGTTCGCCCAGGGCTATCCCGAAAGCTGGCCCGGCCATCCGGTGCTGGCCTCGGTAACCCGCCCTTTCGACCAGGCCCCGGAGCCCGTGGGCTTCAACAGCAACGGCGGTGCCAACCGACTGGCGCAGACCTTCGTGCCACGCGCCGATATCGCGCTGGGCCGCCTCAGCCTGTATGCCGGCGACGGCCACGGCACGGACGCCGCGCATCCATTGCGCCTGTCGCTGCGCGACGTGGAGGCCGGCACCGAGCTGCTCGGCGCGGGCCAGGGGCTCGCCATCGCCTACCGGCCCCAGGGGCCCGGCCTGCTGAGCTTCGACTTCAGTGCCCATCCGCCCGTCGTGCTGCGGGCCGACCGCCGCTACGTGCTGGCACTGCAGGGCGAGAAGGCGTCGTTGACGATCTATCTGCGCGCCAGCCGCGACGACGTCTATGCAGACGGCGAGGCCAGCCTCGATGACCGGCCGTTCAAGGACAAGCAGGGCCGCACTTCGGACTTCGCGTTCGCGCTGTACGCGCGCCAGGCGCCCTGAGCGGGCGGCCGGCCATCGCGCCGACCGGCCTCATTGCGCTCGCGCGGTGCGGCACCTTGCCCTCCATCGAATCGAAACGACCTACCCCATGAGCCGCTCGACACTGCGCATCCTGATCGCCCTGGTGCTCGCCGCCGTCACGTCGCAGCCAATTTCGGCGGCAGACGCGCTGCCGGCGATGCAGGCAGAGCCTGCCCACAATCCCGTCATCTGGGCGGACGTCCCCGACATCGCGATCATCCGTGTGGGAAAGACCTACTACATGAGCAGCACGACGATGCACATGAGCCCGGGCCTGCCGATCATGATGTCGTCGGACCTGATCAACTGGCGCATGGCGTCCTACGCCTACGACACCCTGGCCGACAACGATGCGCTCCGGCTCGAAAACGGCAAGGATGCCTACGGTCTGGGCTCCTGGGCCAGCAGCCTGCGCTACCACGACGGTGTGTTCCATGCCTCGACCTTTTCGGCCAACACCGGACGCACGCACATCTACACGACGCGCGATCCGGAGCACGGCCCATGGAAGGAGAAGAGCTTCGAGCCCTCGCTGGGCGACCACAGCCTGTTCTTCGACGATGACGGTCGCGTCTACATGGTCTTCGGCAGCGGGCGCATCACGCTCGTCGAGCTGAAGGCCGACCTGTCCGGAATCAAGCCCGGTGGCGTCGACAAGGTCATCGTCGACAACGTCAACGCCCTGTTCGGCGCCGACCAGGGTGGACTCAAGGGCGAGGGCTCGCAGCTCTTCAAGGTCAACGGCCGCTACTACCTCTTGAACATCGCCTCGCCCGGCAGTCGCTGGGCGCGCAGCGTCATCATCCACCGCGCCGATTCGATCACGGGGCCGTACGAGGGGCGCCTCGCGCTCGACGATCGGGGCATCGCCCAGGGCGGCCTGGTCGACACTCCCGAAGGCAAATGGTTTGCGTATCTCTTCAAGGACAACGGCGCGGTCGGTCGCATCCCCTACCTCGTGCCCGTGACCTGGAAGGACGGCTGGCCCGTCCTTGCGGAGAACGGCAAGGTGCCCATGACGCTGGACATCCCCGCCGGCGGACAGGGCATCTCCGGTGTCTCGGGCATCGTCGCCTCGGACGAATTCGACCGTCGGCCCGGCGACCCCAACCTGCCCCTTGCCTGGCAGTGGAACCACAATCCGCTACCGCGCGACTGGTCGCTCACCAGGCGCCCGGGCTACCTGAGCCTGGTCACCAGCCGCATCGTTTCCACGCTGCCAGAGGCTCCGAATACCCTCACGCAGCGCACCTTCGGCCCCCGCAGCTCCGCCACCACCAGCATCGACGTGAGCGGCATGAGGGACGGCGACTGGGCCGGGCTTGCCGCCTTCCAGAGACGCTATGGTTTCGTGGGCGTCAAGATGAGCGGCAGCACCCGATCGCTCGTCATGGTCAGCGCCGATTCCGACCATCCCGAGGAGATCGCCTCGGTTCCCCTTTCGGGCAAGACGGTGCACCTGAAGGTGGAGACCGAATTCGAACCCGCGCCAGAGGTCGCGCGCTTCTCCTACAGCCTCGACGGCATCACCTGGACCTCCATCGGTCGCCCTTCGCGCCTGAGCTACACGGTCCCGCACTTCATGGGATATCGATTCGCGCTCTTCTTCTATTCGACCCAGACCGCGGGCGGCCGGGTGGACTTCGACTACTACCGGATCGGTCAAGGCGGCAGCGCCCACTGACCTCATGGAAGACGCGGAGTCAGTGTTTTCCTTGCCAATTCATTCGTTCATCGAACTATCATCGAGTCAGTGATATAGCGCAATATCAGCGGCCGGCCTGAACTGTTCCGCCGTCATGGCTTGGCCGCCGGCGACGGCGCCACAGGCGGCGCCAATTCATCTGCGTCCCGACGACCTGCCGCTCCACAACACCTCCGATCCGACACCTCCCATGAAGACACTCGCAGCACTGCTGCTCCTGGCCGCCGCTGCCACCGCAGCAGTGGCTCAACCGATCGAAGCCCGTCTCACCGTGACGCAGGACGTTGCGGGGCCGCGCATCGAGCCCACCGTCTACGGCCACTTCGTCGAGCACGCCGGCACGGGCGTGTACGGTGGCCTGTGGGTCGGCCCGGAGTCGACCATCCCGAATACGCGCGGCTGGCGCAACGACGTGGTGCAGGCACTCAAGCGCGTCGGCGTGCCCGTGATGCGCTGGCCGGGCGGCTGTTTCGCCGACGACTACGACTGGCGCGACGGCATCGGCGATCCCGCGCAGCGCCCGGTCCGCCGCAACCGCTGGTGGGGCGGCCTGGAGAGCAACCGCGTCGGCACCCATGAGTTCATGGACTTCGCCGAGCAGCTC
>JBJMWF010000403.1:0-19863 GCA_045810265.1 Vitreoscilla sp. | reverse complement strand
CGGGGGCATGGTCAAGCCGGTGCGCGTGATGATCTGCGGCATCCCCAACGTGGGCAAGTCGACGCTGGTCAACACGCTCAACGGCCAGCGTGCCGCCAAGACCGGCGACGAGCCGGGCATCACCAAGCTGGAACAGAAGATCCTGCTGGCCAACGACTTCTACCTGTTCGACACGCCGGGCATGTTGTGGCCGCGCATCATCATCGAGGAGGGCGGCTACAACCTGGCGGCCAGTGGCGCGATCGGCCGCAACGCCTACGACGAGGAAGAAGTGGCGATGGCGCTGCTGGCGCGCGTGCGACACCGCTACGCCGACCGCATCGCGGCGCGCTACAAGACGGCGGACTTCTCGGCCATGACCGACGAGGGCTTGCTGGCCGAGGTCGGGCGCAAGCGCGGCGGCCTGCTGCCGGGCGGCCACGTCAACATGCAGAAGGCCGCGGAGATCACGCTCAACGACTTCCGCAGCGGCGCCTGGGGGCGCGTCACGCTGGAGTCGCCGGAGGAATTCGCGGCCTGGTGGGCGGCGGGGCAGGCCGCCGAGGCGGCGCGGCTCGAGAAGAAGGCCGCGCGCAAGAAAGGCTGATCAGGCGGCGGGCGCGGCCGGCGCCGGCTTGAGGAAGGCCTCGACCACGCCCTTGATCTTGACCGTCAGCGGACGGCCCTTGCGGTCCACCGTCTTGCCCACCGGCACGCGGATCCAGCCTTCGCTGATGCAGTACTCCTCGACGTCGAAGCGCTCCTTGCCGTTGAAGCGGATGCCCACGTCGTGCTCGAAGATCGCGGCCACGTGGTGCGGGCTGCGCGGGTCGACGGACAGGCGGTCGGGCAGGTCGGGCAGCGCGGCTGCCGGGGTGGCTTCGGTCATGGTGGCGAGGGGTAGCAAACTGGGATCGCGCAATTTTACGCGCCCGGCGGCGGCGGCCTCCGGCCTGGGAACGCTCCCAGGCGCGCGCGGCCACGCTGGGAAGCGACCCAGCTTACGCGGCGCAGCGCGCGACGCTCCAATGGCTGGCGACGAGACGACCAACCCACAGGGAGCACTTCATGCTGGCGATCGACGACATCCATTCGGCCGCAGCGCCGAACCGCGCGACCTCGAGCGGCGCAGCCGATCCGGCCGTGAACGCCCAGGCGGTGATCCATCAGGCCACCGACAGCCGCAGTCACGTCGACACGCGCCAGCTGGCGCATTGGGTCAACGACGCGGCGGGCCACGACTTCGATGCCGCCTCCCAGGCCCATGCCCATATCGAGCAGCAGCTGTCGCCTGCCGACGCCTCGCGCTTCAATCACGACATCGTGGCCGAGGCCGCGCGCTCGCACTTGCCCGGCGGCCTCGCGGCGGCGGGCCAGCAGATGCTGCACGAGGGCACCAGGTTGCTGGTCGACAACCCGATCCTGGCCAAGCGCTGGGTCAGCACGAGCAGCGCCTGGACGAGGAAGGGCGGCTTCACCGAGGGCTTGCGCAACCTGCTGGAGTCGCATGGCATCGAGGTGGAGGACAAGGTGCGGCCGGCGCCCGCTGGCTCGCTCGGCAAGTCCTCGGGCGTCAAGGTGCAGGTCGCCAACAACACCAACGGCGCCCTGGCGCGCGACGCGATCGCGGACGACTGGCGGCTGAAGCCGGGCGTGCAGGTTGCAACCGAGGTGCCGACGCAGGGCGGCGCGCGCGTCGTCGACGTGCGAGCCCACGAGGCCGCTGCCGATCCGCGCATGAACAAGGTGACCGATATCGAGTCCAAGGTCGGTCGCTACTCGCGCGGCAAGGAGCTGGTCGAGACGCAGATCGCCAACGACGCCAAGGCGCTGCAGGCCAACCGCGTGCTGCGTGGTTCGGGCCAGGTGCTCGAACGCGTGGGCAAGGTGGCCCGGCCGATCGGCCTGGCGATCGACGCGATCCAGGTCGGCGCGGCCTTCCATGCGGATGGCGACCGCGTCGGCATGCAGACGGGACGGGCCGTATCGAACGTCGCCGGCGGTGCGCTGGGCGGCTGGGGCGGCGCGGCGGCCGGCGCGGCCATCGGCACCATGATCTGCCCGGGCGTGGGCACCGCCATCGGTGGCATCGTGGGTGGCATCGGAGGGGCCATCGGCGGCTCGGAGATCGCCAAGAAGGCCTTTGATAAAGTGGCCAGCTGGTTCTGAGCCCATCCGCGAGCGCCCGCCGCTCCTTCGCCTTTGGATCCGCATGGCCTCCTGGTTGTCCCGACTCACGCGCCCGCGCGCGACGCCGAATGACCTGGCGCGGCGCCTGGCCGACTATCCGCCCTATCGGGCTCCGCACGCCGGGCCGCCCAAGCGCTGGTCGCCGGCGCAGGCGCACGAGAACCTGCAGCATCTGCTGGCGCACCTGGACGAGCGCCTGGCCGCGCTCGCCAGCCTGCTTCGCGACCAGGGCATCGACCCGGCGCCGGCGCTGGCGGGCGGCGATCCGCTGCCCTTGATCGACCAGCTCCACGACTGGGCGGGCGCCACCTGGCCGGCGCTGCACCGCCCCGAGCAGGGCACGCTGGCGCACTGGCTGGCGTCGACCCGCGAGGGCACCGACATCGCCTTCTCGATGGTGCTCGACACGGCCTTGCTGCTGGGCGAACTCATCCGCCGGGGCGACTCGCGCTGGGTCTGGGCGATCGACGAGGACGCGCGCAACCGCCGCGACGGCATGGTCAGCGCGATGCGCCCCGTCCTGATGCTGCGCAGTGCCGCA
The DNA here is from genome assembly GCA_045810265.1 of Vitreoscilla sp. Classification (GTDB taxonomy): domain Bacteria; phylum Pseudomonadota; class Gammaproteobacteria; order Burkholderiales; family Burkholderiaceae_C; genus Scleromatobacter. The sequence goes on along the minus strand of JBJMWF010000403.1, from coordinate 17,153 downwards.
CCGGGCCTGCCGGACGTGCTGATCGACCTGGAGGACGAGGTCGTCGCCAAGTACCGCAAGCCCGACATGACGTACCCGATCAACCCGTGGCGCCGGACGGTCTCCGATGCGCTGGCCGGCCGCTACGATCCGGTGCCCTGAGACCCGGAACCATGTTCGGCTGGCTGTTCTTGCCGTCGCGGCTGCGCGACTACCCGCCCGCCGAATCGCCCTGGGCCGATGGCGACGCGGATGCGGTGCTGACACGTGTGATGGCGATGAAGGAGATGCGGCTGGCGCGCTTGTCCGGCTTGCTGGCTCACGCCGGCATCGACCTGCCTGCCGGCCTGGCCGACAAGTCGCCGCGTCCGCTGTGCGAGGCTCTCGATGCCTGGGTCGACCGTGATTGGCCCGCCTTGGCTCGCCGCCTGCCGCGCGGCTTCCAGCAGCCTCGCCAGGGCCCCTGGAGCGACCAGGAGGGCCTGCCCTTCAGCATCGCGCTCGACACCGGGCTAGCGCTCGGGGAACTGCTGCGGCGCCACCGGCCCGGCTTCGTCTGGGGTGTCGATCGCTTCGACGACCATGTCGTCGACGACGAGTCCGGCGCGAACGACGTCGTCGTGCTCGATCCGACGCTGCCGGCCGACGCCAGCGATCCGCTGGTCTTCGATGCCTTCGCAGCGGCCTACTCGCGCCTGCTCGACCTGGCCTACAAGCTGGAGTCGGACTGGACGTTCTGCGACGCCATCGCGCGCCAGTTGCACGACGGCCCGGGCTGGCCGGACATCACGGCGCTGTGACTACGCGCGCGGCCGGATGACCAGCTCCGCATAGCCGGTCGCCGCATCGTGCTCGCGCGTGAAGCGTGCGTCCTCGAGCACGGCCAGCAGGATCTCCGCTGTCGTGCGCACGATGCAGCCGGGCGCGACGTGGCCGCCGAAGACGCGGCCATCGGCGTCGGCCAGGCTCGCGTGCAGGTGCGGACCGCCGGCGCCCAGCGTGCCCGACAAGGTGAGGATCTCGAGATCGCCGACCAGGCGGTGCGGCTCGTCGCGGCCCGCGAAACGCAGGCGCGCCTCGCGCAGGCTGCCGATGCCCCCGAGGACGAACGCCGCCTCGGCGCCGGATGCCGACAAGGCCGCCGACAGCGCGGCGCGCAGGTCGGCGCCCGGATCGAGTCTGAGCGGCAGCGTCTTCATGCGCCCAGGGTAACGCGAACAGGGCTTTGACAAATCAATAACCGGATGGTTATGATTCGGCCATGCACACCGCATCGGACGATCTGTTCAGGGCCCTGGCGGACCCCACCCGGCGCGCGCTCCTCGAGCGCCTGCTGCGCGAGGGCGAGCTCAACGTGCGCACGCTCACCGAGCAGGCGGGCGTGTCGCAGCCGGCCGTCTCCAAGCACCTCGGGGTGCTGAAGCAGGCCGGCCTGGTGCTGGAGCGTCCGCAAGGCCGCGTCGTGCATTACCGCGCCGAGCCCAAGGGCCTGGCACCGTTGATGGACTGGATGCGCTTCTACGCCGTCTTCTGGGACGAGCGCATGGATCGTCTCGAAACCTTGTTGAACAGGATGGACCAATGACTACCGACACCACCACCACCACCCGCTCCGTCGTCGTCGAACGGCGCGTGCCCCATTCGCTGGACAAGGTCTGGCGCGCACTCACGCAAGCCCCGCTGCTGGAGGACTGGCTGATGGCCAACGACTTCCAGCCCAGGGTCGGCCACCGCTTCACCTTCCACATGGCGCCGATGCAGGGCTGGAACGGCGTCACCGACTGCGAGGTGCTGACGGTGGTGCCGCATGAGGAGCTCTCGTACACCTGGAACGCGTCCGGCGAGGAGGCGGCCACCGGCATCCGCACCGTCGTCAAGTGGACGCTGGAACAGGTCGACGGCGCGGTGCTGGTGCGCATGGAGCAGTCTGGCTTCCGCGAGCAGGATCAGCGCAACTTCATGGGCGCCAAGTACGGCTGGGAGCGCAACCTGGGCGAGCTCGAGCGCGTCGTGGCCACACTCTGATACCGCGCCGGTATCCCGCAGGTCGTCAGAGATGGATCGCCGGCAGCAACGTCGGCCCGAACACGCCGACCTGCTGGCTGGTCAGGAGCAGCCGACTAGACGAAGCCGAGATTGCGCTGGCCAGTGTCCCAGTTGGCGAGGTTGGGCAGCACCGTCAGCAGGTCGGTGTCGCTGATGCCCAGCCACTTGCCCAGGGTCGCGGCGTACTGGTCGACGGAGGTCGATGGCAGCAGGCGGCCCTGGCCGACGTCGTCGGGGCCGTCGTTGGCGACCACCGGCGGCGTGCCGTAGTAGCGGCCGCCGTTGACCGCGCCGCCCAGCATGAAGTGCATGCTGCCCCAGCCGTGATCCGAGCCGTCGTTGGCCGTCAGCGTGCGGCCGAAGTCGGAGGCCGTGAAGGTGGTGACCTGGCTGGCGACGCCCAGTTCGACCGTCGCGGCGTAGAAGGCGCTCAAGGCCTGGGCGACGGCGGTGAGCAGGCCGGGGTGCACGGTGGCCAGGCCGTCGTGGGTGTCGAAGCCGCCCATCGAGACGAAGAAGACCTGGCGTTTGGCGGCGACGGCGTCGGCGGTGCTGATCATGCGCGCGACGAGCTTGAGCTGGTCGGCCAAGCTGTTGCTGCCGGGAGCCGGGAACGGCGTGTTGATGGCCGGGCCGCCCGCAAGCGCGGCCGTCAGCGCGCTGCCCGCGCTCAGCGAGCGCGCCGTGACGCGCGTGTACTCGTTCTCGAACACGTTGGCGCTGCCGGCGGTGACCAGGTTCTGCAACGCGGCCGAACACGCGGCGGAGCCGAACAAGGGCTTGGCCACACCGTTGAGCGCCACCGGGCCGTTGGACGAGACCTGGTATTGCGTCGCGGTCTTGCCTGACAGATAGACCGCGTTGCCTGACACGTTGACGCAGGTGAACACCGCGTTGCCGTTGCCCGACTCGAACAGGTCGCCCATGCGCCCGCCCCAGCCCGACGTGGCGCCCTCGGGGGACGACGACTGCCACACCGACTGCTGGTCGTTGTGCGAGAACAGCCGCGGCGGCAGCGGCACGTTGCCGGCCGTGTACTGCGCCTTGGTCGTCGGCTGCACGAGCGTGCCGACGTTGAGCATCACGCCCATCCGGCCGGCATCGAAGATGGGCAGCAGCGGCGCGAGCTCGGGCGCGATCGCGTACTGCAGGCCGCCGCCCAGCGCGACGTTCGGATTCAGCACCGTCGCGGCCAGCTGGGCCTGCGTGTAGGCAAGCGTCGGGCGCATGCCTTGATAGGCGGCGTAGCGTGCGCTGTCGGTCGGGATCAGCGTGTTGCCGTAGTCGTTGCCGCCGTACAGGAACACGCAGACGAGCGCCTTGTAGTCGGTGGCCGTCGCGGCCGCGGCCTGGCTCATCGCGGCCAGGTTGAGGGCCCACGGCGCGGCGCTGCCGGCCATCGCGAGCAGCGAGGAGCGCTTGAGGAACGCACGGCGGGAGGCATCGGTGGTCATGGGCGTCTCACTTCTGGACGATGTATTCGGGCGCGGCCAGCACCAGCACCAGCGCGGCGTTGATGCGGGCGCGACGGGTCGTGTCGTTGCCGCTGGCCATCGTGCCCACGGCGGTGGCCAGCGTGGACAAGGTGGCGGCGCTGATCTGGTTGGCGGCCAGCACCAGGTTCAGCTCGGCGAGCAAGGCGGCGGCATCGTCGGCGAGCGCCATCAGCGCGCCGTAGTCCGGCGTGAGGTCGGCGATGGTGCCGGCCACCGCGCGCTGCAGGTAGTTGACGCAGCCAACGACCGAGGATTCGTTGACGATCTGGAACTCCGGCGCCTCGAGCGCGTCGTCGTCCAGCGCCGTGGCGGGCGGCACGTAGCCGGGGCGGAAGAAGTTGAACACCGACGGCGAGCGCAGCGGACTCTGCGCCAGGCCCTTGGCGGCATCGGAGGTATCGCCGACGGCCCACAGGCCGCTGGGCGACGTCACGGAAAACGCGCGCGCCCAGCCCGTCAGGCGCAGGATCGGCTCGCGCAGCTTGCCGAAGGTCGAAGGGTCGGCCGGATGGCGCGCCTCGTCGTCCAGCAGCAGCGCGCGGATCACCGCCTGGAGGTTGCCGCGCGTGCCGTTGCCGTCGTCGGCGAACACCGCGGCGATGCGTGCCACGTAGGCCGGGCTCGGGTTGCTGGTGACCAGCCGCTGGATCAGCTGGCGGCTGAAGAACGGCGCGACGTTGGGGTGCGCGAAGAGCGTATCCAGCGCCGTCGACAGGCCGGTGGCCGCATCGGTGCCGGCTGGAATCGTCGTGCCCAGGAAGGTCTTGGCGCCGGTCTCGTAGCGGCTGGGCACCTGGATCATCGGCCGTCGGACGAAGTCCGGCGTCGCCGTGCCGGTGCCCACGTTCTGGCCCTGCAGGTCGAAGTCCCAGCCGGTGAACACGCGGGCCAGGCCGGTGATGTCGGCCAGCTGGTACGTCGGCGTCGAGGCGCCGGCGCTCAGGCTGGGCGTGCCGTCCGGGTTCAACATCACCAGGCCGATCGTGAACAGCTGCATCAGCTCGCGGGCGTAGTTCTCGTCGGGCAGCGCGCCGCTGACCGGATCCTGCCTGGCGGATCCGCGGAAGGTGAGGAAGTCTCCCATCGCGCCGCTGGCCGACATCTGCTGCAGCCACGCGCGGTGGCTGCCGAACGCGTTGGCCTCGATCAGGTCGGCCCACGCCGCCGCGCTGAACTGCTTCCAGCCGCCGCCGACCAGGCCGTCGATGGCGATCACGAAGATCTCGGACAGCGCGAACACGATGCGCTGGCGCAGCGTGTCGGGCGCGCTGAGCATCTTGCGCCACATGGTGGCATCGAAGCCGGCCTGGTCGTTCCGGTGCGTCGCCGCGGTGTAGCCGTGCGCGACCAGCCAGTCCCAGCGCGAGTCGGTCACCGGCAGCGCGAACTGCGCATCGAGCCAGCCGGCGTAGCCCAGGCTCACCACGCGGGCGATCTCGGCACGACTGGCGCCCATCGAGGCCTGCGCGAGAAACCGGGAGGCTTCAGCTTCGGTCGGCGCCACGGGCGGTGGGGGTGGCGCAGGCGGAGGTTCCGGACTGGGCGCCGGGCTCGACCCGCCGCCCCCGCCGCACGCGGCCAGAGCCGCGGCCAGCGTGGCCGCACTCAGCGCGGACAGCGCGGGCGAGACGGAAAAGACGGGTGCAGGAGGCTGGCTGCCGACCGCAAGCGGACGCAGTTCTTCCGGGGATTCGACAGTCATGGCTGCCCTCGGTTCGGGACGATGGTGTGTGTCGCCGGTCGGTGTCTCCTGGCTGGAGATCACCGCCGCGTGACACGAATGTCGGCTTGAATGGCGGAGCTGACAACGAGCTTTGCGCGCAGATACATGGGCCGCACGAACAGCAACGTCAGCCACTCCCGCCGTCGCCCGATCCACGGCGACCGGCTCTGGGCCCCTGGATTCCGCATTTCATCGCACGAGCGGCGGCCTGCCGGGCGCGGGCCGCGCCGACTCGGTAGACTCACCGGCTGGTCACGCCAGAAGCGTGCCGCACCGTTGTTCAATGGCGCCACCGCGCCGCACCAGGCCGTCCATGCAATCCTCGATCAAGACCCTGTGCCACCTGCTGGTGGCTTCCTCCCTGCCCGTGTTTTCCGGCGCCGTCCAGGCGGCGGATGCGCCGCCGGCCAACCCGCTGCTCGTCGAAAGCACGCTGCCGCTGCACTTCCCGCGCTTCGACCAGATCCGCGACGAGGACTTCCTGCCCGCGCTCGAACAAGGCATCGCGGAACACCGCAAGGAGATCGAGGCGATCGCCTCCAATCCGGACAAGCCGACCTTCGACAACACCATCGTCGCGATGGAGCGCTCGGGCCGGACGCTGGATCGCGCCGAGACGATCTTCTCCAACCTGACCAGCGCCAACACCGACCCCAAGCTGCAGGAAGTGCAGCGCGCGATGGCGCCCCGGTTCGCCGCGCACCACGACGAAGTGCAGCTCGACCCCCGCCTGTTCGCGCGCGTCGACACGCTCTACAAGCAGCGCGACTCGCTGGGCCTGGACGCCGAATCCGCGCGCCTGCTCTGGCGCTATCACCAGGACTTCGTGCGCGCCGGCGCCCAGTTGCCCGAGGCGAGCAAGGCCAGGCTGCGCGCGCTCAACACCGAGCTCGCCACCCTGCAGACCCGGTTCGAGCAGAACACGCTCAAGGAGCGCGGCGCCTCGGCCGTCACCTTCGACACGCGCGCCGAACTGGCCGGCCTGAGCGACGTCGAGATCAAGAACGCCGCCGATGCCGCCACCAAGGCCGGCAAGCCGGGCAAGTTCGTCATCGACCTCGTCAACACCACCGGCCAGCCGGTGCTCACCAACCTGACCAGCCACGCGTCGCGCATGAAGGTGATGGCCGCATCGCTCGCGCGCGGCAGCCGCGGCGGCGAGTTCGACAACCGCACGGTCGTCGCCACGCTGGCGCGCAAGCGTGCGGAGCGCGCGGCGCTGCTGGGCTATCCCACGCACGCCGCGTTCCAGCTCGCCGAACAGACGGTCGGCTCGGTCGAGGTGATGAACAAGATGCTGGCCCAGATGGCCACTCCGGCCGTGCTCAACGCGCACAAGGAGGCCACGCAGCTGCAGGCGATGATCGATGCCGAGAACGGCGGCTTCCGCCTCGAAGCCGCCGACTGGGCGTACTACAGCGAGAAGGTGCGCAAGGCGCAGTACGCGTTCGACGAGTCGCAGCTCAAGCCGTACTACGAGCTCGATCACGTGCTGTTCGACGGCGTGTTCTACGCCGCCGGCAAGCTGTACGGCCTCACGTTCAAGGAACGCCACGACCTGCCGGTGTACCAGCCGGACGTGCGCGTGTTTGACGTGTTCGACAAGGACGGCACCCAGCTGGCGATCTTCATCGGCGACTACTACGCGCGTTCGAACAAGAACGGCGGCGCCTGGATGAGTGCCTATGTGCCGCAGGACGGCCTGAACGGCGACAAGCCCGTCATCGCCAACCACCTGAACATCCCCAAGCCGCCGGCCGGCGAGCCCACGCTGCTGACGCAGGACGAGGTCACGACCGCGTTCCACGAGTTCGGCCATGCGCTGCACGGCATGTTCTCGCATGTGAAGTACCCTCGCTTTGCCGGCACCCAGGTGCCGCGCGACTTCGTCGAGTACCCGTCGCAGTTCAACGAGATGTGGGCGACCTATCCGGACGTGGTCAAGCACTACGCGCGTCACTGGAAGACGGGCGAGGCCATCCCGCAGGCGCTGCTGGACAAGGTGCGGGCGGCGGAGCGCTTCGACCAGGGCTTCGCGACCACGGAGTACCTGTCGGCGACGCTGCTGGACCAGGCCTGGCACCAGTTGAGCGCCGACCAGGTGCCGCAGGCGGCTGACGTCACGACCTTCGAGGCGGCGGCCCTGCATCGCGCCGGACTGGACTTCCCTCCGGTTCCGCCGCGCTACCGCAGCACCTATTTCTCGCACGCGTTCGCGGGCGGCTACTCGGCCGGCTACTACTCGTACATCTGGAGCGAGGTGCTGGCGGCCGATTCCACCGACTGGGTGCTCAGCCACGGCGGGCTGACGCGCGAGAACGGCGACCACATCCGCAGCACGATGCTGTCTCGCGGCGGCAGCGCCGACGCGCTGTCGTTGTTCCGCGATCTCACCGGCTCGGCGCCCGACATCGGCCCGCTCCTGAAGAAGCGCGGACTCGACGCGGCGCACTGAGCCTGACCGCCCCGGCGTGGCAGCCGGGGCCTGTCGTCCGCTCAATGGTGGTGGACGTGGCGATGGTGGTGGTGATGGTGATGGCGATGGTGGTGGTGGCGGGGACGCGCATCGGCGGCCACGGCGAACATCGACAACACCGCCGCGACGGCGATCAGCTTGGACAAGGACATGGGGCTTCTTTCTTTTCGGGAGTGATCGGCCTGAACTCGACCGGGGCGGCATCATGCCTCAAAACCGGAGCGCAAAATCCCCGGCCGACCGCAATCGTGCCGGGGACCGCCAGGCCGTGATCGCTCGAGGCGAGCCCGGATCGCGCCCTACTTGTCGGCCTTGACGTCGGCCTTGTCGGCCTTGTATTGCAGCTTGGCGTCGGCCTTGTCCTGCTTTGCCTGCGCCTTCGCATCCTGCTTGCAGGCGCGTTCGACCGCGCCGGTCGTCTCGGCCTTGCAGTCGGCCTTGTTGGCCTTCAGGTCGGCCTTGGCCTGCGCCTTGTCGGCCTTGTAGTCGGCCTTGGCCTGCGCCTGCTCGGCGCTGGTGTCGGCATGGGCGCCGAACGACAGCGTGGTGGCCGCGGCGGCGAGAACGGCGATGAGGGTCTTGTTCATGGTGGGCTTTCGTGAAGCGCCCGACTGATCGGGCCGAGCCCCGGACGCAGCAAGCCATGTGCCGCGCCCGCGCGGACGCGGCCTTGTCCGACACCGCGCCGGAGGTTGGCCACGACGCGTGGGACGCCTCAGAGCGTGCGTCTCAGGGCCTCGAAGAACAGGTCCGATTGCAGCCGTTCGCCGCGCGTCTGCTCGCCCACATGCCGCGCCAGCGCTTCGTCGACCGGCGCCAGCGGCCGCCCGGTGGACTGCGCGAGCACCTGGTGCAGGCAGGCGCGTTCCAGGAAGTAGAGGTCGTCGTAGGCGTGCGACAACTGCGCGCCGCACACGATCACGCCGTGGTTGCCGAGGAAGGCGACGTCGGCCGAGCCCATCGCGCGTGCGATGCGCTCGCCTTCGGCGTCGTCCAGCGCCAGGCCGTTGTAGTGCGCATCGATGGCGATGCGGCCGTCAAAGCGCATCGCGTTCTGCGACAGGCGGGTGTCGAGGCCGCGATCGGCGGTCAGCGTCAGCGCGGTCGCATGGGGCATGTGCGTGTGCAGCACGCAGGCCTTGCCCAGGCGGTGCACGGCGGCGTGGATGAACATCGCGGTCGATTCGACCTCGTGGCGGCCCGCGAGCTTGCGGCCGTCAGCGGCCACCAGCACGATGTCGTCGGCCTGGATCTCGCTCCAGAGCAGGCCACGCGGATTGAGCAGGAAGCGGGCGGAGCCGTCGGGCAGCTCGACGCTGAAATGGTTGCAGATGCCTTCGGCCAGCCCGTGGTGCGCCGCTGCGCGCAGCGCGAGGGCCAGGTCGGTGCGCAGGGCGGCGACGGCGGGCGTGTGGAAGTCCTCTTCGTGCATGGCGGGCTCGCTCGGGGAGGTGAAACCGCGACTCTAACGCGTGCCATGTCGCGCGGCCTTCGTCGGGGCGGCCGCGGATTCCATGCGCAGGGCTCGCACAATGCGATGGCGGCATCGACGCCGCGACCCGGGGGATTCAGCCGTGATCCGACTTCGAGAACTCGCACTCGGCGCGTTGTTGGCTGCCGCCTGCGCCGCGGTCTGTGCCCAGACCGCGTCGGCACCCAGGCCCGCGCGTGCCGCGCGCGCCGCTTCGGCGCCTGCACCGGTGCCCGTGGCGGCGGCCTTGTTCGTGCGCGAGCTTGGCGGGGTGCAGGAATATCGCCTGGCCAACGGCCTGCAGGTCCTCCTGTTTCCCGACGACAGCCAGAGCACCACCACCGTCAACATCACCTACCGCGTGGGCAGCCGCCATGAGGGGCAGGGCGAGTTCGGCATGGCGCACCTGCTGGAGCACCTGCAGTTCAAGGGCACGCCGGCACACCGCGACATCCCCGAGGAATTCGCCAGCCGCGGCGTGCGCTACAACGGCACGACCACCGCCGATCGCACCAACTACGTCGCCGGCTTCAACGCCAACGACGACACGCTCGCCTGGACGCTGGCGCTCGAGGCTGACCGCATGCGCAACTCCTTGATCGCACGCGCCGATCTCGACAAGGAGATGAGCGTCGTGCGCAACGAGTTCGAGCGCGGTGAGAACGAGCCGCTGTCGGTGCTGGGCAAGCGCGTGACGTCGGCCGCCTACACCTGGCATGCCTACGGCCATGTGACCATCGGGCCGCGCAGCGACATCGAGAACGTCCCGATCGACAACCTGCAGGCCTTCTATCGCCGCTGGTACCGGCCGGACAACGCGACGCTGCTGATCGCCGGCCGGTTCGACCGCGATGCGGCGCTGCGCGTGATCGCGCGCGACTTCGATCCGATCGCGCGTCCCGCTGCGCCGATGGCGCTGCCCTACACGGTGGAACCGGCGCAGGACGGCGAGCGCAGCGTCGTCGTGCACCGCGTCGGCGGCCAACCGGTGATCGAGGCCTACTACCACGTGCCGGCGCTGGCGCATCCCGACACGGCGGCCATCCTGGTCTACGAACTGCTGATGTCGCTGCAGCCCTCGGGCCACCTGTACCAGGGCCTGGTCGCCACGCGCGACGCCGTTGGCGCACGCATGGGCGGGCTCGGTGGCCACGATCCTGGCGGTGCCCAGGCGGTGGCGCTGCTGGCGCCCGGCGCCGACATCGACAAGGTGCAGCGCCGCCTGCTGGACCTGGTCGAGGGACGCATGGGCAGCCTGTTCACCGAGGCCGACATCCAGCGCGTGCGCGAGCTCGCGCTGGTGTCGTACCGGCAGGAGATGAAGAACCCGCAGGGCGTTATCCAGCAGCTGTCGGACGTCGTCGGCGCCGGCGACTGGCGCCTGCTGTTCGTGCTGATGGACGAACTGCCCAAGGTGACTCTGGCCGATGTCGAACGCGTGCGCGCCGCCTACTTCCGCCCTGCCAACCGCACCGTCGGCCGCTACCTGCCGGCGGACGCCGTCGAACGCGTCGAGATTCCGGCCGCACCGCCGCTGGACCTGCGCCTGGCCGGCGTGCAGGCACCGCCCCAGGTCGCCGAAGGCGAGAACTTCGTGCCGACCATTCCCCTGCTGGCCGAGCGCACGCGGCGCCAGACGCTGCCCAGCGGCATCGTGCTGCAGACGCTGGACAAGCGCACGCGCGGCGACGCCGTCACCGCGACCATCGTGCTGAACTGGGCCTCGCAGCGCGAGACCGCGCCGCTGCGCGGCACCACGATGGTGGCCGAGGTGATGGGCGAGGGCAGCGTCACCAGGGGCCGCCAGCAGTTGCAGGACGCGCTGGTGCGGTTGCACGCGGGCCTGACGATCACCTCGGGCAACCAGTTCGCACGCGCGAACATCGTGGCCGAGAAGGACACCCTGTTGCCGGCCATGAAGATCGCCTTCGACGTGCTGCGCCACCCGCGCTTTCCACCCGACAGCGTGCCGCGCATGCGCGGCGCCCACATCGCGGCGATCGAAGCCGGCAGGAGCGACCTCGCCGCGATGATGGGCCAGGCCACGCGCGCCCACGTCAACGCCGCGCGCGGCGCCAAGTGGGGCGAACCGGGGTACTTCCCCTCGATCGACGACCAACTGGCCGAGTACCGCGACACGACCATCGCCGACGTGCGCGATTTCTACGAACGCTACTGGTCGGCCAACCGCGCGGACGTCGCCGTGGTGGGCGCCGTTCCGGACGGCCTGGCCGAGGTCGTCGAGCAAGGCCTGGGCGACTGGAAGAAGCCCGGCGCGCCGGCCTGGGAACCTTACGAGCCACGCCATGCCGACATGGGCGACGTGCGTTTCGACGTGCAGGTGGACGACAAGACCTCGGCCTCGCTGCGCATGTGGCACGGCCTGGCGCTGAACCGGGCCGACGCCGACTACGCGCCGCTGCTGCTCGCGGCTCACATCCTGGGCGGCGGCAGCCTGGAGAGCCGCCTGAACACGCGCGTCCGGCGCGAGCTGGGACTGAGCTACGGCGCCAGCGCGCGCCTGAGCGCCGACTTCAGAGGCAACGACGGGGGCATCGCCATCGACGCCACGTTCGCGCCGCAGAACCGCGAGAAGGTGATCGCCGCGATCAACGCCGAACTGGCGGCGTTCGCGCAGGACGGCCCGACGGAGGCCGAGCTGGCGCGCGCCAAGCACGACATCCTGGAGGGCCAGCAACAGTCGCGCTCCAGCGACGCGGAGCTGGCAGGGACGCTGAACCTGTTCGCCAGCCTGGATCGCGACTGGTCGTGGCTGGGGGCGCGCGACGCGGCGCTCGAGCACGTGACGCTGGCCCAGCTCGACGAGGTCTGGCGGCGCCGCATGAAGGGCCAGCCCTTCATGGTGACGACCGGCGGGGACTTCAAGTCGACGGCGCCCGCAGCGCGCTGACACCGGCCGGGCAGCTCGTTTGCTCAGGAAGGGCTCATCAGCTCGACCGAAGGCACCCGACATGTCGGCCTGCTCATCCACAAGCCCTCTCTCGTTCAAGCGGCACGCGCTGGCGCTGGTCGCCATGGGCGTGCTCGCCGCCTGTTCCAGGGAGCCGGCGCCGGGAACGCCCGCGCCGGTCGCCGCGGCGTCGGATGTCGCGGCCCCGGATGGGATGGCCGCCTCGCCGGCGCCGGTCGCCGTGGCGACGCCGGCCCCGGTGGCGCCCGCACCTGTTGCGCCTGCCCCGCAGGCAGTGGCGCGCTCCTCGGGATCGACCGCGCCGATCGAGATCTCTCCGGCTGCCGGCAATGAGCCGTCCTACTCGAACCAGCCGTCGTACGCCGATCAACCGTCGTACCCGAATCAACCGTCCTACGCCAACCAGCCGTCGTACGTCAACGAGTCGACCAATGCGCCGTCCTATGCCGATGACGCCCAATACGCCGATGACGACCAGCAGCAGGTGGTCAGCGTCTATGTCGATCCACCGCAGGAAGAGCCGGCCCCGGTCATGGTGGACTGGGCGCCGCCGCCGATGCTGGTCGAGGAGGTCACGCCGCAGCCCTATCCGGATGCGGTGTGGACCGGCGGCTACTGGGCCTGGCAGGGCCGCTGGGTGTGGAGCGCGGGCCGCTGGTCACGGCCGCCCCACCGCAACTATCGCTGGCACGAGCCGTACTACGAGCATCGCGGCGACAGGGTGGTCTACGTGCCGGCCTATTGGTCGCGGCCCGAGCACCACTTCGTGGCGCCGGCCATCGGCGTCGCCATCGCTGGCGCCGTGATCGCCGCCGGCGTGCATGCGGGCCATCATCCGGACGGCCCGCAAGGCGTGTTCGTGCCGCCGCCGCCTGGTTCGCGTCCCGGCATCATCGTGCCGGCGCCGGTTGGCACGCCGCCGCGCGTGGTCGTCGGCGCGCCGCCGGTGGTCAACGTGGGCATGCGCGTCACCGGCAACGTCGAGAACAACAGCCACAACACGACCAACAACATCACCAACATCACCAACGTGCGCAACGTGACCATCGTCGCGCCGCCGACGGCCACGGCGAACGGCCGCGGCTTCCAGCAAGCCGTGGTGGCCGATCCGCACCGGCCGCCGCCGGCGGTCCAGGGCGCGCGCCCGACCGCGCCGGTGCCGCAGTCGACCACGCCGGTCGCGGCCTGGCAGCCGGGCCGCCCGGCGCCCGCGCTGCCCGCTCCGCAGCCGGTGCGAGGGCTGCCCCCGCATGGTGGACGGCCGGGCAACGCGGGGGCGCCGGTGGGCAATGATCCGCGTGCGCAGCAGCGGGCCCAGCAGGAACAGGCGCAGCGGGCGCAGCAGCAGGCCGTTCAGCAGAAGCAGCAGGAACAGGCCCGGCAGGCCCAGCAACAGAAGGCCCAGCAGGAACAGCTTCAGCGGGCGCAGGAGCAGGCGGCGCAGCAGAAGGCGCAGCAGGAGCAAGCCCAGCGCGCGCAGCAACAGGCCCAGCAGCAGAAGGCCCAGCAGGAACAGGCGCAGCGGGCGCAACAGCAGGCGGCGCAACAAAAGGCGCAGCAGGAGCAGGCGCAGCGTGCGCAGCAGCAGGCGCAACAACAGAAGGCCCAGCAGGAACAGGCCGAGCGGGCGCAGCTGCAGGCGGCGCAGCAGAAGGCACAGCAGGAGCAGGCACAACGCGCCCAGCAGCAGGAGCAACAACAACGGGCGCAACAGGAGCAGGCGCAGCGCGCGCAGCAGCAAGCCGCCCAGCAGAGAGCACAGCAGGAACAGGCGCAACGCGCCGCCCAGCAGCAGCAACAGCAACAGCAGCGGGCACAACAGGAGCAGGTGCAGCGCGCGCAGCAACAGGCGGCGCAGCAGCAGGCCGCCCAGCTGAGGGCCCAGCAGGAACAGGCTCAACGTGCCCAGCAGCAAGCCCAGCAGCAGGCCCAACAGCAAGCCCAACAGCAGCGCGCGCAGCAGGAGCAAGCCGCCCGGGCGAACGCGGCCAGGGCCGAAGAGACCAAGGCCAAGCCGGCGCCCGAGCCCCGCCAGCCGCCGGAGCGCAAGCCCGACGAGAAAGACCGTAAGTAGCGGCCGCGCGCCGGTTCAGCTCCGGCGCGCCGCGTCCGCCAGCGCGTGCAGCAACGCGGCGATGTCCTCGGGTTCGTGCGCCGCCGACAGCGCGATACGCAGCCGCGCCGTGCCTTCCGGCACGGTCGGCGGCCGGATCGCGGGCACCCACAGCCCGGCCTCGGCCAGCGCGGTCATGGCGCGCAAGGCGTCGTCGTTGCTGCCGATCACCAGCGCCTGGATCGCCGTGGGCGAGGGCAGCAGCGTCCAGTCCTTGCCGGCGATGGCCGCCTGCAGGCCGGCGCGGAACTGCGCGATGTTGCGATGCAGTCGCTCCAGGCGCGCAGGCTCGTCGCGCATCACGCGCAACGCGGCGCGCACGCTTTGCGCCAGCAGAGCCGGCGCCGCGGTCGCGAAGGTGTAGCTGCGCGTCTTCTGCAGCAGCCATTCGACCAGCGTCGGCGAGCCGGCGACGAAGGCGCCCGACACGCCCGCCGCCTTGCCCAGCGTGGCCATGTAGAGCACGCGGCGGCTCGCCTGCGCGCCCGTGCGCGCGACGGCCGCCAGCGAGCCGCGGCCCTGCGGCCCGCAGACGCCCAGGCCGTGCGCGTCGTCCAGCAGCAGCAGCGCGTCGTGGCGTTCGCACAGCGCTATCAGCGCGGGGATGTCGGCGACGTCGCCGTCCATGCTGAAGACGGCGTCGCTGATCACCAGCTTGCGCCGCGCGGGGCTCGCCTGCAGCAGCGCTTCCAGCTGCGCGAGGTCGGCGTGCTCGAAGCGATGGATGAGGGCCTTGGACAGGCGCGCGCCGTCGATCAGGCAGGCATGGTTCAAGGCATCGGAAAACAGCGCGTCGCCCGGGCCGACCAGCGCCGGCACGATGCTCGCGTTGGTCGCATAGCCGGCATAGAAATACAGCGCGCGTTCGAGGCCGACGAACTCGGCGAGCTCGCGCTCCAGCGCCGCGTTGGCCTGGCTGTGGCCGCTGACCATGGGCGACGCGCCGCTGCCCACGCCGTAGCGTTGCGCGCCTTCGATCGCGGCAGCGCGCAGGGCTTCGTGCTGCGAGAGGCCGAGGTAGTCGTTGCTGCAGAAGGCCAGCATGCGGCGGCCGTCGACCCACATCCAGGCGCCGTCGGCGGGGCGCACCTCGCGGCGGCGGCGCGTGAGGTGCGCGGCGTCCAGCGCGGCCAGCCGTTCGGGGATCTCGTCGAGCCAGGAGGGCCCGCGGTCGGTGTCGTCAGAGGTCATCGAGCATGAAGCGATCGGCGTCGGCGCGTGCGTCGGCCTGGGTGGAGAACGGCAGGTCGGCCCACAGCGGCGCGCCCAGGTGCGTGCGCAGGTAGGCCAGGTTCTCCTCGGGACAGAGGAACTCGGGATCCACGCGGTTGGCGATCCAGCCGGCCAGCGTGAGCCCGCGTGCGCGGATCGCCTCGGCGGTCAGCAGCGCGTGGTTGAGGCAGCCCAGGCGCATGCCCACCACCAGCACCAGCGGCAGTTGCAGGGCGACGGCGAGGTCGGCCCCGGTCTGCGTCTCGGACAGCGGCACCAGGAAACCGCCGGCGCCCTCGACGACCAGCGCATCGGTGCGGGCGCGCAGTTGCGCGACGGCGTCCAGCACGGTGTCGAACGAGATCGGCGTGCCGGCGCGCGCGGCCGCCAGATGCGGCGACAGCGGCTCGGGCAGCAGGATGGGATTGTCCAGCTCCGGCGGCACCCGCACCGTGGACGCGGCGCGGTGCGCGATCGAGTCCTCGTTGGACAGGCCGTCCGCCGTCTGCACACCCCCCGCCGCGATCGGCTTCATGCCGCACACGCGCGCGTGGCGCCGCGCTAGGGCGTGCAGCAGCGCGCAGGTGGCGTGGGTCTTGCCGACACCCGTATCGGTACCAACGACGAATAGATTCATGAACAAGCTCCTGCAGAACGCGCGCGGCGACCGGAGGTGTCTGGCATCTGCTCGAAGCGCGCGATGCGATGACCTGCGGTCATGCGGTCGGCCGCGATTCGAGCAGGTGCCTGACGCCGATCGCGCAAGTTGCCTTCCATGGAATCGGCGTCAGGCACCTTCTCATGCCGCATCGATTCGGTCCCGGAGGGCGTCGTCGCAGCGGCATGAGCAGATGCCAGACACCTTCGGCAACCGCATGCCGTCGTGCAGATCATGGCAGCGCGTGCTCGTCGTCGAACAAGGACGGCTCCGCTTCGGCCAGGGTCGCTTCGAGCGCGGCGAGCGCGCCGTCGGCCAGATGGCGCGCGGTGTCCTCTTCGAGCACGTAGGGCGGCATCGCGTACAGCGTGTTGCCGATCGGGCGCAGCAGCAGGCCGTGGGCCAGCGCGTGGCGCGCGTAGCGGCGCGCGAAGTCGGCGGGGGCGCCGACGATGTCCCACGCCCAGATCATGCCCAGACGGCGCGCGTTGCGCACCCGCTCGTGCGCATGCAGCGGTGCCAGCAGCCCGTCGACCATGCCGGCGCGCTCCAGGTTGACGGCCAGCACGTTCTCGCGCTCGAAGATGTCCAGCGTCGCCAGTGCCGCGCGGCACGCGAGCGGGTTGCCGGTGTACGAGTGCGAGTGCAGGAAGCCGCGCGCGGCATCGTCGTCGTAGAAGGCCTCGTAGACGGCGTCGGTCGTCAGCACCGCTGCCAGCGGCAGCGTGCCGCCGGTCAAGCCCTTGGACAGGCAGATGAAGTCCGGCCGGATGCCCGCCTGCTGGTGCGCGAACATCGTGCCGGTGCGGCCGAAGCCGACGGCGATCTCGTCGACCACCAGGTGCACGCCGTAGCGGTCGCACAGCGCGCGCGCCTCGCGCAGGTAGGCCGCATCGTGCATCGCCATGCCGGTGGCGCACTGCACCAGCGGCTCGACGATGAAGGCGGCGGTCTGCTCGTGATGCTCGGCGAGCCAGGCCTGGAGCTCGCGCGCCGCGCGATGGGCGACGTCGGCCGCGGTCTCGCTGCCTTGCGCGCCGCGCGCGT
>JBJMWF010000402.1:0-7175 GCA_045810265.1 Vitreoscilla sp. | reverse complement strand
GTAGAAGGCGCGCCGGCGCGCGTCCATCTCGGTGTGCTGCTCCCACGCCTCGGGGATCATCATCATCACGGCATGGGCGAGCGAGTAGCCGCTCATGGTCAGCAGCTCGAGGGCGTTGTCGAAGGTGGCGGTGTCGCTCTGGCCCTCGAACGTGATCGGATAGAGCTTCTTCAGGTCGGCGCCGAGGACCGGCGACTTCATGACGCCCTCGCGCGCCCGCATCCAGTTGAAGTTGCCCTTGACGGTGTTGATCTCGCCGTTGTGGGCCACCATGCGGTACGGGTGGGCCAGCGGCCATTCGGGGAAGGTGTTGGTCGAGAAGCGCTGGTGCACCAGCGCCAGCGCGGATACCACGCGCGGGTCGGCCAGGTCCTTGTAGTACTTGCCGACCTGGTCGGCGAGCAGCAGGCCCTTGTAGATGATGGTGCGGCAGCTCATGCTGGGCACGTAGTACTCGCGACTGTGCGTGAGCTTGAGCGCCTGGATGGCGGCCGAGGCGGTCTTGCGGATCACGTACAGCTTGCGCTCCAGCGCGTCGGGCACGATCACGTCGGCGCCGCGGCCGATGAAGATCTGGCGCAGCACGGGCTCCTTGGCGCGCACGGTCGGCGACATCGGCATCTCGCGATCGACCGGCACGTCGCGCCAGCCCAACAGCACCTGGCCTTCGGCCTTCACGGCGCGCTCGAGCTCCTGCTCGCAGGCGAGGCGCGAGGCGTGCTCCTTGGGCAGGAAGATCTGGCCGACGCCGTATTCGCCCGGCGGCGGCAGCTCGATGCCGGCGCCAGCCATCTCGGCGCGGAAGTATTCGTCCGGGATCTGGATCAGGATGCCCGCGCCGTCGCCCATCAGCTTGTCGGCGCCGACGGCGCCGCGGTGGTCGAGGTTCTCCAGGATCTTCAGACCCTGCGTGACGATCGAATGCGCGCGCTGGCCCTTGATGTGGGCGACGAAGCCGACGCCGCAGGCATCGTGCTCGTTGGCGGCGTCGTACATCCCGCCCGCGGCTGCGGCGGCGATGTCGGTCATCGACGTGGGTTGGCTCTGATCGGCCGTGCTCATGGCGAGTCCTGTTCTGCGCTGGAAAACCCGAAGACTAAAGCAGCGTCGCCAGTGGGGCAAATCTAATAATTTGGGGTCAGTATTGTTTTAATGGCGTCGCATCACCCTGGTGCGGTTTTAATGGGGTCATAGTTATTTCTGTGGCACTCTCACGCTCTGGCGCACCAAGTCGGTGAATTGTCGGGCTGGGCTTGGCGCTCGGCCGAGTTTTCGACGGCACCGCGCGCCGGCGAGGCGTTCGGTCCGCCCCTGAATCGCTGACATGTTCCGCCGACGCCCGAAGGGCGCGGCAGCGTCGGCGCTTCAGATAGCAGGCGCCTGGCCGCGGCGGGGACGGCCGCGTGGACGCGGGACGATCTCGCGTCCCAACTGGATCGCCAAACGGCGCTGGCCCTCGACCCCGGCGATCGGCCAGCCGCGGCGTGTCGCCTGAGAGATGGCCTGGGCCTCACGCAGGGTGACCCCCTCCTCGAGGAAGCCCCGGAACGCGCCTTCGCGTTCGAACGGCGTGTTGCCCAGCGCCCAGTAGCGCGCATGATCGACGATCAACGGATCCCGCCGCCGCCCCAGATGGTGGGCGCAACTCGACCAGACGTAGTCCGCAGCATCGGCCACCAGGCCGCTGCGCTGCGGATGGCTGTCGATGTAGCGCATGCAGGCCAGTAGCGAGTCCTCTGGATCGACCAAGGCGGCGCGGAAGCGCCCTTCCCAGAGCGTGCCGGTTCGGCCGTGGCGCCGGTTGAAGGCAGCGACGTAGCGGCGCCCGAGCGACTGCATCATGGTGCTCAGGCCCTCGGCGTTGTCGCGCGGCGTCGCGAGCAGGTGCACGTGGTTGGACAGCAGCACATAGGCGTGGATGTCGACCCGCGCCACCAGGCTGGCCTCCCGAAGGTGCGCGCACCAGGCCTGGCGATCCTCGTCGTCGACGAAGATCGCCTGACGGTTGTTCCCGATCTGCATCAGGTGATGCGGCAGTCCGGGCAACGACAATCGGGTCAGGCGGGCCATCTGGGCAGTTTAGCTGGCCCCCATTGTTTTGGCACCCGGGTTCAGGGGCCGCTCAGATCGGCGCGCGCCCCAGCGACGACCAGGCCCCGAACAACACCTCGCCCGTCAGGCGTTGGTGCTCCTTCAGCGCGAAGCGGTCGGTCATGCCGGCGATGTAGTCAGCCACCGCCCGTGGCCTATCGGCCGCCAGCTGGAATTCGTCGCTCATCTCGCTAGGCCGCTCGAGGTAGATCTCGAACAGCGATCGCACGACATCGCGTGCCCGATCGGTGGTGGCCGTGACGGCGGGATGGCGGTACAGGTTGGCGAACAGGAAGCGCTTGAGCTCGCTGCTCTCGTGCCGCATGGTGGCGCCAAAGCGCATCAGCAGGGGCAGCTCGCGCACGGCTTGCGGGCTCGGCGGCGCCGCGGCGTCGATCGCCGCCTGGCTGGTGGCGATGAGGTCGTAGATCATCTGCGACAGCATGCGGCGCAGTGTCTCGTGCACCAGACGGCGCACGGGCAGCGCATGCAGGCGCGGATGCGCATCGAGCGCCTCCGCGCGCAGGCGGGCGTACAGCGGCACGTCATCGAGCTGCGCCGGGTCCAGCAGGCCGGAGCGGACGCCGTCGTCGACGTCATGACAGTTGTAGGCGATCTCGTCGGCCAGGTTGGTCAACTGAGCCTCCAGGCCCGGCTGCAGACCCGCGATGAAGCGATGGCCCACGCCGCCCGGCTCGATCTCCTCCAGCGCGCGCGCCTGCGCCAGCGTGACGCGCTTGAGGATGCCCTCGCGCGTTTCCAGCGTCAGGTTCAGGCCGTCGAACTCCGGATAGCGCAACTCGAGTTCGTCGACCACGCGCAGGCTCTGCAGGTTGTGCTCGAAGCCTCCGTGCTCGCGCATGCGGTCGTCCAGCGCGTCCTGTCCGGCATGGCCGAAGGGCGTGTGCCCGAGGTCGTGCGCCAGCGCGATGGCCTCGACCAGATCCTCGTCCAATCCCATCGAGCGCGCCACCGAGCGTCCGAGCTGCGCGACCTCGAGCGAGTGCGTCAAGCGGGTGCGGAACAGGTCGCCCTCGTGGTTCAGGAAGACCTGGGTCTTGTAGACGAGGCGGCGGAACGCGGTGCTGTGGACGATACGGTCGCGATCGCGCTGGAACTCGGTGCGCGTCGGCGCGGCCGGTTCGGGCCGGCGCCGGCCACGCGATTTCGCGGGGTCGCTGGCGTAGGGCGGGCGTTCGACGAGCGGGCTGGAGATCACGTCGAACGTCGCTTTCAGGCGGAGGTCAACGCGGTGATGACGTCAACCACCACTGCCTCGGGTGCGGTGCGCACGGTGGCTCGGCCTTCCCCATCCAGCAGCACGAAACGGATGTCGCCGCCCTGCGCCTTCTTGTCGACCCGCATCAGCTCGAGGTAGCGCTCGGGCGCCAGGGCGGCGGGACCGCGCACGGGCAGGCCCGCGCGCGCGACCAGCGACTCGATGCGGCGTGCGAACGCCCCGTCGACCAGCCCCAGGCGCGCGGACAGCTCCGCCGCCATCACCATGCCGCAGCCGACGCCCTCGCCGTGCAACCAGGCGCCGTAGCCCATGCCCGCCTCGATCGCATGACCGAAGGTGTGGCCGAAGTTGAGGATCTCGCGCAGGCCGGCTTCCTTCTCGTCGGCACTGACCACCTGCGCCTTGATCTGGCAGCACCGCTTGACCGCGTGCGCCAGGGCGACGCGATCGCGCGCACGGAGCTCGTCGACATGCCCTTCGAGCCACGCCAGGAAATCGGCATCGATGCTGGCGCCGTACTTGATCACCTCGGCCAGGCCGGCGGACATCTCGCGGTCGGGCAGCGTGTCCAGCACGTCGAGGTCGCAGACCACCTGACGCGGCTGATAGAACGCGCCGATCATGTTCTTGCCGAGCGGGTGGTTGACCGCCGTCTTGCCGCCGACCGATGAATCGACCTGGGCCAGCAGCGTGGTCGGGACCTGCACGAACGGCACGCCCCGCATGTAGCAGGCGGCGGCGAAACCGGTCATGTCGCCCACGACGCCACCGCCCAGCGCGTACAGCACCGTGCGCCGATCGGCTTCCTGGCCCAGCAGTTCGTCGAAGACCAGGTTGAGGTGGGCCAGGTCCTTGTAGCTCTCGCCGTCGGGCAGCGCCAGTACGCGCACGCGTGCGAAGTGCGGCGCCAGCGCTTGAACCAGGGTCGCGGCGTAGAGCTTCTCGACCGTCACGTTGGTGACCACGAGCGCCGCCGCCTTGCGGTTGGCCTGTGGGGCCCAGGTCGTGGGGTCGGCGAGCAGGCCGCCGCCGATCAGGATCGGATAACTGCGCTCGCCAAGGGCGATCTGCACCTCGATGGGGGCGGGTTGGCGAACGTCGGGGGTGTCGGTGAGGGTCGGCATCGACCGCTATTCTGCGTCCTCGCGCGAGCCCGCGCTCATGTCGATCTGCATCGAGACCAGGCTGGCCAGCGTCGGGGCCGACTTGTGTGCCGTGTCGACCACGACGTCGGCCACTTCGCGGTAGATCGGGTCGCGCACCGAGTACAGCTCCCGCAGGCGCTGGCGCGGATCGGCCACCTGCAGCAAGGGACGCTGTGTATCGCGGCTGAGGCGGCGCGCCAGATCCTCGGGCGAGGTATGCAGGTAGACCACTGTCGAGCGCGCCTTCATCGCCTCGCGGTTGGCGGGCCGCAGCACGCTGCCGCCACCCGTGGCGACGATGCGCGGCAAGCCGGAGGCCAATGTCTCGGCGATGACCCGCTGCTCGACGTCGCGAAACGCGAGCTCTCCTTCGCGGTCGAAGAATTCGCGGATGGAGCAACCCAGGAAGCGCTCGATCTCGTGGTCGGAGTCCAGAAACGGCAACTGGCGCAAGCGCGCCAGTTGTCGCCCGATCGTGGATTTACCACAACCGGGCATGCCGATCAGAACGATTGCTTGAACGGTAAGGTCCTTGAATGAGCGATCGGGCTACTGCTGCGGATTGCACAGATAGAAGGTCGGCGTCGTCGTATACACAACCCCGGGGTTGGCAACGGCGCTCGTACCGACTATCCAAGGAACCGTGAGCCCGTCAAGGTTCATGTTGTAGGGACTGATCTTGAACGGCGGGTCGGAGGTGATGGTGGTCAGCACCTTCGAGGGAACCGGCAGACCGAACTGACTCGGCGGGTTGTGGCCTTCAGTGCCTTCGACCGTGGTGGTGAAGTTCAGGACAACGTCTTCCCAACTCGCGTAGTTCTGCCCGTACTGCAGGGTGAAATAGGCCTTGCCGACAGAGTCGGTCACGTCGCTGCCCGAACTCGTGGGGGTAATCGTGACGCTGGCCTTGAACGGTTCTAGTGCGCCGCTGCCGTTGATGTCCTCGCCGTTCTCCATGACGTTGTTGCGATTGACGTCCTCGTTGTCGCATGACTCGCGTGAGGTCGTGGCGCTCGGCGTGTAGGTGTAGCCCGAAGCTGACGACCCCGTCCGCACATAGATGCCCTGCGCCCATGCACCGCCGCTCACACCGTAGATGCCGCGATAGAAGCGCGGGATGTCCACGGCTCCCGTGACAGTCGACCCCGAGATCGGCTGGCTCGACGCATCGACGACCTGCACCACAAGATTGAGCGAATAGATATTCTTCGTGTCGTCCTGAGTGATGATCCCGTTGGTGAGCACCGCCAGGTTGACACCGCTGGAGACAACCGTGATTGAAGTAGCCGTCACTGCGTTCGGGCAAGCGCTGTTCGCAAAATCCGTGGTGCTCCAGCAAACCTTCGGCGTGATCACACCACCGCGCGTGCCTGCGGTGTAGGTTGCCCGCGCGACGCCGTTCCCATCGCTGTAGACCACATTGTGGGTGCCGTCAGACGCGTCCGAAGAAAGCGATCCGCCGATGCTGTTGGAATCGACCATTACGAAACGCGCACGCACGTTGGCGATTGGCGCATTGTTCGCACCGATGAACAGCGCACGCAGCTCGACCTGACGGCCGGTGGCAACGCTGGACGGATTGGCAGACAACGACGGCGAAGTCACCGTGGCGGCATCCGGAATGACCGTCGTGCCGTTCGTCGGCGTCACGGTGCTGACCGTCGTCACGCCCCCGGCGGTGGCAGTTACCGTCGTGCTCGTGCTCGGCATGGTGAAGGGGAACGCGTACTTCCCGTTAGCGTCTGTCACGCCGGAGACGCCAGCCTGACCACCGAGGGTGACGGTAATGGGCGCACTGGCGATGGGAGCGCTGGACGCGTCGACCAAGGTGTACTGGATCGTCGAGGCAGCACCCGAGGTTCCGGTACCAACGGTTGCGTTCAAGGAAGCACCCTGCACGGCGATGGCCAAGGTCTTCTTGAGCGACCCGGAGGTCACGACCACCAGGATCGTGCGATCGGAGTGGTCGCTGCCCACGCCCAGGGTGCCGGTCAAGATACCGTCGGTGCCGGTCGTCGTGCTCCCGGGCGTGAGCAGGCCGCTATCCGGCTTGATGCTGACCGGAACAGCAGCCACCACGTTGTTGTTGGCGTCGAGCGCCGTGACGGTGATCGTGGCACTGTCGGTGCCGGTGCTGCTGAGCGCTGTCTTGTTGACGGACACGTTCAGGGACGACGCGGTCGGAGCGGAAGGCGTCGTGCTTGTGGTCGGCGAGGAGCCGCCCGCGCTGCAGCCGGCGAGCGCACCGGCCAATACGCCGGCGATGACCAGTGCCGCGTTCATCGTTGCATATCGCTGGAATTTCATAGTCGGAGTCTCAGTGCGCCGCGGTCCGATCGGTGATGATCCGCGGCGTGATGAAGATGAGGAGTTCGGTGCGTTGCACCAGCTTCGAAGTGCTCTTGAACAGGTTGCCCAGGAACGGGATGTCGCCCAGGAACGGGATCTTGTCCGTCACGTTGCTCTCGGTCTGCTGGAACAACCCGCCCAGCACGACGGTGCCGCCGTTTTCGACCAGCGCCGTGGTTTTGACGTGCTTGGTGTCGATGGCGAAGCCGGCGCTCGTGTTGCGGCCGACGCTGTCCTTGTTCACGTCGACGTCCAGGATCACGTTGCCTTCCGGCGTGATCTGCGGCGTGACCTGCAAGCGGATCTGCGCTTTCTGGAAGACCACCGACGTCGCGCCGCTGGAGGTGGCC
>JBJMWF010000401.1:0-10443 GCA_045810265.1 Vitreoscilla sp. | reverse complement strand
GCAGCTTCATCGCGATCAGCTGCGAGACGAGGGCGCGCTTGGCCTGCTCGACCTTGAGCCACAGCTCGGCGTTGTCGCGATCGGTCGGATCGGGCACCGTCCGGTCGAGCCGGCAGGAGCGGCAGTACGGTTTCAGGCGGGCCTCGTCGTTGTCGGGCAGCAGCCAGTTGCAGGGCGCGGCCGAGTTCCAGTTGATGCAGCGGCGATAGGTCGTCAAGGGCGCCGTCTTGCCGATGCCCCGCGTGCGCATCGCGCGAAACACCTCCGGATTGCGCGTGGGGGCAAGCGGGCGCAGCAGCACCAGGTCCGGGTCGTAACCCAGCGGGGTGCCGCAGGCCAGGCAGACGTCGTTGCGAAAGAACACCGGACGGCCACAACGGCAGCGGAAAGCCCGGCGCGCAGTGGGCGTCGAGGTCAGCAAGGTCGGGACCATGCGGCGGATATAGGCGGGCACAGGCGTGTTCATCCCCTGCGGACAGCAATTGCCAGGCCCGTGCGGCCCGGCTGATCTGTACCGTGAACCGCGGCCTGATTGCGCGATCATCGGCGCCGCGGCGGCGCAGACTGCAGTCTTCGTGGCGCCTTCGCGCCGCCTTGCCAAGACCTCCGCCATGAAGAACACTTCCTCCCGCGCTCGCGCCCTGCGGCTGTGGCTCGCCGGCCAGGCCACCGTCGTCGTCGGCGCCGCGGCGATGGCATGGACGCACTCGTTCATTCCGATGGCGCTGGCCGGCTCGGCCGCCTTGATGATGACGGTGCCGCTGGTCAAGGCCATTGCGACGCGAAAGCGCGTCCGGCGCTGAGGCGTCCGACCAGAGCCGGAGCCCCAGGAGCCCGGCAGGGCAGGCCCCTCGCTTGCTGAAGTTGAAACCAATCCGGCCGGTAGTTGCCAGACGCAAGGGCGAATGGCAACGGCAAGTTCAGGCGGACACCTCTCAACTTCGCAGGAGAACAACATGGCAGATCCCCGACTCGTCACCGGCCTGTTTCCCGACCGGGACAGCGCTGAACGCGCCTACTCGTCCGTCGCCTCGCGCGGCTACGACCGCGATGACGTCAACCTCGTGATGTCGGACGAGACCCGCCAGCGTCACTTCTCGCCCGACGCCGTCACCAAGACCGAACTGGGCACCAAGGCCGCCGAAGGCGCGGGCATCGGCGGCGCGATCGGCGGCACCGTGGGCGCCATCGCCGCGGCCGTCGCCGCGGTCGGCACCAGCCTCGTGCTGCCGGGCCTGGGCCTGGTCATCGCCGGTCCCATCGCCGCTGCCCTCGCGGGCGCGGGTGCGGGCGGCGCCGCCGGCGGGCTCGTGGGCGCGCTGATCGGCTGGGGCATTCCGGAAGAACGCATCGCAGAATACGAATCGGGCATCCGCGAAGGCGGCATCCTGATGGGCGTGCGCCCGCGCAGCGAAGACGACGCGCTCGCCTTCGAGAACTCGTGGCGCGACGCCAACGGCAAGTTGATCCGCCGCTAGACCCGCAGTCGGCCGGTGCATTCGTACGCCGGCCCTTCCCAACCCCGGAACGCGTCTCCACAAGAGCGTCGACCGGATCCGGCGACCCCTCGCCGCAACATTCCAGGAGACATCATCATGGGCAAGTATCTCGTTGGTTGGCTATTGGGCGTTCCGGTCTTCGTACTGGTGATCCTGTACTTCTTCTTTCACTGAAGTCGCAGCCGCGAAACGGCGCCCGGCGGTCGCGGCATCGCGGCAGGGGCGCCGTTTTCGCGTCCGTGCATTGGAGGCGGGCCCTCGCGGGGCCCGCACGCGCTCAGAGCAACAGCTCGCTCGACTCGCCGGTGGGCACCGGCGCCATCGAGGGCAGGGCGATCTGCACGCTGTGCTGCTGCCCGTCGTCGTACAGCGGCAGGCGGCTGGTGCCCAGCGCACGGCCATCCAGGGTGACCTGCGGTTGCTTCTCGTGGCCGCTGCGGTCGAACTGCAGGCGGAAGAACGTCGTCTTGTGGACGTAGTCCACCTCGAAGGTCGTCCAGTGCGGCGGGATGCGCGGATCCAGCAGCAGCGAGGGGTGGCCGTCGACGACCTCCAGGCGCAGCCCCAGCACCGCCTCCACCAGCAGCCGGTACATCCAGCCGGCCGAGCCCGTGTACCAGCTCCAGCCGCCGCGCCCCGTGTGCGGCGCCACGCTGTAGACGTCGGCTGACATCACGTAGGGCTCGACCTTGTAGACCGCCACCTCCGCCGGCGTGCGCGAGTGGTTGACGGGGTTGATCATGTCGACGATGTCCCATGAACGGCGCGCGTCGCCGCTGGCCGCGAACGCCATCGCCGCCCAGATCGCGCCGTGCGTGTACTGGCCGCCGTTCTCGCGCACCCCGGGCACATACCCGCTGATGTATCCTGGGTTCGGCCCCTTGCCGTTGAACGGCGGATCCAGCAGCTTGACGATGCGTTGCTGCGGATTGACCAGGCGCGCGGCCAGCGAGTCGAGCGCCTTCTTGGCGCGCTCGCGCGGCGCGATGCCCGAGAGCACCGACCAGCTCTGTGCGATCGAGTCGATCTGGCACTCGACGCCGGTGGCGGTTCCCAGCGGCGTGCCGTCGTCGAAGTAGGCGCGGCGGTACCACTCGCCGTCCCACGCGCTGGCCTCGACGGCGACGGCCAGCTTGTCGCGCGCCTCGACGCAGGTCTGGGCGAACGCCTCGTCCTGGTGGACGCGCGCCAGCTGCGCGAACTCGCGCAAGACCTCGCAGACGAAGAACGCCATCCACACGCTCTCGCCCTTGCCGTGCTCGCCGATCAGGTTCATGCCGTCATTCCAGTCGCCGCCCCCCATCAGCGGCAGGCCGTGCGAGCCCAGGCGCAGGCCGTGCTTGACGGCCAGCGCCGCGTGCTCGTAGAGCGAGGCCGTCTTGTGCGACACGTTGGGCATGTCGAAGTAGGACTCGTCGGCGGCGGGCAGGGGGCGACCTTCGATGAAGCTCACCTGCTCGGTCAGCACCGTCAGGTCGCCGGTGGCCTCGACATAGCGGCAAAGGGCCATCGGCAGCCACAGGTAGTCGTCGCTGATGTGCGTGCGGACGCCACGCCCCTGCGGCGGATGCCACCAGTGCTGCACATCGCCTTCCTCGAACTGGCGGCTGGCCGCCAGCAACAGCTGCGCGCGCAGCAGCTCGGGCCGCGCATGCACCAGCGCCATCGCGTCCTGCAACTGGTCGCGAAAGCCGAAGGCGCCGCCGGACTGGTAGTAGCCGCTGCGCGCCCACAGCCTGCAGGAGATGGTCTGGTAGACCAGCCAGCCGTTGGCCAGCGCGTTCAGGGCGGCGTCGGGCGTGCGCACCTGCACCGCGCCCAGCGTCTTCGTCCAGTGCGCGACGACGCGGTCCAGCTCGGCCTGCGCGACCGCGTCGCCGCGGTACTTCAGCGCGATGCGCTCGGACTCGCCATGGTTCTTGCCCATGCCCAGCCGGAACACCACGGTGCGCGACTCGCCTTCGGCCAGGTCGAGCGGCACCTGGAAGGCGGCACACGGATCCAGCGCGGCGCCGCTGCGGCCGGACAGGCCGGCGCGCCGCAGCGCCATCGGCTCGAGCAGGTTGCCGTTGCGGCCGACGAACTCGGTGCGGTCGCAGGTCATGCTGCCGGCCAGCTGGTGCTCGGGGTCGACGTCGAAGAAGCCCATGTAGTCGGCGTGATCGCCGCTGTACGGATTGCGGGCGAAGGCCGGGCCGTCGTCGACGTGGTCGGTGACGATGTGCGGCGCGGTGGCCGGACGCAGGCTGCCCAGCACCCATTCGACGTAGCCCGTCACGCTGATGCGGCGGGTCCGGCCGGAGTCGTTGCGCAGCGTCAGCATCGAGAACTTGATCGGCGCATCGATCGCGCAGAACACCTTCAGCTCGCTGCGGATGCCTTGCGCATGCTGCTCGAAGCTGCTGTAGCCGAACCCATGCCGCGCCACGGCCGCGCGGCCCGGCGTGCCGTCCGGGTTGAGCGCGACGCCACTGGGCATCCAGGCGACGCCGGTCTCCTCGTCGCGCAGGTGGAAGGTCTCGCCGCTGGGATCGGACACGGGGTCGTTGTGCCAGGGCGTCAGGCGCCATTCGTGCGCGTTCTCGGCCCAGGTGTAGGCCGCGCCGGACTCGGAAACCACGGTGCCGAAGTCCGGATTGGCGATCACGTTGGCCCAGGGCGCGGGCGTGCGCACGCCCGCGGGCGGCGCCACGACGTACTCGCGGCCTTCCTTGCCGTAGCCGCCGTAGCCGTTGAACAGCGCCAGGTCGCCGGTGGGCACGCGCTGCTGCGGCGGGGAGGTCTCGGGACGGACGTTGCGCGTCGGCACGAACGGCGCGAGGCGACGATCGGGCCCGGCGCCGGGGCGCGGCTGGCCCTTGGGCGCGGTGCGGCGCTCGGTGCGCATGCGGCGAGCCAGCTGTTCGGCCAGCGAGCCCTGGCGGTCGCTCAGCACGGCGCGGGCGACCGACAGCAGCAGGATGCGGTCTTCCTGCGGGATCTGGTCTGCGTGGCGCACGAAGATGCCGCCCGGCCGGTCCACCACGTGCGCCTCGACGCCCGCCGCGATCAGCCCCATGACCTGTTCGTGCAGGCGCTGGCGATAGACGTCGCGCTCCTCGTTCCAGATCACCAGGTCGACCGCCAGGCCCTTCAGGCGCCACCAGGCATGCGCCATGACGAGCTGGCGTACCAGCTCGAGGTTGGCCACGTCGGAGATCTGCACCAGCACGATGGGCAGGTCGCCCGAGATCGCGTAGCCCCACAGGCCGGACTGGCCACGCCGGTTCTGCCGGATGATGGCGGGGTCGGCCCGCAACGCGCCCTGGCTGAACAGCACCGCACCGGCCAGGCGCGCGTACATCTGCGCATCGGCTTCGCTGGCGTTGAGCTGGCGCAGCAGCACCTGGCTGTGCGTCCATGCCAGTTCGAACACGCGCTCGGCCAGCCGGCGGTCGCGGTATTTCTCGATCAGCGCCAGGCAGTCGGTGCGCTGGTCGCCGACGCCGATGACGAGGTCGACGATCACGGTCTGGTCGGGCTGCAGCGTGATGGCGCAGCGGCTGGAGGCCACCGGGTCCAGCACCGAGCCCTGCGAGTTGGACAAGGCCTCGCCGCCGAACATCGCCGCCGGCGCGCGCAGGCTGCCGCCCCGGCCGATGAAGCGCGCGCGGTCGGTCTCGTGCGTCACCGGCGAGACGTTGCCATCGCCGCGCGGCGCATGCACGGCCATCAGGTGGAACATCCAGGGCGACGGATCCTTCTCGGCACGCGGGCGGCGGTTGGCCAGCAGCGCGGGCAGGCCGTCGACGATCTCGGTCTGCACGAACAGCTTGCCGAACGCCGGATGCTGGACGTCGGCCGCGGGCGTCATCAGCACCACCTCGCAGTAGCTCGTGACCTCGATGGTGCGCACGCGCCGCGTCGTGTTCTTGATGCGCACGCGGCGCAGCTCGATCGCGTCTTCTGGCGAGACGGCGATCTCGGTGTGGGTGTCGATGCCGGCGTCGCGGCGGCGGAACTCGGCGCGGCCTTCGGTGAAGATGGCCTGGTAGTCGGTCGCCTTGCGCCCGGTGGGCTGGAAGGCCGTCGACCAGTACTCGCCCGAGTCGACGTCGCGCAGGTAGGCGTAGCTGCCCCATTCGTCGCGCGTGGCGTCCTCGCGCCAGCGCGTCACGGCCATGTCCTTGTAGCGGCTGTAGCCACCGCCGGCCTGCGTCACCATCACGTGGTAGCTGCCGTTGGACAGCAGCTGCACTTCGGGCGTGGGCGTCTGCGGATCGGTGAACAGGCGCAGCGGCGTCTCGGTGGTGGCCGACACCGAGCGCGGCGCCGACGGCTCCATGGTGGCGCCGGCGACGATGGGCATGACGTCCTTGGGCACGCGTTCGTGCAGCAGCATCAGCGTGGCCTGCACGCTGCGATCGGAAGCGAAGTGCTGCTGCATGCGCGAGTGGCCCAGCGCCTGCTCGATGGCCAGCAGGCTCATGCCCTGGTGGTGGGCCATGAACGAGCGCACCACGGCCTTGGTCTGGCCGCGCGGCACGCGCATGGGCGTGTAGTCCACCGCCTCGTAGAAGCCGTACTCGCCCGCGGCACCGAGCGACGCCAGTCGCTGCAGGTTCGCGCAGGCGGCCACCGGCTCGACGATCGTCGCCATCGCGGTGGCGTACGGCGCGATCACCAGTTCGTCGCCGAGGCCGCGCTTCAGGCCCAGGCCCGGCACGCCGAAGGCGCGGTACTGGTAGTTCAGGGCGGTGTCGGTGGCGTTGTAGCCGGACTCCGAGATGCCCCAGGGCACGCCGCGCTCGCGGCCGTAGTCGATCTGGCGCCGGACGGCGGCGCGGCAGGTCTCGTCGAGCAGCGTCTGCTCGAAGTTGGGCATGATCAGCGGCGGCATCAGGTACTCGAACATCGAGCCGCTCCACGACATCAGCACCGGATTGCCATCATGCGCCGTCAGCAGGCGGCCGAGCGCGAACCAGCTTTCCTGGGGCAGCTGCCCGCGGGCGATCGCGGTGAACACGCCCAGCCGGGCCTCGGAGGCCAGCAGGTCATAGTGGCCGGGATCGAGCACGCGTTCGTCGACGTTGTAGCCGATCGCCATCAGGTGGCGGCGGTCGTCGTAGAGGAAGGCCTGTTCCTGCTCGCTCAGCGCGTCGACGCGGCGCGCGAGATCCTCGATGCGGTCGAGGTAGACGCGAGCCTGGCCGATGCCCAGCGACGCCAGCACGCCCAGGTTGGGCAACGGCGCCTGCGCCGCAACCTCGAGCGCGGCAGGCGAGGCGTCCGGCGCCAGCGGCAGCGCGAGGCCGCCGAACGCCGCGAGCTCGTCGCGGCCGGCCTCGCACTGCGCCACCAGCGAGCGCGCCCAGCGCAGCGCCTCGCCGGTGTCCTCGTCAGCCTCGCTGCGGTGCCGCTCGCCGGACAGCGCGGCCTCGACGGCGGACAGCACCTCGCGCGCGGCGGTCTCGAACGAGTCGAGCAAGGCCTGCAGCTTGGCCGCGGTTCGTGGCATCTGGTCGCAGGCGGCGTTCACCAGCTGGTCGGCCCGATCCAGCACCGGCAGGTGCGTGCCGGCCGGCAGGCTCTCGCGCACCAGGCCCAGCAGATCGGCCACGCCCTGGCACCACAGGGCAGAGAAGGGCGCCTCGGAGGGCAGGGCGAGCAGCGCCATGCGCAGCGTCATCAACTGCGCGACGAGGTTGCCCGAGTCGACGGTGGAGATGTAGCGCGGCGCCAGCGGCAGCAGCGACTGGGTGTCGTACCAGTTGTAGAAGTGGCCGCGATGGCGCTCCAGCTGTTCCAGCGTGGTGACGGTGGCGGCGATGCGCGTGAGCATCTGATCCAGCGTGATGAATCCGGAGTCGCGCGCCGTCAGGTTGGCCAGCAGCGAGAAGCCGATGTTGGTCGGCGAGGTGCGGTGGGCCACGCGCGCCACCGGATGCAGCTGCACGTTGTCGGGCGGCAGGTGGTTGTCCTCGGAGCCGACGAAGGTCTCGAAGAAGGCCCAGGTGCGGCGCGCGACCCGGCGCAGGAAGCGGCGCTGCACCGCGTTCAACTCGCTGTGCGGCGCCGTCAACGGGCGGTCGGCCCACCAGACGATCAGCGGCGACAGCAGCCACAGCAGCAGCAAGGGTGCGGCCGCGGCGATCGCCCACGGCCGCACGTCGGCCAGCAGGGCGGTGATCAGCACCGCGGCGGTGGGGCCGGCCCACAGCGCACGCAGGTTGTCGCGCAGCGCGCTCATGGTGCCGGGCGCGTGGCGCTGACGGATGTCGGCCGAGGCCGTCCATTCGAGCAGCCGGCGTCCGCGCACCATGCGCCAGATCGTGCGGCCGATGGCGTCCAGCGTGGCCACCGCCTCGGTCGGCAGGCAGGCCAGGGTGTGCACCAGCTGCATCAGCTGCAGCGCGATCGGCAACAGGCGGCGCGGCGACGGCGTCGAGTTGACCCAGTTGATCGGCGCCAGGGCCAGCCCCATCACGTGGGCGGCGAAGGGCACGATGCCGACGATCACGATGACGCGCAGCGTCCACATGAACGGCTCGGGCAGCCGGGCCCAGCCCAGCACGGCCAGCGCGATGAGCGCCGCGGGCACCAGGCTGCGGCGCAGGTTGTCGAACAGCTTCCAGCGCGACAGCGCGGACAGCGGATTGCGCGGTGCGCCCGGCAAGGCGTGCAGGCGCCGGCGCAGCCAGCCGATCAGCTGCCAGTCGCCGCGCACCCAGCGGTGGCGGCGCGCCATGTCGGCGCTGTAGCGCGAAGGCGTGTCCTCGAGCAGCTGCACGTCGGACAGCAGGCCCGAGCGCGCATAGCAGCCTTCGATCAGGTCGTGGCTGAGGATGCGGTTCTCCGGCATGCTGTCGTGCGTCGCGCGCTCGAAGGCGTCGACGTCGTAGATGCCCTTGCCGACGAACGAGCCTTCGCCCATCAGATCCTGGTAGACGTCGGAGACGGCGCGCGTGTACGGATCGATGCCGGGTTCGCCGCCGAACATGCGCGCATAGCCCGAGCGGCCGACGCTGGGCAGGTTCAGGCCGACGCGCGGCTGCAGGATGCCGTAGCCCTCGACGACCACGTCCTTTTTGACGCCGCTGCCAAAGCGCGGCCGGTTGAGCGGATGCGCCATGGCCGAGACCATCTCGGCGGCCGACTCGCGCGGCAGCTGCGTGTCGGAGTCCAGCGTGATGACGTAGCGCACGTCCTGCAATGACAAGGTATCGCCGACGATGCGCGCGAACGCCTGTTCGGCCCCGGGCCGTCCGCGCAGCAGCGCGTTCAGGTCGGCCAGCTTGCCGCGCTTGCGTTCGCGGCCCATCCAGGTGTTCTCGGTCGCGTTCCAGCGGCGCGGACGATGCAGCAGCAGGAAGGGCGCCGGGCGCTGCGGGTTGTCGCCGGGCTCGGCATAGCGCTTGTTCAGCGCGCTGATGCGGATCTCGGCGTAGTCGACCAGATCGTCGTCCTCGGGCAGCGTCTCCTGCTTGGCGTCGCGCAGGTCGGTCAGCAGGGCGAACTGCAGGTGCGGGTCGCGGTTGGCCAGGAAGCGCACCTCGAGCGCGTCGACCAGCGTGTCGACGTCCGCATGCTTGCCCAGCAGGGTGGGTACGGCGACCAGCGTGCGCGAGCGCGGGTCGATTCCCAGCGCGTAGTCCAGGCGCGGCAGCGCCTCGGGCGTGACGCTCAGCGTGACGATCCAGTTGACCACCGACAGCGCCAGCTGGCTGGTGGCCAGCATCAGCAGCAGCAGCAGCACCAGGCCCTTGGGCGACCATACCTGCAGGTCAAGCTCGTGCGCCGCCTGCCGGATCGGCCCCAGCGACATCAGCATCGCGAACGCGAAGATGCCGCCGATGTAGGCCGGCAGGGGCGAGGGGCCGCCATGGCGCCGCAAGCCGGTGCGGCGTGCGTTCATCGCCGATTCGAGGGCCGGGCGGCCGTTGGCGATCAGCCAGTAGCCGACGTGTGCCTCGCGGTCGTCCTCGCCGATCTCGCGCCGGGCGCTCGCCAGGCGTTCGGCCGCCGCGGTGGCCAGCTCGATCGCCTTGCGCGCCACGGCGGGTTCGTCGCCGCCGGAGGCCCGCGCCACGCTTTCGACGGCGTGCCGGTAGGTGTCGCGCGTGCCGAAGTCCATGCGGCCGTAGACCCCGAGCGGGTCGCCGCGCAGGATCTGCTCGACGCTGCTGAGCGTCTCAACGAACTCGGGCCAGTGCGTGGCCCCGAGCAGGCGCAGGCTGCCGATGCTGTTGGACACCGAGACCTGGCTGGCCGCCTGCTTCTGGCTTTCCAGGTGCACCAGGTGTTCGATCGTCTCGTTGGCGTCCGACAGCCGCTGCTCCATCCACGTGAGCGGCAATGCCAGCGCCGCGCCCTGGCCCTGCAGGCGGCGCGCGAATTCGGCCACAAAGGCGCTGCTGAGCGTCGGGTCGGAGCGCGCCATGTCGGCGATGACCAGGATCAGGTCGCTGGGGCGTTCCTCGGCCGCCTGCAGCATGCGCGAAGCCCAGGTCTCGGCCAGGTCGCGTTCATCGAGCGCGGTGGCCACGCGCACCGCCACGCGGCGCAGGTTCTCGATCAGCGCGAGCCGCAACATGATCGGGAACGCCCACAACTCGCCGAGCTTGAGCGGCTGGATGCTCTGGTACGCCGCGACGAAGCGGCTCAGCGTGCCGCGGCTCAGGCGGCCGTCCGCGTGGGCGATGGCTTCCAGCGCCAGGTCGTAGACCCGCGGATTGGTGCCGTCCGTCTCGGGCGAGGCCTCGGCCAGCCGCGGCAGCTCCCGGCTGTAACCGTGCGGGAGGTGACGCCGCGCCGTGCGGATCTCCTCGTCGATCAGGTACATGTTGTCCAGCAGCCATTCGGAGGCGGGCGTGACCGCCCGATCCTTGGCGACGGCCTGGCGCAACTGGCGGGCCACGTTCTCCAGCACGCGCTCGTTGGACGCCAGCCGCGCCAGCAGGCGGTC
>JBJMWF010000400.1:0-7627 GCA_045810265.1 Vitreoscilla sp. | reverse complement strand
GCGAGGTGTCGAGCAGCATCACCTCGATGCCGGCCTTGGCGGCGACGTAGGCGATGCCCGCGCCCATCATGCCGGCGCCCAGGATGCCCAGGCGCCTGACTGCGCGCCTGGGGATGTCCGCCGGCCGCGACGCGCCTTTCTCGATCGCCTGCAGCTGGTACCACAGCGTGCCTATCATGTTTCGCGACTCCTGCGACACCGCGCAGGCCGCGAAGTAGCGCGACTCGATCTCGAGCGCGGCATCGAAGCCGACCACGCCGCCCTCGAACACCGAGGACAGGATGTGCGTGACCGCCGGGTAGTTGCCGTAGCTCTTGGCCGACACCATGGCCGGCGCCACCGAGAACAGCTGCGCCATGGCCGGACTGCGCGAGTCCCCGCCGGGGTAGCGGAATTTGGGCGTGTCCCACGGCTGCTTGGGCGCGGGGTTGGCCAGGATCCAGGCGCGCGCCTTCGCGTGCAGGTCGTCGGTTGACGTCGCCAGCTCGTCGACCAGGCCGGATTTGAGCGCCTGCGCCGCGCGGATGTCCGAGCCTTCGCCCATCCACTGCAGCGCCTGCTGCATGCCCACCAGCCGCGGCATGCGCTGCGTGCCACCGCCGCCGGGCAGCAGGCCCAGCTTGACTTCCGGCAAGCCCAGGCGCGCCCTGCCGTCGTCCAGCACGAGGCGGCGGTGACAGGCCAGCGCGATCTCCAGCCCGCCGCCCAGGCACTTGCCGTTGATCGCCGCGACCACCGGCTTGCCGGCCAGTTCCATGCGTCGCAGCAGCTTCTTGAAGCGCATCGATTCGTCGAAGGCCTGCTGCGCCGTCTCCAGCGCGCGCAGGCGGTCGACGTCGGCGCCGGCGAGGAAATCCTTCTTGCCGGAGGCCAGGATCAGGCCCTTGATGCCGGCGTCGGTCTCGAGGCGCTCGATCAGGGCCGCGAGTGGCCGGGCCAGGTCGTCGTTGAGCACGTTCATCGAACGGCCTGGGGAATCCATCGTGGCGGTGGCGATGCCATCCGCGTCGATGCTCAGGTTCAAGGCGTCGCTCATGATTCTCAGATCCTCTCGATGATCGTCGCGATGCCCATGCCGCCGCCCACGCACAGGGTGGCGCAGCCGAGCGCCTGGTCGCGCCGCTCGAGCTCGTCGAGCAGCGTGCCCAGGATGATGCAGCCGGTGGCGCCCAGCGGATGGCCCAGCGCGATCGCGCCGCCGTTGACGTTGACGCGATCGAGCGAGACGCCCAGATCACGCGCCGTCTTCATGGGCACCGCGGCGAAGGCCTCGTTGATCTCCCACAGGTCGATGTCCGACGCCGCCAGGCCGGCCTTGGCCAGGGCCTTGCGGCAGGCAGGCGTCGGGCCGGTCAGCATGATGGTGGGCTCCGAGCCGCTGACAGCCACGCTGCGGATGCGGCCGCGCGCTCGCAGGCCCGCGCGTTGGCCAGCGTCGCGCGAGCCGATCAGCATCAGCGCAGCGCCGTCGACGATGCCCGACGCGTTGCCCGCGTGGTGGACGTGCGTGATCTTCTCGACCGTCGTGTACTTGCGCAGCGCGGTGGCGTCGAAGCCCATCGCGCCCATCGCGGCGAAGGAGGGCTCCAGCCTGGCCATCGCCTCCAGCGTGGCGTTGGCGCGGATGGTTTCGTCCTCGGCCAGCATCAGCAGGCCGGCGATGTCGTGCACGGGGACGACCGACTTGCCGAAATGTCCCGCCGCGCGGACCGCGGCCGCGCGTTGATGCGACTGCAGCGCGTACGCGTCGAGGTCGCGGCGCGAGAAGCCTTCCAGCGTCGCGATCAGGTCGGCGCTGATGCCTTGGGGGATGAAAGCGATGCCCTGGTTGATGCGCGGATCCATGAACCAGGCGCCGCCGTCCGAGCCCATGGTCCAGCGGCTCATGGACTCGATGCCGCCGGCGACGACGAAGTCCTCGAAGCCGCTCGCCACCTTGGCCGCGGCCAGATTGACGGCTTCCAGGCCCGACGCGCAGAAGCGCGAGAGCGTGACACCGGCGACGGACTCGGCCCAGCCGGCGTCCAGCACCGCGGTGCGCGCGATGTCGGCGCCTTGCTCGCCGACCGGGGTGACGCAACCCAGCACGACGTCGTCGACCAGGGCGGTGTCCAGTTCCAGCCGCTGCTGCAGGCTTTGCAACAGGCCGCGCAGCAGCCATACCGGCGTCGCCTGGTGCAGGCTGCCGTCCTTCT
The DNA here is from genome assembly GCA_045810265.1 of Vitreoscilla sp. GTDB lineage: Bacteria > Pseudomonadota > Gammaproteobacteria > Burkholderiales > Burkholderiaceae_C > Scleromatobacter. The sequence goes on along the minus strand of JBJMWF010000400.1, from coordinate 5,432 downwards.
TGCCCTTGCCGCGCGGGGTGCGGACGTGGTCGTAGATCAGTGCGTCAGTCATTCATTTCCCCAAGCCACGCTTGACGGTGGCATTGATGATGCGCAATTCGGCCAGCGACGCGTCGATGTGCGCGCGCTTCTGCTCGAGTTCGGCGATGGCCTTGTTGGTCTTGTCCAGCACGTACTTCATCTGCACCGTGCGGCCTTCGCCGTGGGCGCCGTACAGGTCGAGGTAGTGCTTGATCTCGGCGAGCGACGAGCCGATGGCCTTGGCGCGCAGGATCAACGACAGCCGGGCGCGGTCGCGCCGCGTGTACACGCGCGTGCCGTTGACGCGGCGCGGCGCGAGCAGGCCCTTGTCCTCGTAGAAGCGCAGCGCGCGCGGCGAGATGCCGAACTCGGTGCACAGCTCGGTGATGCCGAACAGCTGGCCGGCGTCGTCGCTGCGATGGTCGGCCACCACCTCGTCAGCGGTCTGCGCGCGGCCGGCGCCGCGGGCGCTCTTCGAAGGCTGCGGGTCCACGGCGTTCTCAGACGATGCGTTGGAGCTTGAGGGCGACGCTCATGTCGCCCGACACCTTGAACTTGCCCATCATGAAGCCGGTGGTCGGCTCGAGCTCGCCCGACAGCAGGTTCTCCAGCGTGGCCAGGCTCAGCGCGACGGTGCAGTCGGCCACGATGGAGGCGTCGTTGGACAGCGTGTTGGGCACCTTGGTGGCATCGACCACGATGGCGCCATCGGCGCCGCAGTCGAACTTCAGCACGGCGCCGAGGCCGCAGTCCTGGCCGACTTTCGCGCGCAGTTGGTCGGTGGCGGTCTGGATATCCATGGGAAGGCTTTCTGAGGCAATGGGCGGAGAGGGCAGGCGTCGGCTGCGGATGCAGTGCCAGACGATCGCGGCCATGCTATGCCCTGCGCGTGACGAAGCCATCAGTGTAATTCCCGACGCGACATGAGGTTGACGTTAACGTCACCCTGAAGCCTAATGCGGCACGTGCCACCGGGCGTGCCTTCCCTTCCTGGAATCGATCGTGTCCACATGACGACAGCCTCTCCCGTTTCGAACGCCTCCGCCATCCCTTCTTCGCGCTACCGCAGCGTCTTCGTGCCGGGCCTGTTCGCAGGCCAGCGCATCTGGGTCACCGGCGGCGGCTCGGGCATCGGCCGGGCGGTGGCGCACGAGCTGGCGTCGCTGGGCGCCCAGGTCGTCATCAGCGGGCGCAGCGCCGACAAGCTCGAGCACGTGGCCGCCGAGATCGGCGAGGACGGCGGCCGCTGCGCCTGGCGCGCGTTCGACATCCGCGACGACGAGGCCGTCAAGGCCAACGTGGCCGACGTGATCGCCAACGAAGGCCTCGTCCAGGGCCTGGTCAACAACGCCGGCGGCCAGTTCCCGGCGCCGATGATGGCCATCAGCAAGCGCGGCTTCGAAGCCGTGGTCGCCAACAACCTGACGGGCGGCTTCCTGATGATGCGCGAGCTGTTCCTGCAAAGCTTCCAGCAGCATGGCGGCGCCATCGTCAACATGACGGCCGACTTCCGCAACGGCATGCCGGGCATGGCGCATTCGGGCGCGGCGCGCGCGGGCATGAGCAACCTCACGATGACGGCGTCGTTCGAATGGGCCTCGTCGGGCGTGCGCGTCAACGCCGTCGCGCCGGGCTGGATCGCCTCGAGCGGCATGGACACCTACGGCGGCGCGATGAAGGCCATGATCCCCAAGCTCAAGCGCCACGTGCCGCTGCGGCGCCTGGGGCTGGAGGCCGAGGTCAGCGCGGCCATCGTCTTCCTGCTGTCGCCGGCGGCGTCGTTCATCACCGGCGTGACGCTGCAGATCGACGGCGGTGCCTCGCTCGGCTCGCCGCTGTTTCCCTCGGTCGACCACGACAGGTCGGTGCCGTTCGACGGCTTTCACCGCGCGGTCACGCCAGAGGTCCTGCAGCAAGACAAGCCGGACGCCGCCTGATGCCCGCCATCGTCTCGAAGCTCGATGTGCGGTCGGCGGCGTTCGCCGCCAACGCGGCCCGCATGGCCGACAAGCTCGCCGAGGTGCGTCGGCTGGAACGGCAAGTCATCGAGGAGAGCGCGAGCAAGCGCGACAAGTTCGAGCAGCGCGGCCAGCTGCTGCCGCGCGAGCGCGTGGCGCAGCTGCTCGATCGCGGCAGTGGCTTCCTGGAGCTGTCGCCGCTGGCGGGCCTGGGCATGCACGACGACGACGGCAAGAAGTCGGTGCAGGGCGGCGGCTCCATCGTGGGCATCGGACTGGTGGCCGGCAAGCGCGTGGTGATCTCGGCCAGCGACAGTGCGCTCAAGGGCGGCACCGTCTCGCCGATGGGTTTGCGCAAGGCCTTGCGCGCGCAGCAGGTCGCGCTGGAGAACAAGCTGCCGCTGGTCTATCTCGTGGAGTCGGGCGGCGCCAACCTGATGTACCAGAGCGAGATGTTCGTCGAGGGCGGCCGCAGCTTCGCCAACCAGGCGCGGCTGTCGGCCGCCGGCATCCCGCAGATCGCGGTGGTGCACGGCTCGTCGACGGCGGGCGGTGCCTACCTGCCGGGGCTGTCCGACTACGTGGTGCTGGTGCGCGGCCGCTCCAGCATCTACCTGGCCGGGCCGCCGCTGGTCAAGGCCGCGATCGGCGAGGACGTCAGCGATGACGAGCTGGGCGGCGCGCAGACGCACGCCGAGGTCACCGGCCTGGGCGAATACCTGGGCGAGAACGACGCCCACGCGATCGCCATCGCGCGCGAGCTGGTCGACAAGCTGCAGTGGGACGCCGCGCCGCCTGCCAACCAATGCGCCGCGCCCTTGTACGACGCCGGCGAGCTGATGGGCGTGGTGCCGGCCGACGAGCGCGAGCCCTACGACGTGCGCGAGGTCATCGCGCGCCTGGTCGACGGCTCGGACTTCCTCGAGTTCAAGCCCGGCTTCGGCGCCGACACGCTGTGTGGCCACGCGCGCGTCGATGGCCAGCTGGTCGGCATCCTCGGCAACATGGGGCCGATCCAGCCGAACGGCGCCAACAAGGCGGCGCAGTTCATCCAGCTGTGCGACCAGACCGGCACGCCGCTGGTCTTCCTGCAGAACACCACCGGCTACATGGTGGGCTCGGCCGCCGAGCGTGGCGGCGCGATCAAGCATGGCGCCAAGATGATCCAGGCCGTCGCCAACGCGCGCGTGCCCAAGTTCACCTTCGTGATCGGCGGCTCGTTCGGCGCGGGCAACTACGGCATGTGCGGCCGCGGGTTCGATCCGCGCTTCATCTTCAGCTGGCCCAACGCGCGCACTGCCTAGATGGGCGGCGCGCAGGCCGGCAAGGTGATGGAGATCGTCGGCGCCGCCAAGCTCGCACGCGCCGGCGCGCCGGTCGACGACGGCGCACTCGCCGCCATGGGAAACCAGTTGCGCGAGCGCATCGACCGCGAATCGCACGTGCTGTTCGGCACCGCGCGGCTGTGGGACGACGGCATCGTCGACCCGCGCGACACGCGCCGCGTGCTGGCGCTCGCGCTGGCGCTCGCGCGTGAGGCCGAGGCGCGCACCTTGCGTCCGAACGCCTTCGGCGTCGCCCGCTTCTAGAAGAACTCACGAGACAACCCATGAAATTCACGACCGAACACAAGGCCCTGTCCGAGACCGTCACGCGCTTCGTGCAGAAGGAACTGAACCCGTTCGTGCCGAAATGGGAGGCCGACGAGCAGTACCCCGCGCACGAGGTCCTCAAGAAGCTGGGCAACCTCGGCCTGCTGGGCCTGAAGTACCCCGAGGAGTTCGGCGGCGCGGGCCTGGACTTCAGCTACTCGATGGTGATGGCCGAGGCGCTGGGCGAGTGCGGCTGCGGCGGCGTGCCGATGTCGATCGGCGTGCACACCGACATGTGCACCCCGGCGCTGGCGCGCTTCGGCTCGGACGAACTGCGCCGCGAGTTCCTCGCGCCCTCGATCGCCGGCGACGTGCTCGGCTGCGTGGCGGTCAGCGAGCCCGGCGGCGGCTCGGACGTCGCGGCGCTGAAGACGACCGCGCGCAAGGACGGCGGCGACTACGTCATCGACGGCAGCAAGATGTGGATCACCAACGGCCTGCAGGCCGACTGGTGCTGCCTGCTGGCCAACACCAGCGACGGCCCGGTGCACAAGAACAAGAGCCTGATCATCGTGCCGATGAACCTGCCGGGCATCACCAAGCAGAAGATCCACAAGATCGGGATGGACTCGTCCGACACCGCGCTGCTGTTCTTCGACGGCGTGCGCGTGCCCCAGCGCTACCTGATCGGCCAGGAGGGCATGGGCTTCGCGTTCCAGATGATGCAGTTCCAGGAAGAGCGCATGTGGGGCGCGGCGTCGTCGCTGCGCAGCCTCGATCGCCTGATCGACCTGACCATCGAGTACACGCGCGAACGCCAGGCCTTCGGCAAGAGCATCCTCGACAACCAGGTGGTCCATTTCCGCCTCGCGGAACTGCGCACCGAGGTCGCCGCCCTGCGCGCGCTCACCTACGCCTGCTGCGAGCAATACATCTCGGGCAAGGACGTCACCAAGCTCGCCTCGATGGCCAAGCTCAAGTGCGGGCGCCTCAGCCGCGAGGTCACCGACAGCTGCCTGCAGTACTGGGGTGGGATGGGCTTCACGCGCGACAACCCGATCTCGCAGGCCTGGCGCGACTCGCGCCTGATCTCCATCGGCGGCGGCGCCGACGAGGTGATGCTGGGCATCATCTGCAAGCTCGAGGGCACCTTGCCCAAGGGCGGCCATTGATGGACATCCCGGCGTACCGGACGCTGTTGGTGCACCAGGACGGTGGCGTGCTGCACGTGACGCTGAACCGTCCCCAGCAACGCAATGCGATGTCGCTGCAGATGGTCTCGGAGCTGGCCGCGGTGCTCGCCGATGCCGAGGCCGCGGGCGAGGTGCGCGCCATCGTGCTGCGCGGGGCGGGCGGCCATTTCTGTGCCGGCGCCGACCTGCAGGACATGGCGCAGGCGCGCCAACGCGAGATGGCCGGCAACGGCGATGCGATCGCCGACGCCAACGCCCGCTTCGGCCTGCTGTGCGACGGCTTCGCCCGCACCGGCATCGCGACGATCGCGCTGCTCGAAGGCACGGTCATGGGCGGCGGCCTGGGTCTGGCCTGCGTCGTCGACGTGGCGCTGGCCGGGCAGGGCGCCCAGTTCCGCCTGCCGGAGACATCGCTGGGCGTCGTGCCGGCGCAGATCGCCCCGTTTCTCGTCGCGCGCCTGGGCGCATCGCAGGCGCGGCGGCTGGCGGTGACCGGCGGCAAGTTGTCTGCCGCGCAGGCGCTGCAGATCGGACTGGTGCACGAGGTGCATGAGGACGGCGCCGCGCTCGACGCCGCGCTGGCCGCGACGCTCGCCCAGATCCTGCGTTGCGCGCCGGGTGCGGTGGCGGCGACCAAGGCGCTGATGTCGCGGGCGCTGCACACGCCG
>JBJMWF010000399.1:0-10379 GCA_045810265.1 Vitreoscilla sp. | reverse complement strand
CGGCACGCTGCGCACGATCGAGGCGCGCCAGGGCGACAGCGTGCTGGGCCGGGTGATCGTCGACTCGGTGGTGGGCAAGTTCGAGCAGATCGACTACGCCGTGGCGCTGGACGCCGCCGGCAAGGTACTGGCCGTCGAGATCCTCGCCTACCGCGAGGGCCATGGCGCGGAGGTGCGGCTGCCGGCCTGGCGCAACCAGTTCGTCGGCAAGACGGCGGCCGATCCACTGCGCGTGGGCGCGGACATCGCCAACGTCAGCGGCGCCACGCTCAGTTGCACGCACGTCACCGACGGCGTGCATCGCCTGGTGGCCTGGGCTGCCAGGCACCCGATCGCCGCCAAGGCCGGCGCGTGATGCGTTCCCAGGCGGCTGCGCCATGATGCGGCGCCGCGCACAGCCGCTGCTGGGCACCCTGGTGGAGGTGCGGGCACAGGGCGCGAGCGCCACGGCGTTCGACGTCGCCGCCGACGCCGCCTTCGAAGCCGTCGCGCAGGTGCATGCCTTGATGAGCTTTCACGAGGCCGGCAGCGACGTGCGCCGCATCGCGCGCGCCCGCGCCGGCGAGCGTCTGGCGGTGCATCCGCACACCGCGGCCGTGCTCAGGCGCGCGCAGCGCTGGGCGCGCGCCAGCGGCGGCGCGTTCGACGCCGGTTGCGCGCCGCGCGCGGTGGCGCGCGGCTGGCTGCCGGCGCCCGACGATGCCGCGCCGCCCGGCGAACTGCCGTTCGAGGATGCGCTGCAGGTCGAGGGCCGCGAGGTGCTGGTGCACGCCCCGGCCTGGCTCGACTTCGGCGGCATCGCCAAGGGCTATGCGGTCGACCTGGCCGTGTCCAGGTTGCGCCGCGCCGGCGTGCACAGCGGCGTCGTCAACGCGGGTGGCGACCTGCGCGTGTTCGGCACGCTGGAGGAGACCGTGCTGGTGCGCTCGCCGTTCGATGCGTCCGAGCTGTGGCCGGTGGCGGCGCTGCGCGACTCGGCCTGCGCGACCAGCGCCAGCGGCGCGGTCGCGCGGCGCGCCGCCAGCCAGGACGACACGCCGGTGCCCTGCTCGGTGACCGTGCTGGCGCCGACCGCCTGCGCCGCCGACGCGCTGACCAAGATCGTCTGGCAACAAGGCGAGCTCGCCGTGGCGCTGCTGCGCCGGGCGCGGGCGCGGGCGCTGGTCGTGCGTGCGGACGGCAGCGTCTGGCAAAGTTGAGACGATGAGTCTGCACAACGACGCCCACTTCGTCGCCCACGGACAGGGACGCCGCGCGCGTCACCTCCTGGTCTGGGGCTGCGTCGCGCTTCTGGCAACAGGCGTCGCCTGGCTGCTGGGCCACGACGTCTGGCTGCAGCAGACGACGTTCGGTCCGCAGCCGCATCCGATGGTGGCGTGGCTGCTGCGCGCGCACGGCGGGATCGCCTGGTGCACGACGCTGGCCGCTGGCGTCGTCTGGCAGGTGCACGTGCGGCCCGCCTGGCGCGCGGTGCGGCGGCGGCGCGCGCATCGGCGTCGTGCCGGCAGCGTTCGCGCCCTGCGCCACAGCGCTGCGCGCACCGTCAGCGGCGTGTTGATGGTCAGCGCCCTGGCGGTCCTCCTCGGCTCGGCCATCGGCCTGCAGTACGCGCCCGAAGAGGCGCACGCCTGGCTTTCGGTGATTCACTGGGTGCTGGGCATCGCGTTGGCCATCGCGCTGCTGTGGCACTGGATTGCCCGGCTGCGGCACTGACGGCTCCCGGCGCAGAATGCCGGATCGCCGTCCCAGCCCTCGCCATGAACGCATCCGACCTGCCGACTCCCGACTTCAGCCGTTTCCCGCGCCACGCCGAGTTGACCGCGATGCTGCAGGCCTACGCCGCAGCGCGCCCGGACCTCGTCGAGCTGCGCTCGATCGGCAAGAGCCATGAAGGACGCGACATCTGGCTGCTGGTGCTGACGCGCCGCGCCACAGGCGCCGACATCACCAAGCCCGCCTTCTGGATCGACGGCAACATCCACGCGGCCGAACTCACGGCCTGCACCGCGGCGCTGTACTACCTGCATCACGTGCTGGCGCACGAGGGCGCCGACAAGCGCCTGGCACACCTGCTCGACACGCGCGTCGTCTACATCGTGCCGCGCCTGAACCCCGATGGCGCCGAGCTGGCCCTGGCCGACAAGCCGCGCTTCATCCGCTCGTCCACGCGCGGCTATCCGTTCGACGAGGAGCCGCCCGACGGCATGACGATGGAGGACGTCGACGGCGACGGCCGCGTGCTCTACATGCGGCTGCCCGACCCGCACGGCGGCTACAAGAACCACCCGCAGGAGCCGCGCCTGATGGTGCCGCGCGAACCCGGCGAGGTCGGCGGCGAGTACTTCCGCGTCATTCCCGAAGGCACGATCAAGGCCTGGGACGGCGTGCGCATGACGATCAATCGCGACCGCGAAGGCCTGGACCTGAATCGAAACTTCCCGTCGCTGTGGCGCCAGGAATTCGAGCAGGTCGGTGCCGGGCCCTATCCGACCAGCGAGCCCGAGGTGCGCGCGATGGTGGACTTCTGCGTCGCGCACCCCAACATCGGCGCGGCGGTCAGCTTCCACACCCACAGCGGCGTGATCCTGCGTCCGATGGGCACCACCTCCGACGACGACATGACGCCGGAGGACCTGTGGATGATCAAGCGCCTGTCCGACATCGGCGCCAGGCTGACAGGCTATCCGGCCATCAGCGGCTTCCACGACTTCAAGTACCACCCCAAGGAAGTGATCACCGGCACCCAGGACTGGCTCTACGAGCACCAGGGCGCGCTGTGCTGGACGGTCGAGATCTGGGCGCCGAACAAGGAAGCCGGCATCGACAAGTACGACTGGATCCACTGGTACCGCGACCATCCGCCCGAGGACGACCTGAAGCTGCTCAAGTGGAGCGACGAGCAGTGCGGCGGCCAGGCCTACGTCGACTGGAAGCCCTTCGTGCATCCGCAGCTGGGCGCGCTCGAGATCGGCGGCTGGGATCGCATGAACTTCTGGCGCAACCCGCCGCCGCCGCTGCGTGAACGCGAGGCGGCGCGCTTTCCGGCGTGGCTGACCCAACTGGCGTTGTCGTTGCCCAAGCTGGAGATCCTGCAGGCCAGCTGCGAGCCGCTGGGCCATGGCGGCGCCGGCGACACCTGGCGCGTTCGGCTGGCCGTCGGCAATGCGGGATACCTGCCGGCGTATGTGACGCTGCGCGCCAAGGAACGCCAGGTCGTTCGCGGCACCGTGTTCGAGATCGCGCTGCCCGACGGCGTGGCGCTGGTCACGGGCAAGGCCCGCGAGATCGGCGCCCATCTGGAAGGCCACGCGCCACGCAGCTCGCTGCAGGCCTTCCTGCCCGATCGCGACGTCACCGCCGACCGCACGCTGCAGGAGTGGATCGTGCGCGGGCCCCGGGGCAGCGTCGTCACCGTCGATGCGCGCGCCGACCGGGCGGGTGCGGTGAGCGCGGCCATCACGCTGGGCTGACGGCCGCTTGCGACGAGAATGGGCCTTGGCGCCGACGCCGCACTCCCGACAACCAGGAAAGAACTTTCGCCATGTGGCTCATCCTCCTTGCCATCGTCCTGCTCATCGTCGTCGCCCCGGTGATGATCGCCGCCCGCATCGTCGGCGCCAAGCGCACCGGCTTCTGGATCAGCCTGCTGGCGATGATCGTGTCGTACCTGATCATCGGCCTGGCGGTGCGGGTGTTCCACGGCGGCGGCCTGCTGGCCTTCTTCGCGGCGCCGCTGGGCTTCATGCTGATCCTGGACACGACCTATCTGCGCGGGCTGGGCATCGTGGTGCTGCAATACCTCATCACGGCGCTGGTCGCGCTCGTGCTCGTCTTCACCGGCGTCGGCGCAATGATCCACATGAAGGACATGATGCGGCAGCTGCCGATCGACACGGCGCCGGCCCAGTCCGTCTGAGCGCCGCGCGCCAGGCTCAGCGCACGGCGGCCGAGTCGCGCACGTTCTTCTGGATCGCGATGGTGGCGAACAGCGCCAGCACGAAGGCCATGCCGTAGAAGCCCTTCTCCGAGAGCGCGAGCTTGGCGTTGTAAAGGCCGATGCCCATCAGCGTGACGGTCAGGGCCATCGAGAACCAGCACAGGCCCGTGTACAGACCGGTGACGGGCACGCCTTCGAGCCGGTCGCGCACCGTCTTTTGCAGCGACACCGCGGCGAACAGGCCGTACATCAGCAGCGTGAAGTAGTAGCCCTTCTCGTTCAACTGCATGTCGGTGTTCCACAGGCCGAACAGGTAGGCGCCCGCGCCGGCGAGCAGCGCAACCCAGGACGCCCCGATGAAGGCGGCGGTGGGCTTGTTGGCGGTCGTGCTCATGAAAGTTCTCCCTCGATCTCGTTGGTGCGGCCTCTGGCGTGCGCGAGCGGCGCGCCGGCCTGCGCGCATTCTCGCTGCGCCCGCGGCCGTACGGCTTTCGCCCGCCGCAAAGTGCGCGAAGTACCGCACGCCGCGCCCCATGGCGGCGCGCGACGGTGTCTACGCAGTCTTGCCTGGCGCCGCCTCGGCGCGGCGCTGGTAGAAGCGCAGGATCGCCCGCGCCGCGTCGTCGACCAGCAGGCGGCCGGCCGGCTCCGCGTACCAGTTGAAATGCGTGCTGACGCGGTAGTCGACGACGATCTCGAGCCGCGTGCCGCCGTTTTCCGGCACCAGGCGATAGGACGTGTCGACGAGATCGAAGTACTTGCCGCCGATCAGCACATGCTCGTCGAGCGTACCGGGCGGGAAGGAATCGGAAGCGAACGAATACGTCCAGGCGATGTAGCGGTTCTCCTGCCAGGCGGTGATCGGCTCGTCGAACGCGACGCCGCCGGCCCAGCGCAGCTTGCGCACGCGGCCGCCGTCCATCGCCCCGGTGATCGCTTCGCGCGGATAAGGCACGCCGATGCGGAACGCCAGGCCGTCGCGCATCTCCGCCGGTGCGATCTGCGTGGCGTGGTTGATCAACCCCCAGACCACTTCCGGCGGCGCCGCGATGTGCAGCGCCTGTTCGCTGCGGCTGAGCGTCAGCGGCAAGGGCTGCTGCGACTCCGGCCAGGCCAGCAGCAAGGGCAGCAGCAGCAACGCGTTCACGCCGCCCTGCGGCACGTCGACGAACTTGAGCACGATCCAGCACAGCAGGCCGCCCGCCGAAGCGACGATGCAGAAGATCGGCAACGCCATCGCGATGCAGATGCTGCCCTCGATCAGGACCAGGCCAGTGCCGGCCGCGAACGCGATCGTCGGCACCCACGGCCCGAACAGGGCGAACAGCAGGCTCGGCGGCCGCCTTCGCGCCGCGTGCACGGTGAACATGCCGATCAAGACGGGCACCAGCACGACGAAGCTCGCAAGCATCGGGCCGCTGGCGCCGTTCGACGGGCCGTGGTTCATCCACGGCATGCCGAACACGAGGCGCATGAGCAGCCCATACAGGCCGCCCAGGCCGAAGACGATCCAGAGATTCATCTCACTCGCCCGGATAGCGCAGGCCGAACTGGGCGCGCATGGTGTCCATCCAGCCGACGAGCGCCACCGTTTCGTCCAACGGCATGACCGGGCTTTCGGCCAGGCCCGCGCGCAGGCAGCGGTGCACCTCCTCGACCTGGCCGACGTAGCGCGAACCGCGCCACGGCCGGTCGATGACCTCGACGGGCGTCTCTTCCCACGGGCGCGTCCCGCGCGCGAGGTGCAGCTGCTGGGCGGCGTAGAACGGCGGCGAGACGTCGATGCGGCCGTCGGTGCCCAGGATCGTCGCGCGGCACGCCGTGGTGGCGCGCAGCGAGCACATGCCCTGGCTGCGCTGGCCGCCGACGTGGCGCAAGTTGAAGACCGTGTGGACGTCGACGCCGGTCGGGCCGAGTTCCGCGTCGGCCTGCACGCCGACGATCTCGCCGAGCACGAAGGCGGCCAGGTTGAGCGGGTAGATGCCGATGTCCAGCAGGCCGCCGCCGGCGAGCGCGGGACTCAGTGCGCGGTGGCTCGCCGGCAGGCCGGCGGCCGAGAAGCCAAAGTCCGCCGACACCGACACCGGCTCGCCGATCGCGCCCTCGCCGACCAGGCGCTTGAGTTCGACCATCGCCGGCACGTAGCGCATCCACATGGCCTCCATCAGGAAGGCGTCGTGCCGGCGCGCGAGCGCGACGGCCTCCGCGGCCTCGCGCCGGTTGAGGGTGAACGGCTTCTCGCACAGCACGGCCTTGCCCGCCGCCAGTGCGAGCCGCATCGAGTCGATGTGATCGGGATGCGGCGTGCCGATGTAGACGACGTCGACCTCGGGGTCGTCCACCAGCGCCCGGTAGCTGCCATGCGCGCGCACCGGCTCGCGAATCGTCTCGTGCCCGCGCGGCTGGTCGATGAAGGCCCGCGCCTTGGCGACGTCGCGCGAGCCCACCGCCACGAGACGCGCCTCGGGCACATGCGACAACGCGCGCGCCAGCTGGTCGGAGATCCCGCCGGCGCCGATCAGGCCCCAGCCGATGCGCGGTCGCGCGATGGTGGAAAGTGCTTGCATGCGCGAAGTGTAGGGACAAACGCAGGGACGTTCGTCGCCAAAGAGCGGGGACGACGCTCGAGGCGCTCATCGACCCGCAGGGCCGCTGTCGGAGGTGTCTGGCGCTGACTCGGATCGCGCCAAGCCGCTTCAGGAGAGCGCAATGCTGATCGCGATTCGAGGCGGGGCCTGACGCCGGCCAGCCTGTTGACCGGCGTCAGGCACGATCTCGTCCGCCAGGACAGGGTCTCAACCATCGACAACGCAGCGCGGACGAGAACGCGCCAGACACCTCGGCCGGCAGCGCGGAATCGAGCCGGCATGGCGCGTCTCTCGGAGCGAAGACGTGCGTGCGACGCTGCGCCGGTTTTCACCGCTCCACGCGCGCCTCCGCCTCCATCAGCACCTGGCACAGCGTCTGGCGCAGGCGGTCGGCGTCGATGGGCTTGGTGAGGAAGTCGTTCATGCCGGCGGCCATCGCGTCCTCGCGCTCGGAGACCAGCGCCGCCGCGGTCAGGGCAACGATGGGCAGCGTGTGGCGGTCGTAGCGCTGGCGCAGGCGGCGCGTGACCTCGTGGCCGCTCATGCCGGGCATCTGCACGTCCATCAGCACGATGTCGAACGGGTCGCCGGACTGGTAGGCATGGTCGATCGCATGCAGCGCGCTGGGGCCGTCGCCGGCCTGGTCGACGATCGCGCCCCAGCGTTCCAGCAGCGCCACGGCGATCATCATGTTGACCGGGTTGTCCTCCACCATCAGCACGCGCGTGCCCTGCAAGGCGTCGAGGCCGGACGTGCTCTCGTGCTCCTCGAGCTGCTGCGCCGTGACTGCCGGCAGCGGCAGTTCGACCCAGAACGCGCTGCCCTTGCCCGGCTCGCTGCTGACCCCGACGGTGCCGTCCATCAGCTTGGCGAGCTCGCTGCAGATCGACAAGCCCAGGCCGGTGCCGCCGACCTTGCGGGTGATCGAGTTGTCGACCTGGCTGAAGGGCAGGAACAGGCGCGACAGCGCGGCGCCGTCCATGCCTGCCCCGGTATCGATCACCTCGAAGCGCAGCCGGTGGCCGACGCCGGGCTGCACGTTGAGCAGGATGCGGCCCGAGCTCGTGAACTTCAGTGCGTTCGTCAGGTAGTTGGTCAGCACCTGGCGCAGCCGCATCGGGTCGCCCAGCACGTGCTGCGGCACGTCCTCGTCGATGTCGACGTACAGCGTCAGGCCCTTGGTGTCGGCGAGCGCGCCGTAGGCCTGCTTGAGGGTGCCGATCAGCGCGCGCAGGTCGAACGCGACGCGGTCGACGATCAGCTTGCCGGCCTCGATCTTCGAAAGGTCGAGGATGTCCGACAGGATGGCCGACAGCGTGTCGGCCGATTCGCAGATCTGCTCGATGTACTGCAGGCGGCGGCGGTCGTCGACCTCGGGCGTGCGCGCGAGCTGCGCCAGCCCCACCAGTGCGTTGAGCGGCGTGCGGATCTCGTGGCTGGTGTTGGCCAGGAACGCGCTCTTGGCGCGGTTGGCGGCCTCGGCCTCGTCGCGCGCGCGGGCCAGCGCCTGTTCGACGAGCCGCCGCTCGGTGACGTCCTCGGCCAGCCAGATGGTGCCGCTGGCCGGCTGCGCCGGGTCGAGCGCCTTGGCGAGCAGGCGGCCGGTGAAGGTGCTGCCGTCGCGCCGCATCATCGGCACCTCGAAGTCGACCTGCTCGCCGCGCGACAGCGCCGGCCCCACCTCGTCGCTCATCCAGTTGAAGGCGTCGTCGGACGGCCACAGCACGCGCTGCTGCTGGTTCTGCAGCGCGCCACGCGGCCAGCCGAACATCTCGTCGAAGCGCGCGTTGGTCATCACGATGCGGCGGTCGCGCGTGAACGAGATGCCCACCAGCGCGTTCTCCAGGATCGCCTCGCGCTCGCGCCGGGCCTGCTCTGTGGCGGTGACGTCGCGCGCGCTGGTCATCTGGTAGTCGATGTCGTCGATCGTGAAGCGTGCCGCCGACACCAGCATCGACACCCGGCGCCGGTCGCGAGTGGTCATGGTGGCGGGGAAGTTCTGCACGCTCTGCCCCTGGTCCAGCATGCGGTAGATGCGATCGCGCTGCGTGGCGTCGGCCCACAGCCCGAGCTCGCTGGGCGTGCGCCCGATGACCTCCTCGGCGCGGTAGCCGGTGGTCGCGAGGAAGGTCGGGTTGACCATCGCGTAGCGGCCGCTCGCGAACTCCGTCAGCGTGATCCAGTCGGGGCTGGTGGAGACCAGGTGCGACAGCAAGGTCTCGCTGCGCCGCACCAGGTCCTCGGCGGCGCGGCGTTCGGTGTCGTCGGTGATGATGGACAGCGTGGCGGCCTCGCCATCGACGTCGACCCGCACGCTGCTCACGCGCACGGTCAGCCTGCGGTCGGTGCCCGGCATCAGCGTGAATTCGGCCTCGGGCAGGCCCTGGCCGGTGGCCAGGCCGTCCAGCCGCTGCACGTGTTCGCGTGCGCGGTCGCGGGACGGGCCGGCCTCGAACAGCGCCACCAGGTCCTGGCCCAGCAGCGCACGCAGGTCGGCGAAGCCGAACAGCGCGACACCTGCAGGATTGGCGTCCAGCACGCGGCCCTCGCGATGCAGCACCAGGGGCGTCGGGATGCGGCGGAACAGGTCCTGGTAGCGCGTCTCGGTGGACCACAGCGCCTGGCGCGCCTTCACGTCCTGCGTGATGTCGCGCAGCACGCCCCAGTAGCCCGCGAACTTGCCGGCTTCGTTGGTGCGTGGCTCGGCGCTGAGCGTGAAGTGGCGCACGCGGCCGGAAACGTCGCTCCAGCGCAGCGGCACGTCGCGCATCGGCAGGCGCGCCGCCAGTTCCGAACGGAACGCCTCGAGCACCTGGCTGTCGAACATCACGCCGCGCGTCTCCCACAGCAGCTTGCCCATGCCGGCATCGACGCCATGCCGGCGCAGGCCGACGAAGTTGCGCAGTTCCTCCTTGGCGCTGAAGCGGATCAGGCGGCCGTTGCCGTCCATCTCCCAGTACGCGTCGGCGGCCACGGCCAGCAAGCCGAGGAAGCGGCGCTCGCGCTCGTCGGCGCTGCGCAGCGTGCGATCCAGCGTGCGCCCCAGAAGCTCACCACCGCCCAGCGCGATGGCCAGCACCAGGGCGTGCGTCAACAGCGGCCGCACCAGGTTGAGCAGCGAGCCGACCGGCGCGATGCCGGCCGACGACAGCCAATCGAACGCCATGGCCACCGCCAGCAACAGCAGCATGCCGGCGCCGATCGCCGCGGCCAGGATGCCGGCGCGCAAGCCGCCCACCACGGTGAACAGGCACAGGAACACGCCCACGATGGCCAGCGCGGGCGACATCAGCCCCTCGCCGGCGACGGCCGCGGCAACCCCGGACAAGCCGATCGCCGCGCCGATCACGTACGGAAGCGCGCGCGCCTGGACACCCGTTCCGGCATCGCGACGCAAGGCGAAGGCGGCGCCGCCCAGGCAGAGGAACGCGGTGGTCAGAGACAGCCGCGCCACCCAGTCCAGCGGGTGGCCGAAGCCCAGGAACATCAACGCCGACGCGAACGCGACCCCGGCCGTCGCGGCCAGCAGATGGCGCGTCAGCGATTGGCGCAGGCGGTGCCTGGCCTCCTTGTTCGGCGTTGGTTCGGCCATACGGTGTTCTTATGGCGACCCTTTTTCGGCTCGCCCCCCAGTCCCCTAGTTTGACTCGAAATGTCGAGTTGCATCCGTTTCCGGACGAACTTGGACGGATAACCCGTGCGCGGCACCCGGCCTGCATGCCCGCCGGGCATGCGGCGAACCCGCCAGGGCGTGGCCGACCCGCGCGCGTTCGAGCGGCGGCTGCCCGCGGCTTGTGGCTATCGAACGCGGGCGATCGCCGTGTTCAGGGCCGCGCGCGTGGCCAGCGCCGCCT